>JAMPCH010000010.1 GCA_023666265.1 Roseburia sp.
CTCGTCCGCGCGGGGGTCGGCGCGATCGACCTCGTCGACCCGGATCGGGTCGCCCCGAGTAACCTCAACCGCCAGCTCATCGCCCTCACGAGTACGGTCGGACGCTATAAGACGGACGCGGCGGCGGAGCGCTTCCTCGATATAAACCCCGCGCTGAAGCTGAGCGCCTTTCAAGTCCTCTTCCTCCCCGAGACGGCGAATCGGTTCGACTTCGGCGAATACGACTACGTCGTCGACGCGATCGATAACGTAAGCGGTAAGATCGAGCTCGCGCTCCGCGCGAGGGAGGCGAAAACGCCGATCATCTCCGCCATGGGCGCGGGGAATAAGCTCGACCCGACCCGCTTTGAGGTCGCCGATCTTTACGCGACCTCGGTCTGTCCGCTCGCGCGGGTCATGCGCTATGAGCTTAAAAAACGGGGGATCGAGCGGCTGAAGGTCGTTTATTCCAAGGAAAAGCCGATCGTCCCCCCGTCGGGCGGCGAGCGCGTCCCCGCCAGTATCTCCTTCGTCCCGCCCGCGATGGGGCTGATCCTCGCGGGCGAGGTGATCCGCGATCTCGCGGGGGTAGAGAGATAAGACAGAGGGAGCAAACGAAGGCGGGGGCTTTGCCCCCGCAAGCAGGATGCTTGCAGGTGAACGCCCCAAGCGTCGCACGGACGCGGCGCAAAACAAAGCGTTCACCCAAACCCGGCCACCAAAGGAAATAATTTCCTTTGGAATCCTTTATACCCATTACAACTCCTCCGAATTTCAACTCTGCGGCTGTCAGGTCGTAATTTTTCTAAAAATAGGGGTAACCCCCTTCGGGCATTCTTTGGTAAACAAAAAACTCCCGTAACCGCGTTACGGGAGTTTTTTACGGTGAAATCGCGTTATTCCGCGCCGAGATAATTCTTAACGAGCGCCTGTAAAAGCTCGTCGCGGTCTAAGCGGCGGATCAGGCTTCGCGCGTTATTATACGTCGTTATGTAGGTGGGATCCTCGGAAAGAATATATCCGACAAGCTGGTTGATCGGGTTATAGCCCTTTTCGTTCAACGCCTGATATACCGTAGTGAGGATCTCCTTCATCTCGTTATCGCGCTCGTCCCGCACCGAAAATGTCATTGTTTTATCGTGCATTGTCCTTCCCCTTTCCTCGGATCGAGTCCCCGGCGGAGGACTCACCCTCTGTTCTTATGATCCTTTTCTTATATTATACACTTTTTTTTAAAAAAAACAAGTACTTTTTTATGAAAAGGGATATTTTTTTCGAAGCGCCAAAAAAAATTGTGCAAATTTATCAATTTTTACTATTGAATTTGGGGTCGTTTTTTGTTATAATATTCACAGGCATCCCGTAAACGCTTTACCGTGTAAAAACGAGCGACGCGCTTTACGGCAAGCCTGTACTTGATTATTTATTATTAGGGGAATTTCGGTTCCGAGAGGCGGCGAGCCTTTTTGACCCTTCCCCGACATAGAAAGGATCGGTAGCAATTATGGCAGACGCAAAGCAAAACAAAAACGCCGCACAAAAGGCGGACAAAAACGCCTTCAGCGAAGGCACCGGCTTTAAGCAGGTCCCGCTCGGATTTGATAAAAACGAGGTCAACCTCTACATAAACAAGCTGAAAAAACAGATGAAGGAGCAGCAGCAGGACTATGAGAACCGCATCGGCAACCTTCGTAAAAACCTAGAGGACGCTCACGACGAGAGCAACGCCGCGAAGGCGGCGGCGAGAGCGGCGCAACAGGGTCAGGGCGCGCCCGCCGAGGCGGAGACCGACTCCGTCCGTATCCAACGCGAAAAGGAAGCGGCGGAAAAGGCGAAGCAAATGGTCGAGGAGGCGAAAAAGGAGAGCGAGGCAAAGATCCTCGAGCTTAGGAAACAGGTCCTCGACGAGCGCCGTAAGGTCGCGAAATTCGATAAAGACTGCGCCATGGCGCAAATGTCCGAAAAAAAGCTCCGCGCCGAGTATGAGAAGCTAAAGGAGCGCTTTAAGTCCGTTAAAAAGACGGGGAGCGGCGCGAAAGCGGTCGTCAGCTCAAACGCCGACGAGATCCTCGCCGAGGCATGTAAAATGGCGGAGGACGTTGTCGCCGCCGCTAAGGATTACGCCAAAAAAGCCGCCGCCGAGATCGACGGCTATAAGAAAAAAGTCGAGAACGAGCTGAACGCGCGCGGGAAAAAGCTCGAACAGGCGAAAAAAGACCTCGAGGCTCAGGCGAAAAAGACCGAGTCGGAGAACGCCGCCGAGAAACAGCGGCTCAAAGAGATCTCCGAGCGGATCGCCGCCGCGACCGAGCGCCTCGGCGCTTTCGCGGGGAGCTTTGACGCGGTCAATAAACAGATCGCGGCGGTCACGAGCCAGATCGGCTCGGTGACGGGGACGTTCAATACCTTCTCCTCGAGCTTTGACTCCGTTACGGAGCAGTTAAACAGCTTCACCGGGAGCTTTGACGCGGTCAATAAACAGATCGAGACCGTCACGGGGCAAATTTCCGCCGTGACGGGGACGTTTGACGCGGTGACGAAGTCGATCGGCGAGGTGACCGATACCTTTGGGAATGTGACAAAGTCGATCAACTCGGCGGCGGAAAAATTAAACGGCGTGACCGGGCAATTCGGTAGCGTATCGGATCAGCTGAACGGGGCGAAGACCGAATTTGAGGGCGTGGCGAAACAGCTCTCGGGCGCGAAGAACGAATTTGAGGGCGTGGCGGAGCGCCTCACCCTCGCGAAGAGTGAATTTGGCGGTATGAGCGGAGCGCTCGACGGGATGAAGGGCGGCTTCGCCGAGATCACCAAGTCGGTCGACGCGGCGAAAAGCGGCGTAGCGACCGTACAGGACAGCGTCGGGAAGGCGCAGGCGCTCACCGACAAGGCGAAGGTCTCGGAGGCGGATACGGCGGCGCTCGGCACGATCGGGAGCGCGATCGCGGCGGCGTCCTCGGCGCTCTCGTTTGAGTTTAAGCTTCCCGAGCTCGACCTCTCCGCCTTTGGGAAGGATAAGCTCGAGGCGCTTAAAAGTAAGCTAAAGGTCGAGACGACCTATGTCGGCGACGACGAGGAAGACGAAGAGGAGGACATCATCTCCTCGCTCGAGATCGAGAGCGAGCCCGAATATGAGGCGATCGACGACGACCTCACGATGGAGGAGCCCGCGCCGATCGACGAGGAGATCGAGACCGCGCCCGAACCCGCTCCCGAGCCGGCGAAGCCGACCAAGGCGGCGAAGAAGGAAGAGGACGATTTCGACTCGATGTTCTTATCGACCGGGGGGGACGACGACCTATCCTCCGATATGTCCGACGGGATACCGCTCATCAATATGGAGGGCGTGGGCTTTGACGAGGATTTTTCGCTCGACGCCGCGCCGGAGATCGGCGAGGACTTTGACCTAGCGCCGAACGATCTCACCGCCGCGCCCGAGAAGGGGAACGACCTCGGCGACGACATTTTTGATATGGCGATCAACCCCGTCGACAGCAGCGACGATACCTTAGACCGTATGATGAGCGAGGCGGCGGAGGCGGAGAAGGCGAACGACTTTGAGCTAAAGCCCGCCGAGATCGACCCCGATCGGGTGCATAAGGCATCCACCACGTCGAATGACGACTTCGGCGAGTTCGCCGATCTTTTCGCGGCGGGTTCGGCGGAAACGACCGCCGCCTCAGCGCCGAAGCCAAAGCCGTCCTTCCGCCGTGAGACGCCGAAAACCGACGATAACGACCTCTCCGACAGTATGGATCTGACCGATATTTCCGATTTTCTAATCTAGGGCTTGTTGACGCAATCCGAAATGCTCGGATTGCAAGCGGATTTTTCGTGTTTCGAGGCAAAAAGCCGCAGGAATACTGTATGTATTTCAAGGATTTTTAACGAAGAAGGACGGAAAATATGCTTGTAAGACGACGTTTCGCGATTGTGTCAACACATCCTAAGCGAAAGGAACTGATCATATGAACACCTCCGAGCTAAAGGCTTTATCCCCCGACCTAAGGGCGGGGGATAAAGTAAGCCTCTCGGGTATTATCTATACCTCGCGCGACGCCGCCCATAAGCGGATCGCCGAGCTGATCGAGCGGGGCGAGCCGCTCCCCTATGAATTGGACGGCGCGGTCGTCTATTACGCGGGACCGACGGGGACAAAGCCCGGGCTGGCGATCGGCTCTTGTGGTCCGACGACGGCGAGCCGAATGGACAAGTTTTCGCCCGACCTCCTCGACCGAGGGCTTATCGCCATGATCGGGAAGGGCGAGCGCGATCGGGCGGTCGTCGACGCGATCGTCCGTAATAAAGCGGTCTATTTCTGCGCGATCGGGGGCGCGGGGGCGCTCGCCTGTCGCTGTATCAAAAAATGCGAGGTGATCGCCTTTGAGGATCTCGGCTGTGAGAGTGTTAAAAGGCTCACGATCGAGGATTTTCCGCTAACGGTGGCGATCGACTGTCACGGCGGGAACATTTTTTCGGAGGGAAGAAAAAAATATTGCCGAAATTGATAAATTTTCATTGACAATCGAAAAATTTAATGGTATAATTATTTAAGCGTCTATGGAATGAGGTGGTTTTTCGTGACGACAAGCGACGAGGAGCTTGTCCGGGTCATTCGTTCAAAAGAGAACCCCCTACCCGGCGCGGAAATGACCCAGCTCGTCTATCGCTATACGCGGATCATAAGGCGTAAAGCCGCTAAGCTCGGGCGCTCGGGCGCGGAACCCGACGACCTGATCCAAGAGGGCTTCCTCGGGCTGATTGCGGCGGTACGGACGTACCGCGAAAAGCGCGGGAAATTCTCGGTCTACGCGAATACCTGTATCGAGAACCGAATGAAGTCCGCCGTCCTAAAGGCGGGCGCGGGCTATACCGCCGAGGCGGACTATGACTTTAACCTCCTCTCGGACGACGGGACGCCGACCGAGGAATCGGTCATCTTAAAGGAACAAAACGCCGAGCTTTTTAAAAAGCTCGAGAGTCTCCTTTCGGGGCGCGAGTTTGAGGTTCTTCGGCTTTATCTCGCGGGCTATCGCTATAAAGAGATCGCGGCTCGCCTTTCCCTATCGGTCAAGGCGGTCGATAATTCGCTGTCGCGCCTTCGGCGTAAGCTCAAGAAATTGCTTTAACGCCGAATGACCGCCGCTTACAGCGCCTTCCCCAAAAATAAAAAAAGAAAGCTCGCGCGTAGCGGCTTTCTTCCCCGTGACCGTCCGAGCTCGGCGGTGCAACTCCGTCAACGGTCAAAATAATATATGGACGAGGTATATCGTTATGTTTACTGACAAAACACTTGTATGCAAGGACTGCGGCAATGAATTCGTTTTCACCGCCGGCGAACAGGAATTTTACACGGAGAAGGGTTTTACCAACGAGCCCCAGCGCTGTAAGTCCTGCCGCGACGCGAAGAAGAATTCCACCAGAAGCAGAGAGATGTTCACCGCGATCTGCGCCGAGTGCGGAAGGGAAGCGAGAGTTCCTTTCAAGCCCCGCGAGGACAGACCTGTTTTATGCAGCGAATGCTTCGCGAAGCAGAGAGGCGAATAAGGACAGATGTCCCCGCTTTCTCGAAACATCATTGGTTTTAAGATATACTCGTTTCGTTCGGTATTTCTCATTAACAATGAAAGATCCCCCGACAATAGGGCGTTTCGCCTTATTCCCGGGGGATCTGTTTTTTTCTATTACTGATCCGCCGTGACGAAGGGGATCAGCTTCATCAGCTTTTCGTGCGGGACGACGTCCTTTAAGAGGTTCACCGTCTGAGCCAGCTCGGTCTCATTCTCGGGGAGAGAATGGGTAAAATAGATCTCGACGTCGCCCGGGTCGAGCCGCGTCGCCGAGAGCGCGAACATCGCGTTCGCGATCATCTTTAGGCGAAGGCGAAGCCCCTCGGCGAAATAGCGCTCCTTGATCTTTGTGAGCTGTTCAAAGGCGAGGAGCTTATAGCGAAGGGCGACGCCCGAGGCGTTCCCCGAGAAATTCACGTCGTCCATACAGGGGACGCCGCTGAATTTATGAATGTCGCTCTCGAGCGATTTCCGAAGAAGCTCGACCGAGCTTTCGTCGAACTGGCGGGTGAGCCACCGCGCGTCGCCGCCGTCGTCCATCGTCATGACCCCGAATTCCTTGATCGCGCGATAGGTCTCGCTCTCCTCGTCGGGCGTGTCGCCGAGAATTTGCCCCTTGATCAAAAGGATCGCGTCGACGAACTGTTCCTTATCGTTGACGCGGTCGGACTGGAGGAGGTTATACGCGTCGATAAGGCTCGTGACCTGACCAAAGTCGCTCTCGCGGTCGCCGTTATTATAATACTCGATGATCGGGACGTCGCCGAAAAAATGGTCGTAGGTGATCGGCTCGCCCGTCGTGACGAGCGACCCGCTCAGCATAAACTCGGTCGTCCTCTCGCGGTCACAAAGATAACAGCGATAGCCGTCGATCCGACCGCCGTCCCCATAGATTGGCATATAGTACACGCCGAAGAGCGGGCGCTCCTCGACGGTGTCGTCATAGACGACGAAAGCCTGACGCGGGTCGATACTCGCGAGGCGGATCTCCGGGGTCTTGGCGTTTGAGAGATAAAGCATCTCGTAGGAAACGCCGAAGATCGAGCCGATTCGCGCGAGGTCGACGTCCTGAGTGTCGCTGTCACAGGCTCGGAGGACGGACTTTAACGCGCTGATGTCGCGCCCGCTCCGACTACCGTATTGGACGGGCGACCCCATAAAATACCCGGTCGTACAGTCGGTGATATACTTCGCGTGGTTACAGACGAGGCGGTTATTCGCCGCCCGCTGATCCTTCGGGCGCGAGAGGATCGCGTGATCGCCGATATAATAGGCGTAAAGCCGCTCGAGCTCCTCGACCTCGCCGCTGTGCTTACGGATATATCGGACGGCGAGCTTCGGCGTGACCTCGACGTCCGCCGAGGCTTGATAAATTTTTGATCTCATTTTTATGACCATTCCTTTCCTCTGGAGGCAGTTTGTGCCGAGAGGATTTGCCGAGGCACAAACAACGGGTTTGAAAAATCTTCGATTTTTCAAACATTTTCCTTTCTTTTTAATTTTATTTTTTTGTGAAGGCGTACAACGCGGCTTCTTTCGTTAAATACCCAGCTTCCTTCGGTCGATCGCGCCGACCCCTCGGCGAAGCGCGACCTCCTCGAGGGCGTAACGCGCCGCGTCGATCGTGTGGTTATCCCGATCGGGGAAGCCCCCGCGAAATCCCCCCGCGCCGTCCGCCTCAAAGCGATAGCCGCCAAATTCGCGCCGCGCGTTCGGACAGCGGATCGGGTCGATCACGATCTCATTCAGGTTTTGCAGCCAGCGTATCCCTTGCTCGATCGAGCCTTGACCCTTTTTCGCCGCCCGTAGGCGAACGCCCCGGTCGCGAAGCTCGTCGTTGGAGCGCGGTTCGGCGCTCTCCGCCGTGACGAGCCCTCGGGTCGGGTTCTCCCGCGCGATCGCGGCGGCGATCTCATCGAAACGCGCCCCGTAGCGATAAAACTCGTGATAGATGAGGACGCGCCGAGCGCGCCTGTCATAAATCAGAGCGAGATAGACGAAGGGATCGGCGCCGAAGCCCCAATCGAGCCCGCGTAAGACCCGCTCCGCCGAGGCGATCTCGTCGTCCCCGATCGGGCGGATCGCGACGTTTGGAAAGATTTCCGCCCCCGTCCCGACCGCCTCGCCCAAATATTCGTTCCGATAGCGAAGCGGATCCTCGGTCTTGAGATACTCCGCCTCGGCGATAAATCGTTCCCCGAGCCATTCGCGCGGGACGCGGCGATAGTCGCTCAGGTGAAAGAGGCGATCCGCGCGAGGTCTCTCGACGAGGCGGTTGAGCCAGTGTTCTGGGCTTTTGGGCGGGTTAAAGCTATAAAAACAAGTAAAGACCGCCCCGCCGCGTAGGAAGGATTGGTTCATCAGGTCGATCTCCTCCCGCCCCGCGAATTCGTCCGCCTCCTCATACCAGATATAGCGGATATAACCCTCGGCGACCTTCGTCGATTTGAGCTTTTTGGGCGCGTCCGCCCCGCGAAAGAGTACGCGCTGTCCCGTCGGACGATAGACGAGCTCGGGGATCGACGGGCGGGTCTCCCATTCCTCCGCCGCCCCGAGCCGCTCGATCGCCCAGACGAGCTGTTCATAGACGCTGTCGCGGAGAAACCGCCCGACCTTACGGATCACGACGGCGTTCGCCGACCGATCCGCCATCATCCCGAAAATGATCTCGAGACTGACGAAGGACGACTTCCCGCTCCCGCGCCCGCCGCCGAGGTAATAATGGATATGCCGCCCCGCGCGAAGGTCGCGGTGTACCTCGTAAAACGACGGCGCGAGGAGCGCCGAAAGGCGAATTTCCTTAGCCGACATCGTCGATGATCGTGACGGCGGTCTTACCGCCGAGCTCGATCCTTTTTTCGTTCATGCCGAGATACTTCCCGAGCTGTTCCGTCGCGCGAAGGCGCGTTTTTTCGTCCGCCTCCCCGTCGCGGAGAAGGCTCGTCAGATAGGCGAGTACCTCGTCCCTGTCCGCGATCTCCTCCGCCGACCGCGCTTCCTTTTTTTGCGGCATTTTTTCATTCCTCCCCATTGCTGTTTTTTTGATGAAAAAAAGCGCCCTCGGCGAGCTTTTTCGCCGAAAACGCTTTTTCGTTTTGTTCGGGACAAGACCGCCTCGATAGTTCCCAAGGAGGTCTATTATCATCATACCGTAATTCTCCCGGACATTCAAGGACATCTTTTCACTTTCCCAAAAAATTTCTCCCCTACGCCTGTCTCCTGATCCCAAAGATCAGGCGAAACAGCCACGCGAACGCCTTCGGACTTTTCATAACAACGACCTTCATAACCAAAACGCTCCTTTTTTACGGCGAATACGGCTTCACGAAGGGAAGAACGTATCTCGCCTTTATTTTACGGGTCTCCACCCGTAACAGACGACCGATATATGTATATAGGCAACACCGCACAATTACCGGCTACGCCTTTGCCGCCCGATTGACAGCCATCTTTTCCGCCATATCGCACAGATTTTCTTTGAAAGGCGTCAGCCTTCCTGCATAAAATCTGTACAATCTGACGAAAAATCTGACTGCCACTCGAACGACAATAATTGTGCGGTGTAGCCTATATCCTCAACACCTCCGGATCAAGATGATCCCGATCACGATCATCACCGCCGCCGCCAGAAACAAGAGGAAGCGGTAGGAGACGAAGCAAAGGCAGACAAACCCGAAAAAAAGAAGGATCGCCGCGACGATACATCTCCCGTTGTTCCGATTTCTCCGCCGCATACACGCTCCTCCTTCCCCAAAGAAAAAAACAGCCTATCAAAGACTGCTTTTTTATCAGTATATTCGGTTTCGGGAATTGTGTGCGCGTTCGCGCTGGGGCTTGTTGACGCGATCCGAAATGCTCGGATTGCAAGCAGATTTTTCGTATTTCGAGGCAAAAAGCCGCAGGAATACTGTATGTATTTCAAGGATTTTTAACGAAGAAAGGCGGAAAATATGCTTGTAAGACGGGCATTTCGGATCGCGTCAACAAGCCCTAATACCGCTCCGCCGCCGCCAGCTCGGCGTAAAGGCGAACATAGCTCTCATAGCGACTTTTCGCGATCCCGCCCGCCTCGACCGCCGCCCGAACGGCGCAGCCGTCCTCTCTTAAATGGGCGCAATCCGCGAAACGACAATTTTTACCGTTAAATTCGCGAAACGCGTTTTTTAGCTCCTCCTTTGGGATCGGCGCGTACCGCCCGACCTCTACCGTCGAAAAACCCGGCGTATCGGCGATATAGCCGCCCTCATACGGGGTAAGGACGACCTCGCGGGTCGTATGGCGACCGCGCCCGAGCTTTTTACTGATCTCGCCTGTCTCTCGCCCGAGAGACGGGAAGATGAGGTTCATCAGGCTCGACTTCCCGACCCCCGAGTTCCCGATCATGGCTGAGACCTTCCCCTTTAGGGCTTCCTTGAGCGGCTCCGCGCCCTCGCCCGTCTTATTGTTGACCTTAAAACAGCGATAGCCGAGCGCCTCATAGACCCGCGAGAGCGCCGAACATTCCGCGAGGTCAGGCTTTGTAAAGACCGGGATCGCCTCGATCTCTTTATACTCGAGGATCGCGATGAGCTTATCGATCACATAAGCGTTCGGCGACGGCTCTCGCGCGGCGATCACGAGGATCGCCGTGTCGAGATTCGCGAGCGGGGGGCGGATCAGCTCGTTTTTTCGCGGATAGATCTCCTCGATCATCGGCTCGGCGTTCTCCCCGGCGGAGATCCGTACCTTATCCCCCGCGTAGGGGGAGATCCCGCGGCTACGAAAGATCCCGCGCGCGCGGCAATCATAGACCCCCTCCGCCGTCTCTACCGCATACCGTCCGCCGACCGCCCGTATGATCCGCCCGTCCATCACGCGTCGTCGTCCTCGCCGTCCGTCGGCGCGTCGGGGTCGTCGGCTTCGCCGCCCTCGTCCCCGCCCGACTCGGTCGCGTCACTATTGATCGGGACGTCTTCGTCCGGCTCGGTCGTCTCCGCCGGCTCGATCACGGGGACGGACGTCCCCTCGGGGGTCGAGGCGGTCTCCTCGTCGTCGCCGTCCTCCGCGCCTTCCCCGTCGTCGGTCGGCTCGTCGCTCTCGGCAGGCTTAGCGCTCAAAAGCTGGCTGAATACGCGGGTATTGAGGGTATCGTTCATATTCTTCGTCGGCGGATCGGTCGAGAAGTCGACCTCCATCGCGAAGAAAAGTCCCTCGGCGTTCGTCTCGAGCGAGCGAACGCGGATCGCGTAGGTATGAACGCCGCTGTTTGAGAACTTCCACTCAATCTTGCGCGTGAGCGCGAGATCCTTCGTCTCGGTCATCTCGTCCTGACGCGTCCCGTCGATATAATACTTGAATTCAAATTCGCCCTTCGCGTTCTCGTTTACGGTGATCGAGATACTCGATTCGCGAAGCGGCTCGCTCCCGTCGCTGATGACGATCTCAACGACGGTATTCTTCTCAACGATCGTTGTCGCCTCGATGCTTTGGCGAATGACGCGGCCCTCCTCGACCTCGGTACTCGGCTCGGAGCGGACGGTCAGGATAATATCATACTCCTTCGCCCTCGCCTCCGCGCTCGCGAGCGAGAGATTGACCATCTGGGGGACGGCGGTCGATTCGTTGCTCTTACCGAGGCTCACGTAACAGGTCACGGTCGTCCCGACCTCGACAAATTCGCGGGCGGGAGGATTCGTCGCGATGACGAAATCCGCCGCGACCTCGTCGTTCTCCGCCATAAGGATCTCATACTTGAGATCCTGTTTTTTGAGCATGGCGATCACGTCCTCGTAATGCTTGTTGGAATAATCGTCGATCTCGACGAGCTTAGGACCGTTGCTGACGACGACCTCGACGACTTGATTTTTTTTGATCGTCCGCCCGGGCATCACGCTCTGATCCATCACGACGTTTTTCTCATATTCGGAGGAATAGCGCGGGGTCGGGATAAAGTTATAATCGTCATATTGGGCTAAGACCTCGTCCCACGTCATATTCACGAGCGAGGGCATCTCGACCTCTTCGCCGCTCGCGCTCTGGATATCGTCGACGTTCGTCGTCACGATCGTAAAAATGAGCCACGCGGTCATAATGACAAAAGCGGTCGCGAGCGCGAAAAGGATCGGGAGGATCGGCGAGCGGCGGCGGCGCTCGTAATAGTCGTCGTCGTCGTAATAATCGTCGTCCTCTTCGTCGGCGAAATCGTCGCCCTCCACATGAAATTCCTCGGAGGGGTTTCGCCGCTTCCCCGCCGCCGCCTCGTCGGGGACGACCTTATCAAAGTACTTCGTCGACGTGTCCGAGGAGAAGTATTTATACTCAAAAACGATACTCGGGTTCTTTTTAAATTCCTCGATGTCCTTGATCATCTCGCCCGCCGTCTGATAGCGCTTCGACGGCTCTTTTTGCATGGCCTTGACCGTGATCTCTTCCAGCCCCTCGGGGATCGAGGGGTTGACCTCGGTGACGCGCTTGGGGGTCGCCTGCATATGCTTGAGCGCGATCGAGACGGGGTTATCGCCGTCAAAGGGCTTGACCCCGGTCAACATCTCATAGAGCATGACCCCGACGGAGTAGATGTCGCTCTTTTCGTCGGTGGTCTCGCCCCGCGCCTGTTCGGGGCTGATATAGTGGACCGAGCCGATCGCCTTCTCCGAGACGGTCTTATCCGTCTCACGGTTAAACCGCGCGATCCCAAAGTCCATGACCTTGATCGTCCCGTCCGCTAAAAGCATGACGTTTTGAGACTTGATGTCGCGGTGGACGATCCCCCGATCGTGGGCGTGTTGGAGCGCGCGGAGGATCTGGAGCGTAAAATGGACGGCGTCGCGCCATTTTAATACGCCCTGACGCTCGATATACTCGGTGAGCGTGATCCCGTCTATGTATTCCATAACGATATACTGGATACGATCCGTAAAGCCGACGTCATAAATTTTAACGATATTCGGGTGAGATAAAAGCGCGATCGCCTTTGACTCGTTCCTAAAGCGACGAAGGAAATCCTCGCTCGCCGAAAATTCGTTTTTTAGGATCTTTACCGCGACGGTCTTTTCCTCGGTAATATCCTTCGCCTTATAAATATCCGCCATACCGCCGACGCCGATCAGCTCTAAAAGCTCATATCGCCCGTCTAAGCGCTTCCCGATATTTTTATCCATACGCCTTTTTTCAGTCCTTCCTCTATGTTCCGAGATTTTCGTTTATTTTGTGTCTGTTTTATTTATGGCAGGAGTGCGCCGCGCACAGATCGCTCTCCTATACGAGTACGACCGCGACCGAGACGTTATCCCGCCCGCCGTTCCCGAGGGCGTAGTCGATGAGAAGGTCGCATACCTTCCCGATCGGGTTCGTGACCGCGATCTCGGCGATCTCTAAGTCCTCGCCGTAGGAATGAAGCCCGTCCGAACAAAACAGGAGCATACTCTCCGCCTCGAGATCGATCTCAAAATAGTCCGGCGTGATCGAGCGCTCCGCGCCGACGGCGCGGGTGATCCGATTTCGGTCGGGGTGGGTTCGGCTCTCCTCCTCGGTGATCTCGCCACGCTCGATGAGGCTTCGGACATATGTATGATCCTTCGTGAGCTGCTGCATCGCGTCGCCGTAGAGATAATACGCGCGGCTGTCGCCGACGTTGATGAGATAGGCGCGGTTATTATAGACGATCCCCGCGACACAGGTCGTACCCATCCCCGCCTTATCCGGCTCACGCGCCGCCTTATCATAGACGAGGCTGTTCGCCGCCGTGACCGAGGTGATCAAGAGGTTACGGATATAGTTTCGGCTGAGATTGGCGCGAAAGCCTTTACGGATACGATCCGCCATAAAGTCGATCGTCATCTGGCTCGCGACGCTCCCCGCGTTTTCGCCGCCCATCCCGTCGCATAGGATCACCGCGACCGCGTCCTCGCCGAGCGCCTCCGCCCAGACGCGATCCTGATTCTCGCTCCGGACCAACCCGATGTCCGTTTTATAATAACATTTCAAAAGATCACCCGCCCGTCCGTGACCCGACGTCTCGCCGTTCGGCAATACAACTTGCCGTAGGGCAGTCCTGCCCTAAAAAATAAAGCAAAAAAACGCCCGGGTCAATATACAATCTTATTATACACTATTTGTCCGAATAAATCAATATCAAAATTGTGAAAAATCGCGTTATCCGTTTTTTTCCTCGACATAGTCCCGCCGAAGCTGACCACAGGCGGCGCTGATGTCCGCGCCGAGCGTCCGCCGTATCGTCGCGTTTAGCCCGCCCTCGGTCAGTATGGTTTGGAAAGCCTTAGCGTTCGCGCTCCGCCGATAGTCCCGCTCGCGGATCTCGTTCACGGGGATCAGGTTGACATGACAGGGCGCGAGCGGCTTTAATAAGCGGATCAGCTCCTCCGCCGTCGCGCGGTCGTCGTTGACCCCCTCGATCAGCGCGAACTCAAAGCTCACCCGCCGCCCCGTTTTGTCGAAGTAGCGCTTACACGCCGCGACGAGCGCCCCGACCCCATATCGTCGGTTCACGGGCATGACCGCGCTCCGCTTTTCGTCGGTCGGCGCGTGGAGCGAGACCGAGAGCGTCAGCCCGAGTTTTTTATCGGCGAGGCGGTCGATCTCCTCCACTAAGCCACAGGTCGAGAGCGAAACATGCCGTAGGCTCATCCCCCGCCCCGCCTCCGAGGAGAGGAGGTCGAGGAATTTCATCACGTTGTCAAAATTATCGAGCGGCTCGCCGATCCCCATTAAAACGATACTCCCGACCGACCGACCGCTGTCGCGCTCGGTCTCGTAAAGCTGGAGAAGGATCTCGGACGGGGTAAGATCGCGGACAAAGCCCGCCTTTGTCGACGCACAGAACGAACATCCCATTTTACAGCCCACCTGAGTGGAGATACAAAGACTGTCCCCGTGATGATACGACATCAAGACCGTCTCGACCCGCTCCCCGTCGGGGAGCGCGTAGAGATATTTTATCGTCCCGTCGAGCCGCGATTCGAGCTTCTTTAGGATCGTAAGACGCGGGATAAAAAAGCGCTCGCCGAGCCGCTCGCGGAGCGCCGCCGAGAGGTTCGTACATTCCGCGAGATCGACCGCGTTCTTTTTGTGAAGCCATTCGTATAGCTGACGCGCGCGGAATTTTTTCTCACCGAGCGCGAGAAGCGCCGCCTCCAGCTCGGGAAGCGACAGGGAAAGAAGGTCTTGTTTCATCGATCCGTCCTTTTTTGTTTTTTGAGAGAGTTTTAAGAGAGTTTTAAGAGAGTTTTAAGAGAGTTTTAAGAGAGTTTTAAGAGAGTTTTAAGAGAGTTTTAAGAGAGTTTTAAGAGAGAAAGAGAGATTTTAAGAGAAAAATGTATTTTCGGGGGGGCTTTGCCCCCCAACCCCCACCAAAGGGAATAATTCCCTTTGGAATCCTTTATACCCATTGTTACCTTTCTGCGTTTTCAAGCTTGCGGCTGTCAGGTCGTGAGTTTCTGCGATCGGCTTTTATAAAAACGCTCAAAACGTTCCGCAACCCTTTGAAAAGGGTTGACCTAAACTTTAATATTGCTTTTACCGCAATAGAATAATTGCAAAATCCTGCAATTTTATACTATATTGCAGATAATTCGAGTAGAAGCACGGATTTCCGAATTTTTACAAACAGTCATAGAACAATATTGATTTTTGCTTCTTTTTGGCACAAAAAGAAGTGGGGTCCGGGGCAACGCCCCGGCTATATTTTTTCATTTCTCTCTCTTCTCTCCGTTCCCCCTTCGGAACACGGCGGCGAAAAAGCCGTCGCCGCCCGTTTCATGGGGGAAGAAGTTCTTCTCGACCGCGAGGGTAAAGTCCGCGTTATCACGGAGAAAGTCGGCGGCGACCGCCTCGTTCTCCGCCTCGTTCAGGGTACAGGTCGAGTAGACGAGAACGCCGCCCGGCTTTACGTAGCGCTTCGCCGTCGCGAGGATCGCCCGCTGGAGCGGGGGGAAGCTCTCGAGCGTCGCCTTTGGCTTATACTTGATCTCGGGCTTTCGGCGGATCACGCCGAGCCCGGAACAGACCGCGTCACAAAGCACCTTATCCGCCATGGGGATCGCCTCGTTATAGACCGACGCGTCGTTTTGGCTCGCGGAGAGGATCGTAAGCCCGAGCCGCCGCGCTCCTTCGCTAATGAGCGGGAGCTTTGACGAATGAAGGTCAAAGGCGAGAAGCCGCCCCTTATCCCCCATTTTTTCCGCGAGGGTAAAGCTCTTACCGCCCGGCGCGGCGCAAAGGTCGAGCACCGTTTCGCCGGGCTTTGGGTCGACGAGGGAACAACAGAGCTGGGAGGAAATATCCTGAACGTGAAAAAGCCCATCGCGATAGGCGCGGCTCTTCTCGATCCCGCTCACCCGCCCGAGCTCGGCGCAGTCGGGGAGGAGCGCGTTCGGCTTGGCGGCGATCCCCTCGCGCGAGAGCGCCTCGATAAGCTCGCCGACCGAGGCGCGAAGCGTATTCACCTTAATA
Source organism: Roseburia sp. (assembly GCA_023666265.1). GTDB lineage: Bacteria > Bacillota > Clostridia > Oscillospirales > Ruminococcaceae > Ruminiclostridium_E. The sequence goes on from JAMPCH010000010.1 coordinate 15,999, forward strand.
AAAAGCGGCGGTCGCCCGAGCGAAGCCTCGAGGAGCGAGCGCGTTATCTCCTCGCCGAAACGTCTCGTCCACATTTTTACCAGCCATTTCGGACAGGAATATTCGACCGAGAGCCGCGCTTCGCCCGTCAGACCGTCGAGCTTTAACGTTCCCCCGTCTCTTTGGAAGGCGCGGAGGACGGCGTTGATAAATCCGCGCTGACGCGGCGGGGCGAGCGCGACCGTCTCATTGAGCGCCGCCCGGTCGGGAACGCCTTCCATAAATAAAAGCTGATAAAAACCGAGGCGGAGGAGGCGGATCGCCGACGGCTCGAGCCGATCAAACTCGACCCGCGAATAGGCGCGGATCAGATAGTCGAGCGTGAGCCGCCGCTCGAGGACGCCGTAAAAAAGCGCGGCGGCGAAGGCTTTTTCGCGGTCGGAGAGCTTCGTCGCCGTAAAGGCGCGGTCGAGTAAGAGATTTGAGTACGCGCCGTCCCGCTCCGTTCGCGTGAGGAGGTCGAACGCGACCCATCTCGCGTCCGCCATCAGTTCCTCCGTCTTGTCCCCGCGATGAGCCGAAAGAGCTGCATGAGCGAGACGAGGAGCGCCGCGATATAGGTCATCGCCGCCGCCGTGAGGACCTTCCGCGCCCCCTTCAGCTCCCCGCCGAAGAGGATACCCGTACTCTCGAGAGTCTTCATCGCCCGCCCGCTCGCGTCAAACTCGACGGGGAGCGTAACGAGCTGAAACAGTACGACGACGGCGAAAAAGACGATCGCGACCTCCGCCATAAAAAAGATCCCAAGGGCACAGCCCAGCATAAAGACCCATACCCACGTCTTAGAGCAAAAAGAAACGAGGGGATAGATCGAGTTCCTGAGCATGATCGGGACATAGCTCCGCGCGTACTGGATCGCGTGTCCGCATTCATGCGCCGCGACGCCGATCGCGCCGACCGCGGTACTGTCATAGACCGAGTCGGAGAGGGCGATGATGTTGTTTTTTGGGTCATAGTGGTCGGTGAGATCGCCGCTCACGCGCGTGATCGCGACGTCATAAAGCCCGTTCGCGTCGAGAATTTGTCGCGCCGCGTCACAGGCGCGGACGTTTGAGAGGGTCTGCATACGGTTGTACTTTGAAAAAACCGATTTTACGCGGATCGAACAGATCAGCGAGAAGACGATCGCGGCGATCACCGCGAAGCTCGCGAACGCGTAGTTATTGAGAAGCATTTCCAGTAATTCCATACCGTTCATCCTTTCCGTGACGATTATTTTTTGGGGAAGGCGGCTCATTCGCCGAGGATCGTTCCCTTTTCGACCCTTCTTCCCCGTAAAAAGTCCTCCGCCCCCATTCGCTTCGCGCCCTCGTATTGAAGGTCGACTAGGCGGAGCGTTTCCCCGTCGCCACAGGCGACCGAGAGCCGATCGTCCGCCGCCGTCCCCGGGGGGAGATCGGCGCGTTCGCCCGTTTTTTCGGCGAAGTAGACCTTGAGGCGCTTCCCGCCGAGCGTGGTAAAGGCGCAGGGGCTGGCGGACATTCCGCGAATGAAGTTATAGACCTCCGCCGCCGGCTTTGTGAAGTCGATCCGACACATCTCCTTGGAGAGCATCGAGGCGTAACACGAATTTTCGTCCCCTTGGGGGAGGCGCTCCGCCGTCCCGTCCGCAAGCCGATCGAGCGCGCGGAGGAGGAGCGACGCGCCGACCGCGCTCAAGCGGTCGTGGAGCGCGGAGGCGGTCATCGTCTCGGGGATCGCGACCTCCTCCCATAAGATCATGTCCCCCGTGTCCAGTCCCTCCGCCATATACATGATCGTGACGCCCGTCGTCGTTTCGCCGTTGATGATACAATGCTGGATCGGCGCGGCGCCGCGATATTTCGGGAGGAGAGAGGCGTGGACGTTGATACAGCCGTATCGCGGGAGGTCGAGGATCGCCTTTGGGAGAATTTGTCCGTAGGCGGCGACGACGATCGCGTCGGGCGAGAGCCGACGGAGCGTCTCGAGCGAGCGCTCCGCGTCCTCGCCCTTTCGTAAAGAGAGGGGCTGATAGACCGCGATCCCGCTCTCCTCCGCCCGTTTTTTGACGGGCGGGGGGAGGAGCTTTTGTCCGCGGTTCTTCGGCTTATCGGGCTGGGTAAAGACCGCCGAAACGGTATGCCCCGCCGCGATCAGCGCGTCGAGCGAGGGGACGGCGAAGTCCGGCGTTCCCATAAAAACAATGTTCATCGGTCATTTTCCTTTCTGTTTTCGACATAAGAGGGCTACGCCGACCGCAAGCAGGGCGACCCCCGCGAGGATCGCGACCGTCGGGAAAGCGCCTCCCGACGCCCCGCCGACAAAGACGGCGGTCGAGCCGTCCGCCCCGCCGATCACGCCGACCGACCCCGAGGAAAGCAGACCGATCCCCGCCGCGACCGTTCCGATCCCCGTCAGGATCGCCCCCGTAAGCTTATTTTTTTGTTCCCGCTCCGTTTTTTTCATACAATTCTTACCCCCGATACAGCCGATCGTCCCGAAACAATTCACGGTATACCATCTGACTGTCGTAAAAAGCGCCGCTTTCGTCCTCACGCCACATCGCCTTCGTCTCCTCGGAGAGGGTATCGTCCGCTTGGATGAGGCTCGGGTAGGTATGGGCGTAGAAATGCACGCGCTCCTCCCATACCTCGTCGAGACCGCTCGGGTAGGAGAAACCCGAGCCGTCCCCCTTAAACAGGGACGAAAGCCCGTCGACCGTTACCGCCTTCCCGCCCTCGGCGATCAAGCGATCCGTCTGTTCGCCGAGGTGACCAAAGCCGCAGATCACCAAGACCCTTTTCCCCTCGTAAAGCGAGAGCTTCTCCATAATGTTCTCATGAATTTGTTCGTCCCGCGCGGTCGTGGTCGTATCCGCTTGATACTCGTCGTCGACCTCCCAAAAGTCGATCATCTCGACGGGAACTTGATCTTCGCGGCAATAACAGTACGCCGCGCACATATCCACCGGTCCGTCCACGACCCCGTATTCGTCGTAAAACCTTTCCCGCGCCTCGATCAGTACCGCGTCGGGCGCAATATTCTTGACCGCGTTCAGCATCTCCTCCATGGAGTAATTCGCGTAGCGCTCAAAATGCTCGGTGTGAAACGTCCCCATGAGATAGATTTCCCGCCCGTCGGGCATGAATACCCGCCTGACGGTAAAATTCTTGATCCCCGCGTATAAGAACAGCGCGACGAAAATCAAAAGCAGAAGGACGACCGCGACCGCGATCGCTGTCTTTTTCCCTTTCGACCGTTTTTTCATTTATTTATCCTCCGGCTCGACCATTTCGTCGGCGAGATCGGTAAAGATCACGCCGTTAAGGTGGTCGATCTCGTGACAGAGAGCGCGGGCGAGGAGCTCTGTCCCCTCGATCCTGATCTCCTTCCCATAGCGGTTTTGAGCCGTTACCTTTACCTTCGCGGGGCGGACGACATAGCCCCATTGTCCCGGGGCGGAGAGACAGCCCTCGACCTCGCGCTGTTTCCCGCGCATAGCGGTGATAACGGGGTTCACCAGCTCGATCACGCCGTCGCCGACGTCGATCACGATCGCGCGGCGGAGGATCCCGACCTGCGGCGCGGCGAGACCGACCCCCTCCGCGCTTTTGAGCGTTTCGTACATATCGTCGAGAAGCACCCAGAGCTTATCGTCAAACGCCGTCACCTCGCGGCACTTTTTATGAAGAATGTCCTCGCCGAATTTTACGATGTTTCTTAATGCCATTTTATGACCATTCCTTTCCTCTGGAGGCAGTTTGTGCCGAGAGGATTTGCCGAGGCACAAACAACGGGTTTGAAAAATCTTCGATTTTTCAAACTAATGACCGATCCTTTCTTTTGGGAACTTTTTTCTCCCGAGCTACACGATTTTTTTCTTTTTGTGAAGGACTGCCGCTCCGCGATCCTTCCCTAAAAAATAAACTAAACGATCTCGCCGTTAAAGTCGAGCGTAAACGCCGCGCCCCTCAGCGCGGGGTCGCGGTACGCCTCGTCGGAGACGGCGCGGAGGAGCGCCCGTAGCGCGGGGCTTCGCCGACATTTTAAGACGATCCGCCGCCGCTCGTTCCCGCCGACCCGCCCATACTCCGTCGGACCGAGGAGGATCAGCGGGATCGCGGGGTCTTTATCCGCCGCCGCCTTGACGAGGGCAAAGAGCTTTTTCGCCGCCCGATCCGCCGCGCCCTTCTCCGCCGCCGTCACGACGATTAGGCATAGGTCGCAGAACGGCGGGAAGATCAGCGCCCGCCGAACCTCGATCTCCTGCGCGTAAAATTCCTTATAATCCTGACGCGCGGCGAGCTCGAGGACGTAATGATCGGGTGTAAACGTCTGGAGAAACGCCCGCCCCGGCTTTTTCCCGCGCCCGCACCGCCCGACGACCTGAGTAATGAGCGAAAAGGTCTTTTCGTACCCGAGATAGTCGCCCGCGTAGAGCGAGCGGTCGATCAAAAGCACCCCGACGAGCGTCACGTTCTCAAAATCGAGTCCCTTCGCGATCATCTGAGTCCCGACCATGATGTCGTATTCGCGATCCGCGAACGCGCGAAAGCGCTTTTCGTAGGACTGCTTGGACATGGTCGTGTCCGCGTCCATACGGAGTACCCGCGCCTCGGGGAAGAGCGAGCGGATCTCGTCCTCGATCCGCTGGGTCCCCGTCCCGCTTTGATAGAGATAACGACTCCCGCACTTTTCACAGACGTGATCCATTGCCCTATGATAGCCGCAAAGGTGACAAAGGAGGCTCTCGTTCGCCTTATGATAGGTGAGCGGTATCCCGCAGTTCGGACATTCGGCGACCGCGCCGCAGGCGATACAGTTGACATAGGTATGATAGCCGCGCCGATTGAGGAGGAGCATCGACTGTTCCCCTCGGTCGAGGTTCAGGCGAAGCTCGTCGAGGAGCGCCCGGCTGAAATTGCTTCGGTTTCCCCGCTCCGCCTCGAGCCGCATATCCACGATCCGAACGTCGGGGAGCGCCGAGGCGTTAAAGCGCTCGGTCATCTCAAAAAGCGCGTACTGCCCGTTTTTCGCGTTCGTATAGCTCTCAAACGAGGGGGTCGCCGAGGCGAGGAGGAGGAGCGCGTTATGAAAGCGACAGCGCCGCTTCGCCACGTCGCGGGCGTGATAGCGCGGCGACATCTCCGAGCGATAGGTGTGTTCGTCCTCCTCGTCGATGATGACGATCCCGATATTTTTGAGCGGCGCGAAGACCGCGCTTCGCGTCCCGATCACGATCTTCGCCTCGCCGCGCTCGATCCGCTTAAATTCGTCCGCCCGCTGACCCGCCGAGAGACTGCTGTGCATGATCGCGACGTCGCTCCCGAAGAGGGACTGGAACCGCGAGACCGTCTGGGGCGTGAGCGAAATTTCCGGTACGAGGAGGATCGCCGTTTTATCCGCCGCCCGCGCCGCCTCGATCAGCTTCACAAAGATCAGGGTCTTCCCGCTCCCCGTCACGCCGTGTAAGAGGGCGACCCGCGCCTCCTCCGCCCTCATCAGGGAAAGCAGTCCGCCGTAAACCCGCTCTTGGGTCGGGGAAAAGACGATCTCGGAGAGGCGGTCGGTGATCGTCGCGTTCGCCGAGACCGCCCGCGTCCCCTCGGTCTCGGCGATCTCGACGAGACCCTTAGCCGCGAGCCGCTTTATGACCGCCGCCGTCACCGAGGCGAGGTAACAAAGCTCCTTCACCGAGACCTCGCCGACCTCCCCGAGCGTCTCGAGTACCTTCCTTTGCTTGGGGGAGAGGCGTTCGCCGCCGTCGGGCTTTATCCCGAGGCTTACCGTCCGCTCGCGCTCGTCGCCGACCCGCCGCTTTACGCCTTCCTTTTTTTTGAGAACGCCCGCCTCCAGCAGACCCCCGACCTCGCGCCGAAGCTCGGGACGGTTTAAGAAGTCTCGACGCTCCCGCGCCTTCTCCAAAGTGAGAAGGTCGGAAAAGACTTTTTTCTCCGCCTCGGTACAGGCGGCGATCGCCCCCGCGTCCGCGATCTCATACCCCTCGTCCGCCGTCAATGACAGCCCCGCCGGGAGCATCGCCCGCACGGCGGCGTAGTAGGTACAAAAGGTCGTCTCGCGCAGCCACTCGGCGAGGCGAAGAAGCTCGCCGCTCAGAAAGATCCCGTCCTCCGCCGCCGAAAAGATCGGCTTTAGCGCGGCGGCGTCCTCGTCGGGCTTATCCTCGACGCGAAAGATCACGCCCGCCCGCTTACGGTCGCCCCGCCCAAAAGGGACGAGGACGCGCATCCCCGCCCGCGCCGTCTCGCGAAGCGGCGCGGGAACGCGATAGCCGAAAAGGTCGTCAAAGGACGCCGCCGTCCGCTCGACGGCGACGAGGGCGATCGGCTCGCTCATCGCCCGAGAAGCCCGTCGACGATCGGTTTACGCCGCGCCGTCCTCGCTTTTTCGGCGGAGACGACCGTCAAAAACTCGTCGACCGCCGCCGAGAGCTCGCCGTTCACGATCAGGTAATCGTAATGCTCGGCGTATGTAAGCTCGTTTTTCGCCGTCTCGATCCGACGGAGGATCGTTTCTTCGTCCTCCGTCCCGCGCTTATGGAGGCGGCGGCTCAGCTCCTCAAAGGACGGCGGGAGGATAAAGATCATCACACAGTCGGGGAAGATCCGCTTGATATTCATCGCGCCCTCGACCTCGATCTTTAAGATCACGTCCTTCCCCGCCGCGAGCGTCTCCTCGACCGCTTTTTTGGGCGTACCGTAATAATTCCCACAGTACTCGGTGTATTCGAGGAGACCGCCCTCGGCGATCATCGCCTCAAACTCGGCGCGGGTCTTAAAATAATAGCTGACGCCGTCCGTTTCGTTCGGGCGGATCGCCCGCGAGGTCGCCGAGACGGAGTAATAGAGGTTTTTGTTTTTTTCAAGCGCTCTCTCCAGGATCGTATCCTTCCCACAGCCGGCGGGGGCGGATACGACGATCAAGATCCCGTGATCCTTTTGATCCATTTTTTCGTTCCTTTCTTTATCCTTTTTCTTCGGACCGTTTTTTTCGATCCTTCTCCTCCGAGGCGGCGCAAAGCGCGTCAAGCTCTTTGGCGGACATAACGATATGACCGCTGTCCATAACGATGACCGCCTTGGTACGTTTCCCACAGGTCGCGTCGATCGCGGTGAATTTTTCCTTCGCGGCGGAGACCATACGCTTCGCGGGCGCGGAATCCGCGCTGATGACCGCGACGATCCGCTCGCTGTTGACGCGGTTCCCATAGCCTACGTCGATGAGCTTCATTCGATCCGCCTCCTTTCCCTTTCTGAAATTTCATTATACCATACTTATGCCCTAAAAATCAATACCTTTCGTTCCCGGGCGGGAATTTTTCGGCTCATTCGGGGAGATACTCGATCACGAGGCGATTCGGGAGACAGACGATCGGGCGAAACGCGCCGAGAACGCCCGTTTTTACGCAGATCCGATCGGGGCAGTCGGCGTCGGAGACGAAGATCTTGTGATCCTCGATCGTGACGGTGTTTCGCCCGTATTCGTTCTCGATCTCGATCACGCGGTCGGGCGAGGCGGATAGGTCGATCGTCTCGACCGTTTCGCCGTCGCTCACGATCCTGACCCGATCGCCGGGCGGGCGGGTCGCCCCCCAAAGGGCGACCGCGACCGCGATGAAAAAAACCGCCGCGAGTACGATCCCGACGATCGGAACGCGGCGGTTCTCCTTTTTTTCTTCGTTCTTCGGCGCTTTCGCCGTCCCGCTCATCGCCCGATCACCTCCGTTTTTGCGTCCCGGTACGCCTCGGTCAGGCGAAAGCGATCGCGAAGCCCCTCGGTATAGCGGATCGACCCGTCCTCGCCGATCAGGATCATCTCAAAGTCGCCGCTCTCGCGCCAAAAGTCCGCCGCGCGGTCGCCCCCCATCACAAAAAGCGCGGTCGAGAGCGCGTCACAGAGAAAGGCGCTCCCGCCGATGACCGTCACCGAGGAAAGTCCGTTATCGACGGGTCGCCCGCTCTCGGGGTCGAGGATATGACAATAGCGTTCGCCGTCGTCGCCGATAAAAAAGCGCTCATAATTCCCCGAGGTCGCGACGGCGCATTCGCCCAGCTCGAGGATACAGACGTTCTCGCCCGATCCGTCGGGCGCGGCGACCGCCGTCCGCCAGAGCGAGCCGTCGGGCTTCAGCCCGATCGTTCGGAGGTTCCCGCCGAGGTCAAGGACGATCGCGGTGTCGCGGCGCTCCTTTAAAAGGAGCGCCGCTTCCTCGAGCGCGTAGCCCTTCGCCGCCGCGCCGAGGTCGAGCCGTACCCCCGGGGGGAGCGTCACCGCCCCGCCCTCGATCTTTATCGCCCGATAGCCGACGAGCGGGAGGAGGGCGGCGATCTCCTCGTCCGAGGGGATCGTGTATTCGCCCCTCGTAAAGCCCCACGCCGCCGTGATCGGATAGACCGTCGGGTCGATCGCGCCGCCCGTCCGCCCGCAAAAGGAAAGGACGCCCTCGAGGAGGGCGTATGTCCGCTCGCCGACCTCGACGGGCTTCCCGTCGGAGGCGTTCACCGCCGAAAGCTCGCTCTCGGGATCGGTCACCGAAAAGAGGCGCTCGCACTCCTTCACCAAATCAAAAACGCCGTCGATCGCCACATAGTCGTAATCGCCGTAGTCGGTCACGGAGAAGTAGGTATCCATCACGAGGCTCGTCCGCCGAAGCGGCGGCTCGTCCGCCATACACCCGCACAGCGTAAGCGACAGCGCGATCAAAAGCGCGCCGAACCTTTTTTTCATCAGCGGATCGTGTTTTTGAGCGCGCCGCGCGCCTTACGGACGTCGACGAGGTCGTTGGTCAAAAGCTCCTCGACCTTATTAAGCATATTATCGACGTACTTATTCGTCATGTCGCGAAGCTCCTTTGTCTGACCCTGAACCGAGGCGTTGATCTCGTTCGCCTTGGCGGTCGCCTGACGGACGATCTCCTGTTGAGAGACGAGCATCGCCGCGCGCTGTTCCGCCTTTGAGACGATATTCGCCGCCTCGTTTTTAGCGTCGTTTAAGATCATCTTACGGTCGTTGACGAGGTCGCGCGCCTGTTTGACCTCCTTGGGCATATTGATCCGGATCTCGTCGATCAGCTCGCGCATTTTATCGACCTCGATCAGCGATTTTTTGTTTGAAAAGGGGACGTTTACCGCCTTATCGAGCATATCGTCCATCATTTCAAGAATTTCGTCAATACTCATGCCTTCTCCTTTCTACCGTCCGCCGCTTTATTAAGGCGGGTCATAATATCCGCCTCGATCGCCGAGGGGACGAACGCGCCGATGTCTCCGCCAAAGGACGCGATCTGTTTCACCATACTCGACGAGAGATACGTGCTCTGGCTGTCGGCGCAGAGGAATACCGTTTCCGCGCGGTCGCAGAGATGCTTGTTGATATGCGCCATTTGAAACTCGTTCTCAAAATCGGACATGGCGCGCAGCCCTTTCACAATAATGTCGCAGTCCTTCATCTTAAAATAATCGATCAAAAGCCCGTCGAAGCAGTCGATCTCGACATTCGGAATGTCGTAACAGACCTTCCTCAGGAACGTCACGCGCTCCTCCTTCGTGAAATTCGCCGTTTTGGCGGCGTTCGTCGATACGAGGACGACGAGTTTATCAAAAAGCTTCGCCGCGCGGCGAATGATCTCGAGATGACCGTTTGTGACGGGGTCAAAGCTCCCCGGATAAAGCGCCTTTTTCATTCGGTCGCGGCGCGTCTCATTCTCCATATCTTCCTTATCCCTTCCCGGGCGGATCGCTCCTCCGCCCTACTCCCCGTCCGTTTCGCCGATCCGCCGATAGACTGTGATCCCCGTCTTACCGTGGTCGCGGCTTTTCGCGATCCTAAAGCCGTTCTCCTCCTCGGGAAGGCGGCAGCCCCGCTCATGCTCACAGACGATCACGCCGCTCTCGCTCATACGCTCGGTCAGGGCGGGGAGCGACCGCGCGATCAGGTTCTTTTCATACGGCGGGTCTAAAAACGCCACGTCAAAGCACGCCGCCGTTCCCTTTAAAAAAGCCGCGTTCGGCATATGACAGACCTCGGCGCGATCCGTAAAGCCCGTATGGGCGAGGTTATCGCGAACGAGGGCGATCGACGCGGCGCTGTTATCCGCGAAGTACGCTTTTTTAGCCCCTCGGCTCAGCGCCTCGATCCCGAGCTGACCCGAGCCGGCGAAAAGGTCGAGAACGACCGCGCCCTCGAGCTCGAACTGGATCATACTGAACATCGCTTCCTTGATCTTTTCGGCGGTGGGGCGAACCTCACGCCCCTCCGCTGTTTTAAGCCGCCTGCCCTTCGCGGACCCCGTAATGACTCTCATTAAAAAATCTCCTGAATATAAAGGTAAAGCTCCTCCGCCGTCTCGCGCCCAACCTTCGCCGTCTCCATCAGCTCCTCGGGGGTCGCCTCGCGGATCGCCTGTTTTGTTTTGTATTTTTTGAGAAGCGCGAGCGCCTTCTTTTCGCCGATCCCCCGGACGCGGGTCAGCTCCAGCTCGTACTGGGTCTGTTTATGCTTCTTCCGCTGATAGTCGATCGAATAGCGGTGTACCTCGTCTTGGATCTCGGTCAGGAGCTTAAAAAGGCTTCGGTTCGCGCTGATCCCGATCTCCGCGCCGCCGTCCGAGATCGCGCGGGTACGGTGTTTCTCGTCCTTTACGAGCCCGAAGAGGCTGACCTTCAGCCCGAGCTCGTCGAGTACCGCGCGTACCGCGTTGACGTGACCCGCGCCGCCGTCGAGGAGGATCAAGTCGGGCAGGTCGGAGAAGCCCTCGTCGCCCTCGAGATAACGCGTAAAACGGCGGCGCAAGACCTCCTGCATACAAGCGTAATCGTCGATCCCGACGACCTCTTTGATGTTAAAGCGGCGATAGCCCGCCTTATAGGGTCGTCCGTTTTTATAGGTGATCATACCCGCGACGCGCGTCTGTTCCCCGAGGTTTGAAATATCGTAGCTCTCGATCAAAAACGGCGTTTTGGGAAGTCCGAGGAGCTTGGCGAGATCTTGGAGCGCCGTGATCTCGCGGCTCGTCCGCCCGACGCGGATCGAGAGATATTCGTCCGCGTTGCTCTTGGCGAGGGTCGTCAGGACTAAGCCCTCGCCCCGCTTCGGGACGCTCAGGGCGACCTTATGCCCGGTCAGTCCCCGGAAGTATTCCTCGAGGAGCGCGTTATCCTCCGTCTCGCCGTCGAGGAGGATCGACTTGGGGATCTCCCGCCCGTTCCCGTAATACTGTAACAAAAACTCGCTCCGCATGAGGGCTTCGTCGTACTCGTCGCCGATAAAATAATTCTCTTTATCGATGAGCTTACCCTTACGATACTTTACGACGGCGACGCTCGTGAGCTTTTGATTTTGGGAAACGGCGAAAACGTCGCAGGTCACGTTTGAGCCCGACTGGATCGACTGGGTCTTAGCGGCGCGCTCGATCGCCCTGATCCGATCGCGGATCGACGCGGCGCGCTCGAAGTCGAGCGCCTCAGCCGCCGCCTCCATCTCCTTCGTTAAACGCTCGACGCTCTCCCGCCCGCCGTTTTTGAGATAGCCGAGCGCCTGATCGAGGACGGCGCGATATTCCTCGGGCGACATTCTCCCGAGACAGACGCCCATACAGCGTTTTATATGGTGGTTGAGACAGGGCCGCTCCTTCCCAAAATCGCGAGGAAAGACCTTTTTACAAGTCGGGAGCATAAAAATTTTATTACACTCCTCGATCGTCTGTTTGACGGTATAGCCGCTCATATAAGGACCGATATAGGTCGAGGCGGGGTCGTCGGTCTTAAAGGAATGCTCGATCCGGGGGTAGTCGCCGCCCGTGATCCGGATATAGCTAAAGCCCTTATCGTCCTTGAGAAGGATATTGTACTTCGGGGTATGGAGCTTGATGAGGCTCGCCTCGAGGACGAGCGCGTCTAGCTCGGTCTCGGTCACGATAAAATCAAAATCGTCAATATTGGAGACGAGCTTATAGGTCTTGGCGTTATGCGCCTCGACCGCGTGAAAGTAGGAGGTGACGCGGTTTTTAAGGAGCTTCGCCTTCCCGATATAGATGATCGCGCCCGATCTGTCCTTCATCCGATACACGCCGGGACAGAGCGGGAGGCGATTCGCCTTATCACGGAGAAACTCGAGCCTTTCAAACATGGGTGGGGACCTTTCTTACGAGGGGTATGAGATACATACATTTCATTATAACACAAAAATCGAATAGTGTCAATGTTTTTCGCGCGGATTGGAGGGAAATTATTTTTGTTTTCTTAAGAATCAAGGTTTCCTTGCTTTTTTCCTCATATCGTGCTATAATACCGATATGCAATTAAAAACCGTACAAAAACAAGCAAAAGCTTAGGCTAATGCGGTTTTAATCGCGGATTTATATAAAGGCGCGACCTGCCATCGGGTCTCGGAGAAAGGAATTGAAAATTGAAGATCCTTTTTGTATCGCATATCGCAAATTTTCAGAAATTCAACAGACCGTATATGCGGTGGTTTCGGGAACAGGGCTGGGAGGTCCATTACGCCTCCTTCGACGACGAACCCGTTACGGACGTCGACTTTTTTCATAAGATCGACTTTCGGCGAAACCCCTTTCACCCCCAAAACCTTAAGGCTTTTTTTCAGATGGTTCGTCTATATAAAAAATATCGTTTCGAGATCGTGCATTGCCATTCCCCGATCGGCGGGATCGTCGCCAGAGCGGCGGCTGTCTTTTTCCCGAAAATAAAGATCCTCTATACCGTACACGGATTTCATTTTTTTAAGGGCGCGCCTCGGAAAAATTTTCTTTTATACCGAACGATTGAAAAGCTTTTCGCGCGGCGAACGGACGCGCTCGTCACCATTAACGAGGAGGACTTTGAATCGGCAAAAAAATTCCGCCTACGCAGAGGCGGAACGATCTATCATATTCCCGGCGTCGGTGTGGATACCGATCTGTTTTTTAACGCGACTCCGATCCCCAAAAAAGAACTGGGGATCCCCGAAAATGCCTTCGTCGTCGTCACCGTCGCGGAGCTTATCAAGCGAAAGAACTATCGAACCTCTCTCCGTGCCTTCGCCAAAGCCGACCTTCCGAATTCCTATTACCTGATCTGCGGGAGCGTGCTTTTGGATGGGAACGCGGAGATTTCCGCTATTGAGGAGCTTATCGACGCGCTCGGCATACGGGATCGGGTCATTTTCGCCGGATATAGGCGGGACGTCGCCCGCCTTTTAAAGGCGTCCGACATTTTCCTTCTCGCCTCCTATCAAGAGGGATTGTGTATTTCGATCGTTGAAGCTATGGCGAGCGGACTCCCCGTGGTCGCGTCGAGAATACGCGGAAATACCGAGCTTATCGCCGAAAACGGCTACCTCTGTGAAGTAAGCGATGTCGACGCGTATGCCCACGCGTTGAAAAAACTGTACGAAGATCCCGACCTTCGAGAAAAAACGCGGGAAAACAGCGTCAAATCATCGAAGCGATATGATACGCGGGAAACCGTAAGACAGATGGGGGAGATCTATCGGCGTTATATGTGATCGGGAGAGTCGTCTTTCGCCTCGTCGGATAGACCAAGATGCTTTCGCCAAAAACCGAACGACGTGATTTCCGCCCTGCGGGATAAATAGCTTTTACTTGCGCCGGAATAACCGTGCAACAACCTAAAGGAAGCACCGATCCCCATAAAAGTATATTTGATCAATTTAAAGAAGCTTCTTTGTGTTACGACCCCGACGTCTCCTCCGAGCTGATACTGGACGACCGCTTTTTTTCCGAAAACGTCGCGGGCGCTTATGGCCGACAGGGGAAACGCGGCGACTTCCTTTTGTAAAAGATAAGACGGTATAAAATGACCGCCGGCGGTCAGCGCCATAGGGACGGTTATTCTTTTATCCTTCTTATGCGCGTCGTTTCTCAGTTCCTCGCTCCACTCGTCGATTTGGCGTAAAGGGATGAGCTTTATCGCTTTTTGGATCAGCTCTCGGTTCAGCTCCTCCTCGTCCGTCTTCAAAAAAAAGTCCACTCCGCCGAGAAAATCATCGATCGCCTTTATCACGATAACGCAATTGTCATAGCGATATAAAAAGAGCTGTTTAAGGATCTCATGCCAAAATCGTTTCAGCGCATCGACTGTGTTGCTTCTGTTATGCGCCGCATTCATAACAAGCTCATTACGTAAATGGTAATAATCGATCACAAAGCTGATCTTTCGGTCGAACGCCTCATGATAGATCCCGACGCCGTTCATGGTGATAATTTCCGTTTCCGGCGGCTTTCTGAGACCGTATTCCACATCGTCGAATTTAATAAAAAAAGGGAACGGAAGCCCGTTTTCCGTTACGGAGACCGGCATACACAGCGTCCACCAGCCTCCGCACCCGACCCCGGGATTATCCAAATTATCCAAAAGCATTTCCCGCTTTCGCATATCTGCCCGCGCTTTATGGCTGATCATTTTCCCGTCCCATTCCGAACCGCATTCATGCTGTTCCCAACGCTTGTGCATAGGAAACATGGAGGCGGAGATCCAACTCTTGGCATATTGATCGCACAGCAAGGAGAGAAAAACGGTCATGCGCTCCAGCACCTCGGGATAAAACTCCACGTCGTCGTCCATAAAGATCACATGAGAAAAACCGCCGTCAACCGCCTCGATCAGACCTCTCGTAAAGCCGCCGCTCCCGCCGTAGTTTTTATTCGGAACAATTCGGATCAGAGGATCGGAAAGCCGACTTTCGGGAAGGCTGTTCCCATTGTCGATCACAAAAACGCGGTTGATCGAGCTGAACCGAAATCCCCTTAAAAGCTCGATATTTCGCCGCACGTATTGTTCACGCTTATAAGTACAAATGGCGACGCAAACGTTTACGGGATTAGGCTCGCATTCCGCTCCATACTCGCCGTTTATAAATACGCAATCGGTGAGCGCGGTGATCCTCGCGTATAAAAAGCCCAACATCGGAAGCGAAGAGAGCTCCGCAGTCAGGGTCGCCTCCCCCTCCGCCTCGATCCCGCAAAGAACCGTTTCCCGACCGTCAAAAACGCACAGCTCGACCCTTGCCACACCCGAAAATGCACAAGAAAAACACACCTCGCGGATCGGCGTATAGGCTCGATATTTCGTATAAGAAAAGCTGTTATAATATGTGTCGAAGGACAGCGTCTCCCCGCCGTTCAGCGCGGCGCTCCCGCGATAATACAGTTCCGTATCCGCCTCGGTATCGGGCAGGATCAGTGTCTGGAGCTTCACTCGACTTGATCTCTCCTTTTATAATTCTTCCTTGACCGCCGCCAACGCCGCCCCGATCACTTGATCCATATTATAATATCGGTATTGACCCAACCGCCCGCCAAACTTGACGTCCGATCTCTGCGCCGCGAGCGCCTTGTATCGTTCAAACAGTCGGTCGTTCTTCTCGTCGTTGACGGGATAGTAAGGCTCCGTCTTTGTATCCCATTCTACGGAATATTCGCGGCTGACGACCGTTTTCGGCTGTGTGCCGAACTCAAAATGCTTATGCTCGATCACGCGCGTATACGGGATCTCCGACGAAGTATAATTCACCACCGCGTTCCCCTGAAAATTATCCGTATTTAAAATTTCCGTCTCAAACCGAACGCTTCTGTACGCGAGCGCTCCGAAACGGTAATCAAAAAACTCATCGATACACCCCGTATAGATCGTCCTATACGCCGTTTTTTCGTTTTTTACCGCTTGATAATCAACGTTCAGACGAACCTCGATCCCGTCCAAAAGCTTCTCAAAAATACGGGTATAGCCGCCGATCGGGATTCCTTGAAACCGATCGGTAAAATAATTGTTATCATAAGTGAAACGCAGAGGAAGGCGCTTTATGATAAACGCCGGAAGCTCTTTACAGCTCCTACCCCACTGCTTTTCGGTATATCCCTTTACGAGCTTTTCGTAAACGTCCTTTCCGACCAGAGATAACGCCTGTTCCTCCAGGTTTTTCGCCGGCGCGCCGTTTAAGCTTAAAACCTGCTCCGAAAGAATTCTTTTCGCCTCGTCCGGCGTTCGAATTCCCCACATCCTACTAAAGGTGTTCATATTAAAGGGAAGATTATAAAGCTCGTCCCCGAATATCGCGACGGGCGAATTGATATAGTGGTTAAATTCGGCGAATTGATTGACATAGTCCCATATCTCGCGGTCGGAGGTGTGAAAAATATGTGCGCCGTATTTATGAACGCGGATACCTTCGATCTCCTCTGTGTAACAATTTCCTCCGATATGACTGCGGCGGTCGATCACGAGGCATTTTTTCCCTCGCCGCCGCATTTCGTAAGCAAAAACCGAGCCAAACAGCCCCGCCCCAACGATCAAGTAGTCGTACATGAAACTCCCCCCGGTAAAATTTTTGTTTTTAGGAACTTCTCATATTCGTCGCAGATCGGCGCGGTATCCCCGAACGCGATCTGTCGTCCGTGATCGAGCCATAAAACCTTATTGCACATTCTCCGAACCTGTTCTATCGAATGAGAAACCAAAACGGTCGCCTTTCCGTTTCGGATGATCTCCTTCATTTTCTGTTCGCTCTTCTCGCGGAACGCGCCGTCGCCGACCGATAACACCTCGTCCAGTATCAGGATCTCTGGCTCGACCATACTCGCGATCGAAAAAGCGATCCTCGATTTCATACCGCTTGAAAGCTGTTTAAACGGGCGCTCCTCAAATTCCCGAAGTCCCGAAAAATCAAGGATCTCGGGATATTTCCGATCCATAAACTCGCGGGTATAGCCGAGCATCGCCCCCCGAAGATACGCATTTTCTTTTACATTCAGATCGCCGTCAAAGCCGCTCGCCAGTTCCAAAAGCGCCGCGATCTTCCCATCGACCCTGACGCTTCCCTTAGAGGGACGCATGATCTGAGTAACGACCTTGAGCAGGGTGGATTTTCCCGCGCCGTTCGTTCCGATGATCCCGAGCATATCGCCTTTTTCCACGGTAAAGGAAACGCCGTTCACAGCGAAAAAAGACTTCACCTCATACTTTCCGGTAAGCTTTCTGGTAAAATACTCCTTTAAGCTTATGTTGCGTAGGTCGCCGACCCGATATTCGACCGACACGTTTCGCACATCAATGACGAGATCACTCATATCCGCGATTCCTCCTTCCCCGATCAAATGTAATATAAAAACTTATAATTCTTCTTATGATAAATAATCGCCCCGATCACGAGCACCACGATCGCGTAAAACACGGCGAGCAGGTGAAAAGAAAGCTGTGGGACGGAACCCTCCAAAATAATTTTACGAAAATACCGGATATAGACATAAATGGGATTCAGATAAAATAAATACTGAACCTTTTGCGAATAAGCGTCGATGTTGTAAAAGATCGCCGACACATACATCAGCAGCAATGTAAAGATGTCGTAAAGATATTTCATATCCCGAAACATCAGGTAAAGCGCGGATAAGATCAGCCCCATTCCCAAATTAAAGACCAACAGGCAGACGATCGGATACAATAAAAGAATAAATTTCCAGCTGAACGCGATATGATCGATCGCGCAAAAAACGAACAGCACCATCAGATTGATTGCGAAGTTGATCAGCGCGGAAACGTTCTTGGAAAGCAGGAACATATATTTCGGGACGTTGACCTTGGAAAAGATCGGGGAATTATCGTAAAGCGCCGTCATACCCGTAGCGGTGGATTCCTTAAAGTAATTAAAGATCAAGTTCCCGCAGAAAAGATAGATAATATAATGCGGCGTATTTCTGCCAAAAAACTGCGTAAATACGAGCGCCATGACCCCGAGCGTCATCAGCGGACCCAGTACGCTCCAAAGCATACCGAGTACCGTCCGCTTGTATTTTTTTGTGAAGTCCCGCTTTACCAATTCCTCGAAAAGAAAGCGGTTCTGTTTTATTTTCTGTATTATTTTCATTTGTTATCCCTTACTTCATTTCGCGCTTATTTAAGTGCGAACGCGCCTTATCGCTTTTTTTAAGATCAATCTCCTTCGACTCTCGGGCGGAAACAGAAAGCAACCGAGCCTCTTTTTGAGCGTACAATTTACGTCGATCCGTGTTATTTCTTTGATTTTCGCGTTTTTGCTTTTCGCGTAGGTAATATAAATACCGGTAAAGATCTCGCCGAGATAACCGTCGGTTCGGTCGCCGCTATGCGTTTTACGGAAATCGAATTCCTCCAAAACCGAAAATAAAATCTCGCAGTATTCGGAAAAAAATTCCTTTCGCATGATAAACATATTACAGAAATAATGCTTCTCCTGCGCTAAATATTGCTCGGCAAACGGCAGGATATTCGGGTATTTCTCTTTTACGATCTCGAGAAACAATTCTAAATCCGCCGCATATTGATTTTTCGCGGTAATGTAATAATCGCGCACGGAAACCTCCATACGCTCCGCGTAGGGGATCACGATGTCCTGCCCCAAAATCAGCTCCCGGTTTTTTTCGGCGTTCCCGAGAAGCCGCTCCTTTTGTCTTTGAGACAATCGACCAAGCGCTAGATATGTTTTTTTTATACGTTCGTCGAAGCAGAAAAAACGGCGATAATGACAAAAGCCGTAATAATCCGCCCGAATATTTTTCCAAACGAAATAATGCGCCGTCAGCTCGCAGTAATCGCGATTTTTTTCGGAAATATTATTTCCGGTATGATCGCCGATCATACCCTCGATCGGCGGATTTAAGACCCGTCCGCATTGAATGGGGATACATAGCGGAGGTATCGTTTCATAACCGCTGTGACAGCAGAGAAAAATTTTGATCTCGTTATTAAAGGGGGATCACCTCCATATTTAATTTATTATGATTTCTCGAAAGGAAAGAAAAACGGCTTCATTTTTTTCCAAAGGAATTTACCGAATCTCACAATCGCAAAATTCAGCAGACAAGCGGCAAACGTAAAAAGTGCCATCATTGCTATACAAAATTTATAACTTCTACCGAGAAACAGATGTGAAGTCAATAATCTGGCTCCCCAATGATTTAGATAAATTGTCAATGAAAGGGACGCGAAAAAACGCATCCACCTAAACCGAAATAATCGGCTTATGTAACTTTTATCGGAAAATGTAATGGCAAGCGCGATCGGTAAAATAAACAATACCGAAAACAACGAGGCGTTATCCTTAAGAAAAAACCATACCCCAAAAAAGATGATCCACAGTAGCGCCTCCAAAATCGTCAATAAAATTTGTACCTTTTTGTTTATGTCTGTGCATTTCAGGCGATTACATATCAGCCACGCAACGATACCGAAACACAAACCGCAAATTGCCCGAATGATCCCGCCTAAAACAAATCCGTAGAGTGTAGGATGAGGCAGGATTACATAATTATTTGTCTGAGCCATATAACCCAACGATATTACAGCTACCAATGGCGAAAAAACATATAAAGTAAATTCCCTGTTTTTATAAAGCATATACGCCAAAGGCAACATACAAATAAACATCGCCGACAAATACCAAGTCGGAGCATTGTATTCTATCCGAACACCGGAATATGTCATTAAAAACAATTCAGGAAATATTCTCACTAAAACATTCGATAAACTTTCTACAACTGTTTGCCATAAGCATTCCCGATATTACAAAATAAAAATGAACAACTACTCTCCCACTCCAAAGCGGTGAGAAAAACCGTGTGTTCTCACCCACAAATATATCGGTGTGCGTTAAAAAAATCAAGAGGGCAAGAACAAGCCTCAAAAAATCCAACTGATAATTTCTCGACTTTGTTGTATCAACTACTTGCTTATCTGCCGCCGCTTCCTGTCTCATCATTATATCCATTCCATACGTAAAGATAATTCTCACACATTCTCGCATATTTCCAACGCCCGCTCCAGCGCCTGATCCATATTATAATACTTAAAATCCCCGAGCCTTCCGCAACAGATCAGCCCGTCCACGCGATCCGCGAGCGCGCGGTATTTTTTATACCGCTCCATGCTTTCGGCGGTAAGAACGGGGTAATACGGCTCCGCCGCGCCGTCGGGATCGTAAGGAAGCGGGTATTCGACGGCGTAACTGCTCCCCGACTTGTCCTGAACCGGCAGTTTTTTATATTCCGTAATTCTTGTAAAACCCTCCGCCTGCGGATATGCTACGACCGGCATATCCTGAACGCTGTCCTTCTCCTCGTATTTCCATTCAAACCGAAGCGACCGGTACGGTAATCTTCCGAACCGATAGCCGAAAAGTTCGTCCACCGCGCCCGAATAAATCAACGGTACTTTTAACGAAACACCGTCCAAAACGATCTCGTCGCCGACGATTTTGATATGCTCGAGCGCGTTTATTCCGAGCCGAACGGTGATCCTTTCGTGATCCAGTAAATTTTCAAAAAAACGGACAAAGGAATGCTTCGGCATCGCCTGAAATTCATCGTCAAAATATCCGACCTCGTAGGAAAAACGAAGCGGAACACGCTTCAACACCGAGGAGTCGATCTCGCTCGGCGAAATCCCCCATTGCTTCGCGGTATAAAGGCTATAATCCTTTTCAAATAAAAACCGCGCGTACTGCCGCACGATCGGATCCGCACATTCCAGCGTTTCCACAACCGTTGCCGTTAATTTTCCGCCAAAAGCATCCTTGATCCGCCGCTTCAGCTCCGCCGCGTCGTTCTCGGAATAAAAATCGTCGATCGTCCGGAAGTTAAACGGCGTCGGCGTACATTTTCCGTCTATTTCCGCACCGCAGGTGAGCTTGTACGGCTCCCATTCCTCAAAGCGGCGCATATAATCATACAACTTTTTTTTTGCGGTATGAAACGTATGCGGACCGTACCGCTGCACCAAAAAGCCGTGTTCGTCGGTATAGTCGTACATGTTCCCGCCGATATGATCCCTACGCTCAAGGATCAAGACTTTTTTTCCTTTTTCCGTCAAATGGCGGGCGATCACGCTTCCCGTCAGCCCGCACCCGACAATGACCGCGTCGTATTTGAAAGGAATCGTCACCGAAGACCACCGTACCTTTTCATAAACTCTTTGAAACTATGCAAATTCTGATCCTTCTCGGCGAGGATCACCCTTTCCGCTCCGCCGATCCGTTCTAAGCCCCACTCTACGCCGATCTCGGGATCGTTCCACACGATCCCGTCGTCAAGCTCGCCGTAAAATTTTTCCGCGCACTTATAGGACACCACCGAATTTTCCTCCAGCACCAGATACCCGTGCGCGCAACCGCCCGGAACGAGGATCTCGTTGTGCTTTTCACCGATCAGATCAAAGCTCATCCATTTTTTGAAGGTGGGACTTTTCGGACGCAAATCCACGACCACGTCGTAAACGTGACCGTGAATACAGCGAACCAACTTAGGCTGCTGCTTTTCCCGCTGAAAATGCAAGGCGCGGATCACGCCCTTATGCGAGGTGGTATAAAACACCTCCATGAGATCGTGCTTGATCCCGTTCGCCTCAAAGATCTCCTTGGAATAATCCTTGGTGAAACAGCCGCGAACGTCGTCGGCGTTAAACGGGGTGATCTCGATCAAACCCGGGATTTCGGTTTCGTGAAATTCAAATTTTTGGATCATTTTCAATTTCCTTTCTTTTGCGCCAAGCCGCCGCAAAACAAGCCACTCTGCAAGTCAACATAATCGCCAGTGCGTATAACAGTGAGGAAACGACATAAATTGGCAGCAACGTCCAATAATCCAACAAGGGAAAGAGCCTCGGAATAAGATAGCGAATTGTCCAGTGACTGCAATACAGATAAACGCTATATTTTCCTAAAAATAACGAAAAGCCGTTTTTCAAAGGACGTCTTTCGTTTCCAGCAAATATTCCCGCAAGCGCCAGCGTCATTGCTAAAACCAAAAAATAATCGGCGTATGTTTTAAAAAAGAAGGCGGTATACATAATTACCAATCCCAGTATAAACAGACCGCCTGTTTGGTAAACCCGACTTTTCTTCAGAGAAAGCGAAATTCTGTAACAAACCGCCCCCATACACAGTCCCGCGAAAACCCGAAACAAGCCGATAAACGGATATCCGCTCGCAAAGCTCCAAATATCCAGGTGTACGCAGTTCCTGCAAATAAAGCCGTAAATCAACAACGGCGTTAAAATCGATCCAATGTGAAAAAAGAAATCCCTAAATCTCCCCCAAAAATATAAAAACAAGGGCATACAGATCAAATACGCCGAGAGATACCAAAGCGGAAGATTCAAAAATATTTTATAGATTCCACTTTGAGGAAGCAACAGGATTTCATACAACATATACGGCAAGTCCTGCGCGTCGATCTCTCCGTTGAGAAAAAACACCATGTAATGGATTACTACGGAAATCGCCACTACAGGGAACAACTTCTTAAACTGTTTTGTCGTGTAATCAAAAGCAACTTTTCCCGCCGAAACACGCTTACCTCCGTCGATATGCTTAACCGCAAAATATCCGCTTAGAATCAAGAAAAACTCTACCGCGATGTATCCGCCCGCAAACGGATAATTTTCGCCGACCGGTCTTAAACCGTGAGAGTGACACATTAAAACGATCAATGCAAAAACAAAACGCAGTACCTCTATGAACGCATATCGGGGAGGCGGTTGACCTACAGTGCTTTCAGCCATTCCATCGTCCTCCTTACGCCCTCCGAAAATGGTACTTCCGCTTTAAAGCCCGTATCCCCTTCGGTCAGCGAGCAGTCGAATTCCTCAAGCGGCAGATTCACTCCCGTAAAGGGAACGTCCCCGAAAATGAAATCCCGATCCGGGGCAAGCGCCGCCTTCATCTCCAGAATGAACTCCCGCAAGGGTTTCGCGTTTGAGCTACCGATCAAGTAATGGCAAAAGGGCTTCCCGTGCGCGCCGATCAGGCGGAACGCCCGCGCGACATCGTCGATATACACAAAATCGTAATTCTGCGTCCCCGCCGTGAATTGGAGCTGTTCTCCGGCGAGGATCTTCCGGATCGTGGTATTCACAAAGCGCGGGGAAAGCTCGCCCACGCCGTACGCGTTGGTGATCTTCGCCCATACCAGGTCGATCCCGACGTCCGCCGCGACGCTCGCGCACATCGTATGCGCGACCAGCTTGCCGCTCCCGTAAATATAGCCAAGTCCCGGCTTGTTGCCCTGACGGTACGCCGCCGAGACCGTTTCATGCTCCATGATCGAGCCGGCGCAGACAAATTTTTTACAGTTCATCGCCTTTGCCGCGCGCAGGCAGTCCACCGTCCACTGCGCGTTTCGCAACTGGAGCGCGGTATCCGCTCTCGCCGCGCCCGCCGAGCCAGCCCACGCGAAATGATAAAATACGTCGATGTCCCGGTCGGAGATCCTTTCGGGTAGCGTTTCACTTTGATCCAACTCATGCGGTACGAACCGCACGTTCGCAGGAAGATTGCTACGGTAGCCGTCCCGATCCAGCGCAATGACCTCAATCCCGCTTTCGATCAGTTCCTTTACGAGCGCACCGCCCACAAACCCGTTCGCGCCCGTTACCAAAGCCTTTTTCATTTTCTCACCCCAAATATTCCCGTATCTGCCGTTCCATCACAGCGTTTATATCCGCGCCGGAAAGGCACGCCTTGCTCCATTCGACCGTTTTTTCGACGGCGTCGTCGATATGCCAACGCGGCTTCCATTTCAGCGTTGCTTTAATTTTTGAGCAGTCCAGCTTCAAGAAATTCGCCTCGTGCGGCGCGTTCGCCTCCGAAACGTTTTTCCAAGCCGCGTTCCCGCCCCACGCCTGACAGAACAGATCCACAAGCTCGCCCGTTTCCACACAGTCGCAGTCGTCCGGACCGATGTTGTAGCTCCCGGCGAGCGCGCGATCCACATATTGCTTCATCGCAAGCGTCAGATACGCAACGACCGGCTCCAGCACGTGCTGATAAGGGCGCGTGGAATACGGATTCCGAACAATGATCTCCTCGCCCTTTTCCATTGCCCGCACGCAGTCGGGAATGATCCGATCCTTGGCGAAATCCCCGCCGCCGATCACGTTCCCCGCGCGGCAGGTCGAAACCGCGATCGCCCTGTCCTTAAAAAACGAATTTTTATAGGAGGAGGTGACCAGCTCCGAGCAGCTTTTTGAATTGGAATAAGGGTCGTAGCCGTCCAACGCGTCGGTTTCGCGGTAGCCCCATTCCCACTCGTTATTTTTGTAAACCTTATCGGTCGTCACATTCACGAAAGACCGAACGCTCTCACAAAGGCGAACCGCCTCGCAGATATTGACCGTTCCCATAACGTTCGTCTCATAGGTATAAACGGGATCGGCGTAGCTTTCGCGAACGATCGGCTGCGCCGCCATGTGGATCACGATCTCCGGCTTGTATTTTCGGAGCGTCGCGCAAAGCCTGTCCAAGTCGCGAATGTCGCCGTTGACCGAGGTCATGTCCTTCTCGATTTCCGCGATTTTGAACAGGCTCGGCTCGGTCGGCGGTTCAAGCGAATAGCCGACGACCTTCGCCCCGAGCATTGCCAACACTTTGCACATCCAAGATCCTTTAAAACCGGTATGACCGGTTACTAAGACGGTTTTGTTTTTGTAGAAATCCAAATTCATCAGTCGTTCCACACCTTCCAGGGAGCGTTTCCCCGCGCCCACAACTCCTCCAGCTTTTCCATTTCACGCACGGTATCCATACATTGCCAAAATCCCTCGTGCTTATACGCCATGAGCTGATTTTCCCGCGCGGCGGTTTCGAGCGGCGTTTTTTCGAGTACGGTAGCGTCGTTCTCGATATAATCGATAAATTCCGGCTGACATACCATAAAGCCGATATTGATAAGATTTCCGTCGCCTGCGGTCTTTTCGCGAAATTCTTTAATGCGCCCCTGCTCGTCGATGTCGAGTACCCCGAATCGCTGTCCCGCGTTATACGCCGACATCGTCACCATTTTCCCGTGTGAACGGTGAAACTTCAAAAGTGCGGCAATGTTCACGTCGGATACCCCGTCGCCGTAGGTCAGCATAAACGGCTCGTTTCCGATATGCTCCGCGACGCGCTTTACCCTGCCGCCGGTCATGGTATTCAGCCCCGTATCCACGACCGTTACCTTCCAAGGCTCAGCGCTGTTCCGATGAACCGTCATTTCGTTTCGCCCGTTCGTGAAATCGAACGTAACGTCCGAGGTATGCAGAAAATAATCCGCGAAATATTCCTTGATAACGTGCTGTTTATAGCCCGCGCAGATGATAAACTCGTTCAAGCCGTAATGCGAGTACAGCTTCATAATGTGCAATAAGATCGGCATTCCGCCAAGCTCGACCATGGGCTTTGGCTTAAAGCGGCTTTCCTCCGAGATACGCGTTCCGAAGCCGCCGGCGAGAATTACTGTTTTCATGATCTATCATCTCCTGACCCGTTCACTTGTTTTTCAAGGAAATTGTATAGCGCGATATCCTTGATCACATAAGGATTTTGGCTGATCTCTCCCCACATCGTGGAAAGGTACGCCTGCCATTCGTCCATAAAATAAGGTCTAAACTTCATATTGACACGTATGCGCATTGCAATATAATAAACAATATACTCGGAACACCCCGGCTTACAGTTATCATACCCGTACTTTTCGGCTTTTATCGTATCCAGTATTCTTACATTTTTTTTGGAATGTACTTGAGAATTACTATGTTCGTGATAAATGTACCCTATCGTCGGACAATAAGCCACATTCTCGACATAAGTAATATAAACCAAATACCATGCCAGATCTTCAAAGCAGAAATTCTCCGGCATAAAGCCGATCCTATCAACAAAATCTTTTCTGAAAAGCTTTCCCCACGGAGCCGGCTCGATTTTAGTAAAATATTCTCTGATATCATTGCCGCCAATATTTTCGTATGAGCGCAGCAATACCCTCTTCCCGCGCTTAACGTTTAAATGCGGCCCGACAACCAGTTCCGCGTTTGTTTCTATCGCTCTCTTATACATCTTTTCAATAGCGTAATCCGGCATTTCGTCATCAGAATCAGAAAAAGCAATATATTTTCCTTTAGCCAACTGTATGCCCTTATTTCTTCCGGCTCCCGCATAATTATGATGCTCTATGGACACGACACGAACCTTATCTGGATATTTCTTGGAAAATTGATTTAAAATAACAAGAGAGTTATCTGTCGAGCCATTGTTAACCGCTATGATTTCCAAGGATTCAAAGGTTTGATTAACCAAAGAGGAAAAACATTTTCTTAAATATTTTGCACTATTATAAACCGGAACTATTATAGAAACCTCAATTTTTCGATGCACTTCACGCATATCAACAGAATGAACCAAATCTACTAAATCAAACCGCTGGAAATATTCCAAATTTCCTCCCGGTGTGCAATTAAACACTTTGAATTTAAGCTTTTCGCTATGATATCGAATTGCTTTAAAGCCCAAGAGAATATCATTTGTAATTATTTTAGTAGTATTCCTGTCGCCGAAAAGGCGTCGATAGTCTTTGTCTTCATCATAGGCGTGTACTTTACCCGACATATAATTAGCATCTGTACCTACCAGACAGATTTCCGAAAAACCCATATATCTGGCAATCTGGGTTATAAGATATATTGTCGTTCGATATGAATATACGCATTTTGCACAGTTTTTCCCAAATTTAGGAGGATCTTTACGTATCAAATCGTAATAAGTTTCCTTTACAGGGATAAAAAAACACTCTCCCTTTGCCATTTCTGCGATCTCTCTGTTATAATTAGACGAGGTAAATATTAAATTTTTCATTTGATATTTACACAGCCAGCTTTTAAGTTCATCCCATCTAACACTTTGGGGGAGAGCCATTCCATAATCAAGCGCCATATCATTTTGTACATAAAACGTCGGTCGCCAGCTCGTTTTATCAAACAGCTTGTATATAGAATTTAAGCTGAATGTCACCTCATCCTTCAGCAGATCCAGTTGTTCTGGCGTTAAGCTCGGACCGGTACCCACAATAAAGCAACGCTGACCCTTATACTTATTTTTAAAACGCTTGATCTTATCGTAATTATAATGCTCTTTTTTTAAATGAAACAGCTTATTGATCCGCCCCTTTAAAAATCTGAGATGCATTTGTTTTCTCGCGTTACGATAGTTTTTGTCTTTCCACCTTTTTATTTGATTATAGACATAAATTCTACGGTCTTCGTTCTTACCGTATCTAATTCTGAGCAATAATCTCAGCGTGGATTTTGCGAAACTCTTTATCGACATTTTCCATGCGTTTGAATTTATCGTATTAAAATTCGCGTTGATAAGATTTCGATTATCCCTAAATTTGGAATCAACAGCCCTCGACACTCCGCTAACGTTGGACTTAATGATATTAAGAATAATCAGCTCATACCAAATCGTATCGCGAGCGTATTTAAAAAAGTATTCCGCATGATCGCAAAAAGGGTTTGACCACGGTTTAACGCCCCCCGCAAAGTGCATTACAAACGGCTCCTCGATCGACCGACAATAAGAAATAAAAAGATCGTTCGGAGAGTTTTTTTTCAAAAAATCCGTATACTCCGCGTTAAGACAGATCGTATTCCACCGATAATCCAGATTTAGGGTATGCTCCGCGCAAAGCTCGTTTAATACGTCTTGCTCCAAAAACCAATACGCCTTTGTCGTTACCAGCTTCGTAGCAGCGGCGTACAAATTTTGTTTTCTGCATTCCGCGAGATTTAGTACAATAACGCCCGTATTATAATATATATTGTCGGTCTCAAGCCCGATATGCTCAATAATATAATCGCCCGCGGGAATATGCGGGGCGTTGCTCGCCTGCCCGCGCTGCTCTTTATTCGCGACCATAATATGCATTACGATATCGTCGACGGCTGCCATATACTTTCCGTCAATATCGATCTCAAGCAAATCGGCGACGTCGCGATTTAAAACCAGATCCGAGTCCAGCGCAATAAATTTTTCATAACCCTCGAATACATCGGACAGAAGGAAAAGCTTTAAACAGCTTTCGAGAACATAATAACCGTATGTCTGCGCCCCGACCTCGCCCGAAACATTCGATAAATTCACAAATCTCACAGAAACGTTTTCAGCCCCTGCGACGGAATTTAAGATCTTTTCCTTATTCATTAAGGAAATATTTCGTTCGAGTATGACTATATCGTAACAGTTCCGTTTATCGCTGTTTTTTATAATGGAATTTATCAGCACTCCACAAAACGGCGCGTAATCACTGCTCGAAAACATACAGATCGGCACGTTATTTTGGGAAAACGCGGGAGATATCCGATCGGAACGTATATCGGATATAAAAACGGTATTTAATACGGCATTATGATAGGGCGCATAGGCGCGAAAAATTATATCACGATACCATGGAGTTTTCCCGGCAAACGCAAAAAAAACGTCCGCATAATCTATATCCGTGTTGATCCACGGTTTACTTGAACCCGCAAAGTGCATAATATAATGATCGTCCAACGCCGCGCTGAATCTTTTTAATTGATCCTCCGACAAATAATTCTTTATGCTGTTAAGCTGCCCGTCTCCGTTCAATACGTTCCACCGATAATCGAGCTCATATATCTTTTCGCCGCATACCTCGTTCAGAACGTCTTGCTCCAAAAACCAGTATTCCTTTGTATTGATAAGTTCAAAAACTTTTTCAAAAACGCCGTCTTCTCTACACCGCTTAAGATTAAAAACAACTACACCCGTATTGTAGTATTTGTCTGCGGACGGCATACCGAGATATTCGGTTATATATGCGCCGCAACGTATATGGGGCGCGTTGCTGGTGTCTCCCGAGATCCTATTTTGCGCGACAAACCGCTTCATAATAACATCGTCGACCGCCGCCATATAGTTATCCCCGATGTCGATATTATAAAGCTCCGCGACGTCGTGATTAAATACAAGATCGGAGTCTGTAGCTACAAACGCCGTATAATATTCAAAAACATTACTCAACAAAAAAAGCTTCAAGCAGCTTTCCAACGCAAAATGACCGTGAACATTCACATGAAGCGCTTCGGAAATACTTGAGGTATCGATAAAACGAATAGAAATATTTTTTCTGCTCTCGATTAACTGCCCCATAAGAGCTTTATTGTTTTCGGAAATGTCACGATTTAAAATAATAATGTCATAGTTATTCTCGGGACTGCTGCTTTCGATCAGAGAATATATCAAAACCCCACAATATGGCGCGTACTCATTACTGGAAAATAAGCAGATCGGCACATTGTTGTTTTTAAACGCCGGTTCGACTCTATCCTCGGCGATATTAGCAATTTTTATGGATTTAATCATCGAAATCTCCTCAAATCATGCAGCTTAACATTCAAAGTATATCAACTAACAAATTTTATAACAATCCCCCATCAGCTTCATATCACACTCGCCGACGCATTTAATCTCGTCCTTGGCGAAAAGATGCTGATACCGAAATCTTTTATAGGCGTCTCCGTTCCATATTTCTTTTAAACTCTGCGTATTGGTATTTCCCAGTATAATTTCATTGTTGAAATCCTCCATGCACATGGTCGCTTCTCCGTTGGATTTAATCGTCATGGTCATCCATGGATGCTTACAAATTTCCGACCAGTGAATTGACTTTGTTCCGTGAAAATCCTTACGATACCATTGACAATCTTCGCTTTTTAGATAGATATACACATCCAAATCCTTAAACGCGTCCAACAATTTGTCGAAATCCTCCTTTTGATGTGTGCGGTTAAGATCAAGCATGGTAATGACAACGGTCGTGCCGTACTTATGCTTATGCTTATAGTCAAGCACCTGCTGAATCTTTCTGTAGCTTTCGCTGAAATTGGACGCTTCGCCGCGAATCGCTTTATGCTCTTCATCGTTTACGCTTTCAATGGAGTATTTTATATAATCCAACCCGCTGTCGAGCATCGCGTAAGTCCGTTCAAGATTGATATTAGCGGGATTACAGCTAAAATACGATTTAAATCCGTTCTTATGCAATATTTCAACATATTCCGCCATATGCTTATCAAGCAAGGGATCGCCATAGCCATGAAGCTGGATTACCTGAGGAATAATATAAAGGAAAAAATGATTCTCGCTCATTTCGTTCTCGTATATTCCATAATTTTTTTCACAGAACCTTTTCCATTTTTCCCATTCTTCTGCAGAATGAGGGCGAATCTGCTTAACGACATTCAAAAATGTTTCTCTGCTGATGTCCTCGTTTTTCCTTGTCATCATTGTTGTCCTTGGACACATTTTGCACCGCATATTACAACGGTTGGTCGTTTCAATATTATAAACAACAGGATTTTCACTTCTGATATTCTCCAGCATATTGTATATTTCATCTGCCGTATATGCCTTCTCTTTATCAAGACCTGCAACAAGCTCGTGAAAAGCCATGTAAAAGTTAATATCTAACATCGTTTTGTTCTCCTTTACTGTGTATATCGTATTTAGCCTATACGAATCTCATAAATTTTATTTGATTTAGTATTTTCAGTCATAGTAACTGTTTATTCAAATCAAAAACAACCTCGTGATCAATTATGGATCTTTTTGCGGCAAGCGCGATTTCCAATGCCGCAATACCGTCATGGAGAGTAATATCCGGTTTCCCGTCCTTTTCAATACACTCCATAAAAAGTCTAAGCTCCTCGACAAACATATCGTTTCTTGAAAAGCTGTCAAAATCCGTTTCGGTGATCCGATCGCCTTCCCACAAAGTAATGCGGTTCTTTATAAGATCCGCCTTGATTTTCCCTAAGCTGCCTACTACCAATAAATATCGTTCCGGAGGAAATTGGTAAAAGTCCGCATGCATGGAAATAGGAATTCCTTGGAAATTTAACATCGCATCGCAACAATCGTCCACATCAATGCCTAGGTTCTCGCTTTCCTCGTTGCCAAAAGCAAAAATGCTGTCGGGTTCTCCAAAAATATAGCGCAGATAATCAATTTCGTGAATCATTTGATTCAAAATTACTCCGCCGCCAAGCTCGCTCCGCGCCATATAGGTCGTTCTGTAATCTTCGTAACTGTGCATTGTCGCAAGGCGTTCTCCCACTTCCGCGTGAGCCGAAATAATCTTCCCGATTCTCCCGCTTTTAATATACTCCTTCGCTTTTAAAAGAGCGGGGTGATACCTGTTCTGAAAACCAACAAAAACCTTTATTTTTTTCTCCTCGGAAATGCGTTTTAATTCCTCCACGCCGTCCATGCTGTCAGAGATCGGTTTTTCCAAAAATAAATGACAGCCTCTCTTCGCCACTTCCAACGCACAGCTAATATGTGCGCTCGTTACATTACATATAAACGCGACGTTTGGTTTTTGTGCAAGCGCCTCCGAAAGATCCGTATATGCGCTGATGTGATATTCCTTTTCCAGATCAATATTCTCTCTTATTTGCATTGAATCCGAAAAAGCCGTTTTAAGTTTCCTGACGCGATAAGCGATAATCTCCGCAGATTCTCCATACAGCCTCCGAATATTTCGCAAATGCCTTTGTCCGATACTGCCTAAGCCTATCATCAAGACCTTCACTCTGAGTCCTCCCGAATACGTTTTATATAATCTATAACGTCTCCTTGATATTGAACCCCTAGCCTTTCCAGTTCTTCAATATCGTGCATATTATCCACATCAATACAATCCGGGGAACAAAAGCCGACCATTCTTTCGCCATGCAATCGGTCATGCTTTATAATATAAGAACTTCTGAGAACATCAGCGTATCCGTCGGGAACATAAACGGTAGGAAAAGCTTGACGCGGTTTGTTTGCCTCGTCGAGCGAAATACCGTTAAAGGCTTTATAATACCCTCCATCAAGCCAAAACCACTTGAACGGACATGCGGAAATCGGGTGTGCCGATCGGAGTGAATCCGCACTTTCATCATATTTGAAACTGTGGATCGCTTCTTCTATAACTTTACAGTCCCTTAGAGGATTTGTCGGTCGCAAATGCACCCAATACTCGGGAACGCCCCCTTCGTTTTCATAAAACCAGTTGATCGCGTGCTGCATGAATTCAAGATCCGTCGCCCGATCCCCCGAGATCTCCGCCGGGCGAAGGAATGGCGTTTCCGCCCCGTACCTCCGCGCGATCTTTGCGTATTCCTCGGAGTCCGTGCTGACGATGACGCGGTCGATGCTTTCGGTCAGCTTCGCCGCCGCGATCGTATACGCGATCATCGGATAACCGTTCAGCAAACGGATGTTTTTGTTTTTCACGCCCTTAGAGCCGGAGCGCGCGGGGATAATGGCGTACACCCGCCCCTTTTGGATATGCTCCAAAATTTCGCTATTCATTCTCAGCCTCCGATAAAATCCGATATAATTCCCTTATAACGCCCCGACCGCCCGGGGAATCGAAAATGTGATCCGCGATCGCCCGGATCTCTTTCTCCGCGTCGGCGGGACAACACCGAAAGCCGCAAAGCGTCATAGCGTCATAATCGTTCAAGTCGTTCCCGATATACATGATCCGATCCATTCGATAGCCTTGTTCACGCGCGTAGACCTTTAAGATCTCGGCTTTACCGTCCCCCGCGTTGTGAACGACCGGGATCTTAAGCTTTTCCGCGCGCCTCGCCACAACAGGATTTTCTTCCGTTGAAAGAATGATCTGCGGGATCTTAAGCCTGTCCCGGATCATTCTTACGCCGTAACCATCCCCACGATGCACAAAAACGGCTTCATTTCCCCGTTCGTCGATCAGCGCCGTATTGTCCGTCATCACGCCGTCAAAATCGTAAACGATCAGCGACGGGGAGAAGTCAAGCCTTCCGCTCATCTTAGTGCTTCCTGTATTTCAGCTTGTCCCGCTGAACCTGCTCGATCGGGAGGATCTCAGTATTCTTTTCGGTCAGCGCCTTATGAATCTGCGTTAAATTCCGCTTCAGCTTCCGAATCCCGTCCGGCTCTAGCGACGCGGCGTGATCCGTCCCCTTCCACGTTCTGTCCAGGGTATAGTGGCGCTCTATTACGCTCGCGCCGAGCGCATAGGCGACGTCGTCGACCGCGATCCCGAGATGATGACCGGAAAAACCGATATTTTTAACGATCCCGCCGTATGCTTCGACCAGCCGCGTGATCTCCAAAAGGCAAATATCCTCGAAGGGAACCGGATAGCCCGAAGTACAGCTGAAGATCGTCAGATCCTTGTTTCTGCCCTTGTTGACAAACAGATCGACCAGCTTCTTTTCCTCGTCCCTCGTCGTCATACCGAGCGAAACCTGAATTTCTCCTTTATAATTGTCACAGAGCCACTCCAGCATTTCATAATGGTTATTACAGGCGGAGGGAATTTTGATAAATTCCGGCTCTAACGACGCGATCTCCTTCGCGCTCGTAAGATCCCAAACGGAGGTGCTGTACGTGATCCCGAATTCCTCGCACCATTTTTTCAACTGCGCGTGCTGTTCCACGCTGAACTCGAGATATTCCCGATGCTCGCCGTAAGTGCTTCCGTAGGAATTTTGAGGATTCGGGTGCGGCGCGTTGTACTGCTCCTCCGTCAGAAGCTCGCGGTTACAGCGCTTTTGAAATTTGATCGCGTCCGCCCGACAAAAAATTGCCGCCACCTTGATAAGTTCCTTGGCGATCTCCATTTCGCCCTTGTGGTTACAACCCGCCTCGGCGATGACATACGGCGTTTTATACTTCATTTTTTCCTCCGTTCATAACGTTTCCGTTATTATATATTTTTGCGCTTTAATAAATCCCGACGAGGTCGAATTAACGGATAAAACCTTCCGATACCCCGTATTTCCCGTAAGCTCCAAAATTTCGACCGGCATATTTTTATCCAGTACCACCGCGTCGGGAAACGTTCCCGAATAATCGGTCGGATCACGCGGATGCGGCTTTATAACGAGCTTTTCGCCGGATAAATATTTCTCCGTCATTTTTTTGTAAAATGAAAGCTGCTCTTCCTCCGAGCCCATCACGCCGTCCGCAAAAAAAGGTTGCGTCAGCAGCAGGCATGATTCCTCTGGCTTGATCTCGGGTATGGCTTTCATAAAGATATTTTTCAGTAACTCAATATCCTCCGCCGATAGGCGATCAAACAATTCCCGACGCGGCGCCTCTTTGATTTTTTTGGAAGCGAACGGCTCGATCTCCACGCCGGCTCGCTCGTTTACCTCCACCTCATAGGTACAGTCGTCATATCCGCAAAAAACATATCCGATCCGAAAGGTCTTTTTTATCCAAGAGCGAAGCCGCCGCTTCGGTATCATATAACAAAATATCGACGAGGAAATATGCTTGAAGCTGTCCAACGCGTCCTCCAAAAGCCGATACTTGATCCGCCGATCCTTCATGTATCGCGAAGCCCAGATGTCGTCGTGAAAAACATTGATCTCCCGATAATCACCGAAGGAGAAGGGCAACTGTTTTTCGATCATCTCTGCGTTTTTTCGGTGTAGGTTCAGCATATGATCCAAAGGATTTTTCGCCCGATATTCGCCGATATTTTCGATATAATACACTTTTTCAAATAAGCCGCCCGCTCGGATCCGATCGGAAAGCTCACCGCCCAGCGGAATATCCGTACAAAGAAGGTCGGAGCTGCGGCGATCCTTCATCTGTTTCACACAAGCGATCAGCGCATGATAATACGTACTCGCGATATACAGTACTCTATTCAATTTCGTATTCCTTCAAAGTACCCCGCCTTGACCTTAGCCTTTCGACCCGCGAACCGTCCTTATTTTGCTCATTTTTTCCGATTTCATTCCCAAAAGACGTGAAACTTTCGCCCGATCGAGAAAGGATAAGGCTCGCGGCATTAAACCGTCGGCACGCATTATACATCATAATTTTAATTATGGTGTATAATGCGGCAAAAAATAAAGCCCTACACATTATTAAAGTATACCACAGATAGACGATCTTGTCAACTCTTTTTTCCACTTTTATCCATTTTAACAGGTAAACCGACAGTCCAACCAAGCCAAAAACGCCCGAGAATCCGTGATCCTCGGGCGTTTATCGCCGCATTCCGGCTTATCCTTCTCTCTCTTTCCTTCTCCGGGGAATCGGCACCTGCACCAACACCACCGCCGCGAACACCACGACGCACCCCGCGATCTGGCGCGCGGTCATGGTCTGGTCGGTCGTGAGGAAGCCGATCTTATAGGCGAGATAGCCCGCAATCGTCGAGATCACGGACTCGAGACTCAGAATGAGCGCCGCCGCCGTCGGGTTCATGCCCTTTTGCCCGACGATCTGGAGCGTATAACCGACCCCGCTCGAGAGGATCCCCGCGTAGAGGATCGGGATCGCCCCGTCGCAGACCTGCCCTAAAGACGGCTCCTCAAAGATTAGGGCGAGAACGCCGCTCACGACCGCGCAGGTAAAAAACTGGATACACGAGAGCATGACCCCGTCCGCTAGCGGCGAAAAGCGGTCGATCACGAGGATATGCACCGCGAACAGCACCGAGCAGATCAACACCAACAGGTCGCCCGTCCCGATCGAGAGCGAGCCGTCGATACAGAGCAGGTACATCCCCGCGACCGCGATCAGCGCCGCGATCCAGACGACCGGCGGCGCCTTTCGCCCGATCGCGATCCCGAGGATCGGCGTAAAAATGATATAAAGCGCGGTGATAAAGCCGCTTTTTCCGACCGTCGTCCCCATGATCCCGAACTGTTGAAAAAGCGCCGCCGCCGTCAGCGCCAGCCCACAACAGACCCCGCCGATCAGCGTGATCCGCCACGGGATCGGCTGTTTCTCCTTCTCCCGCGCGCGGCGAAAAAGGATCACCGGGATCAGGACGATCCCCCCGAGGAGGCTTCGCGCCGCAGTGAAGGTAAAAGCGCCCATGCTCTCGCCGCCCATCGCTTGGGTGACGAAGGCGCTCCCCCAAATGAGCGCCGTCAAAAAGAGGAGGAGGCTGTTTTTTAAAGTTACCTTATTCATTTTTTGTGAAGTCAGCTGATCCGGCGGCTCTGAACGGACTGGAGGAACTGGCGCGTGCGCTCCTCCTTCGCGTTCGAGAACATTCTTTCGGGCGTGTCGATCTCCAAAATGACCCCTTGATACATAAACACCACGCGGTCGGAGACCTCCCGCGCGAAGCCCATTTCGTGGGTCACGACGATCATCGTCATCCCCTCGTTCGCCAGCTCCTTCATGACCTGTAAGACCTCGCCGACGAGCTCGGGGTCGAGTGCCGAGGTCGGCTCGTCAAAGAGCATCATCTTCGGCTGCATGGCGAGCGCGCGGGCGATCGCGACGCGCTGCTGCTGACCGCCGGAGAGCTTCGAGGGGTACGCGTCCGCCTTATCGCTCAGACCGACCTTTTCGAGAAGCGCCTTCGCGCTCTTCTCCGCGTCGACACGGTTGACCTTTTTGACGTTCATCGGCGCGAGCATGAGATTTTCCAGCGCGGTCAGGTGGGGGAAAAGGTTGAACCGCTGAAACACCATACCCATTTCGAGGAGCGCCTTGTGGCGCTCGGCGGAGGTGATCGAGACGCGGTTCACGCCGTTCTCGCGGTCGTCGAGGAGCTTCTCCTCGACCCAAAGCTTCCCGCTCGTGATCTTTTCGAGGTGGTTGAGCGAGCGGAGATAGGTCGACTTCCCCGCGCCCGAGGGACCGATAAGACAAACGACCTCCCCCTGTTCCACCGTAAGCGAGCAATTTTTCAGCACCTTCAGCTCGCCGAAATCCTTACATAAATTTTCGGTTCGGATCATTGACATGAAAAAACGCCCCCTTCCTTATTCATAGATCGAAAATTTCTTTTCCAGTACGGAAAAGATCTTTGAGAATACCGCCGTGATCACGAGATAGATCACCATCGCGATGATATAGACCGAGACCTCACCCGAGGAGGAGAGGATCGAGCTCGTGATCTTAGAGAGATCCTGTAGCGCGATGATCGAGGTCAGCGCCGCGTCCTTTAATACCATGATAAACTCGTTCGCGATCGGCGGGATGAGGCGGCGGTACGTCTGAGGAATGATGATCTTTCGCATGGTCTGTCCGTAGGACAGACCGAGTACCTTCGCCGCCTCGAATTGTCCCTTATCGATCGACTCGATCGCCGCGCGGATGATCTCGGCGCAGTACGCCGCCGAATTAAGGCTGAAAGCGATCCACGCCGCGACAAAGCGGTCGTTGATCGTCAGCGCGGGGAAAAGGAGCGGAAGCCCGAACCAAAGGAAGTACAACTGCATCAAAAGCGGCGTCCCGCGGAAGAAGAAGATATACGCGCGACAGACGTATTGGATCGGCTTGAATTTCGCCATCTTCCCGAGTGCGAAAAAGACCGAAAGGAGTACGCCCGTCACGACCGAGGTGAGCGTCAATAGGATCGTGATCTTCGCGCCGTCGAGAAGGCGCGGGAGCCACGCCACAAAGTTCACAAAAAAATTAAGGAAAGGGTTATCCCCCGCGTCGATGACGTTCCCCGCGATCCCGAGGAGCATCGTCGTCCTTACGTCGCTGGAGCTGACCTGTTTGACCGCCTTATAGCTCGTCATGATCCCGATCGAGTAAAAATCCTCCGAGCCGCGCTTCGCCTCGATCTCGGTAAAGCTTTGGGGGATATTCTCGAGGAAGTCCTCCTTCGTCGGGGCGGTCAGCCCGAGCGGGATACAGACGGCGACGATCGCGAGGATCACGATCGCGGCGACCAAAAGCTTTTTCGGGAATTTTTTCTCCGTCCCGTCCTGTTTCTTTTCCGTTTCGCCCATTTTCCTTTTCCTTTCCGTTTATACCGAAAACGGCAGACCGAGAGGTCTGCCCGTTCGGAATATCTGATTTAGAAGTATTTCGCGAGGATCTCGTCGAGCGTCCCGTCCGCCTTGATCTCGGCGATCGCCGCGTTGATCTTTGACTGAAGCTCGGTGTTCTCCTTTTGAATGCAGACCGCGAACAGCTCGGGGTCGCTGTCCTGCATCCACGTCCGCTCGAACTTCGAGCCTTCGCCGAGATAGCTGTCCGCGACGGTACTGTCACAGATCACGGCGTCGAGCCGCCCCGCCTCGAGGTCGGAATAAACGTCGATGACTTTGGCGTATTCATAAGGCTCAAAGTCGATGTTATTCGTCTTGGCGTAATCGGTGATGAAAATATCGGAGGTCGTCTCCTCCTGATACCCGACGCGTAGCCCCGCGACCTCGTCGGGCGAGGCGGGCTTGATCTCCGCGTCCTTCATCGTGACGAGACACTGATAATTCTCGATATACGTGTCGGAAAAAAGATAGTTGAGGCTACGCTCCGGCGTAACGGTGACCGCCGAGATGACACAGTCGTAATCCCCCTTATCAAGACCCGCGAAAATGCCGTCCCAAGCGGTATCGACCAGCTCATACTCCACGCCCATTTTTTCGGCGATCGCCTTCCCGAGCTCGATGTCGACCCCGATCGCGGTCACGCCGTCCGCGTCGTAATATTCAAAGGGCGGATAGCCGACCTCCGCGCCGACTCTGAGCTTTTCGCCGCTTCCCTCCGCCGCGCCGCAGGCGGAAACGGACATGAGCGCCGCGCAGGCGAGCGCGCCGGCAAGTATTTTCTTCATTTTCATATGTACAACGTCCTTTCTTACTTTTGTTCTTTTTACGGAAGGAGCGCGAAAGCCCCTACGTTGTGACTATATCATATTTTCCGCGCCGTGTCAACAATTTTTTTAAGGAAATTTGAATATTATGCGTTTTTTTACCATTTCGCGGAAAATAAGCCGAAATCCCCCTCGTTTTTAT
This sequence comes from Roseburia sp., assembly GCA_023666265.1. Taxonomy (GTDB): domain Bacteria; phylum Bacillota; class Clostridia; order Oscillospirales; family Ruminococcaceae; genus Ruminiclostridium_E. Next base: position 54,608 of record JAMPCH010000010.1, read on the forward strand.
ACAAATTTCCCCGATTTTATTCAAAACATTCGCCTTTTATTCATTTCCGTTTTGGGAAGCGCTTCGCGGCGCTCCCGCCGGGTCGGGCGAAAGCTTCGGGCTTTATTAGACCTCCTCGGGAACTTCCGGAATGCTGAATGGCGACGGTTTTTTTGCGTTGTAAGGGCAATACCGCACAATGAACGCAGGACTTCGCTCGCGAAGTCCGCGCCTTATGCCGTCCGATTGACAGTCATATTTTCCGCCATATCGCACAAAAATCCTTTGACATACGCCAGTATGCCTGCAAGATTTTTGCACGATCTGACAAAAAATCTGACTGCCACTCGAACGACAATCATTGCGCGGTATAGCCCGAAGTCGGGTTTCCGCAGGAATACTTTGTGTATTTCAAGGGAAGCCGGCAAAGCACAACACAAAAAGGACTAGTCAAGCAGTATTTCGGAAGTTTCCGAGGTGGTCTGTCTCTCCCCGATCCGCTTCGCGCCGAGGTCGACCCACGTCGGACGAAAGCCGCAGTTCAGCGCGATATTTTGAGAGGCGATATTCGCGGCGCTCGTTCCGTAAAACGGGATATTCCCGTGACGGAGGATCTTATTCTTTAAAAGCGTGACGAGATACGTCCCGACCCCGCGCGAGCGGTACTCGGGGAGGACGTCGATCCCGATCTGTTCCCAGCCGGGCGCGTCCTCGGAACAGCCCGCCATCCCCATGATCTTATCCCCGTCATAGGCGCATACCGCGACCGTATCGGGTCGCGCGGGCGTATAGGCGGTACAGATCGCGTTCGGGAAGCGCGGATCGCCGTAAAACGGCTCGATCTCTCCCCGCCCAAAGAACCACTTAACCGGGTCGCTTCGCGTCGGGGTCACCTCCGACGCGGACAGGAACATATGATGCGGCGGCAAAAGCGTATAGCCGAAACGGTTCAGCTCCCGCTCGAGCGGGATCAGGTTCGGGGTCTCAAAAAGCCAAAACCCCGTCTTTTCCGCGATCCATTCCCTTAAAAAGGGGTGGAGCCGCTCGTCGGCGGTCACGACCGCGTTCGTCCCGAGCGTCGCCATCTGAAAAAAGGGCGGCTCCTTTTCGTCATACCGCCGCCGCCCCTCACGGAGCGCCGAAACGGTGAGGACGTTTTTATTCCCGCGAAAGTCCTCGGGTCGGGCGTTAAGGTCGAGCGCCAAAAGCCGTAAAAGCTCGCCGTAATGCTCTCTCGCCATAAGTTTACCCTCCTTCTTCAAAATAAAAAACGAAAAAACTTCCGCCCGCGAAACACGGGCGGAGGTTTTGTTCAGGCATTTTCAGCCGATTTAAGATCAGAGCCGTCAAATCCCAGCATAAACATACTGTGGAAATCGCGGAGATCGGCGCGGGTAACGGTATACGTTAGACCGCCCGACACATAAATTCTCCCGCATTCCTCACAGGTATCGGTCTTGATCCGAACGAACTGCGAGACAACGCGCTTCCCCTCTTGATCCGCCTTCGCGTTTTCGCGGCGGACGTGCTCCATTTCGTGCCCCCGGACGCGGTACGCGGCGGCGGCGGGGCTCATCCTCGTGGCGGACTGGAACGAAACAGCGGAATCGGTCGAGTCGTCCTGATAGCGCCGCTTACGACAGGTCTCGCATTGGCACATCGGGAGATCCTTTGAGAATCCGTCCTGTTTCCGACCATCCTTCTCGGTCTTATCGTCGCCCTTCCCTTTTAAAGAGAAGGGATCGGTCTCGTCCTCCTTCTCCTTATCGAGCTTTGGCATAGCGACCGGGCGATGTTCGTCCTTGAGCTTACCGTCGAGATCATAGCGGCTTTCCGCCTTAGCGACGGTCTCTTCGTCCCTGAGGTTCAATTTTTTGGCTTCTTCCGAAGTCTTAGCCTGCGGAGATAAATTTACGGCGTTCTGATAGGCTGAGATCCCTGAACCGGCGTGATGAATACTGCCGAGCGCCATTCCTATCTCCTCCGTTGAATGAATTGTAAAGGTGTAAAGATATAAAGCTTTTTTGCACAAATCAATTAGGCTATATGATAACCTATATTAAAGTATAGCATAAGTAAGCTCGGATTGCAAGCCTTTTTTACACGATTATGAAGAAAAAACGAAAATTTCGTGAAAAGAGATAATTTAAGGGGGTAAAATACGGTAATTTTACCGAATTTTACGAGGAAAAGACGTAAAAAATTAAAATATTTAAAAAAATTATTGCAATCCCGCTCCTTTTTATGGTATAATAGAAGCATCAAAAGCCATCGCTTCGGCGGAAAGGACGGTTAAGGTATATGGATTTTACCATGAAAGAAGTCAAGCTGGCGAGAAACAAGAGGATCCGCTTTGGTATCCTCCCCGGTCATTTCGCCACGAACCATTCCCACGTAAGCTGTTATATCGACGTGAGCGAGATCAAAAACAGCTTTAAGGCGGCGCGCGAGACCGCGAAGGAGCTCGCGGGCATGCTCCACGGTACGCCGATCGACGCGATCCTTTGCGTCGAGGGGACGCGCCTGATCGGCGCCTTCCTCGCGGAGGAGCTCTCCTCGGGGATCCACGGGATGAGCGCGGGGAACGACATCAACGTCATCACCCCCGAGTTCGGGATCGATAACCAGATCATCCTCCGCGATAATATCCAGCCCATGATCCGCGATAAACAGGTTCTCATCCTCGTCTCCTCCGTCTCGTCGGGTAAGAGCGTCCGTAAAACGGTGAACTGTATCCGCTATTACGGCGGTAAGCCCGTCGCCGCCTGCGCCCTCTTCAGCGATATTCCCGAGGACGAGGGCGTCAAGATCTACAGTATCTTCGGCGCGGACGACCTCCCGAACTATACGAGCCATCGCCCCTCGGAGTGTCCGATGTGCGCCGAGGGGAGGAAGATCGACGCCCTCGTCAACAGCTTCGGCTATTCGCGGCTCTGATCCCTCGGCAGTCCCCCGCGCGGCGTACCTTATTGTATAAGGTACGCCCCCTTTTTTCGTCTAATTTTCATAAAACCCGCCTTGACATTGTTGGTAAAAGGTGCTATAATTGTTCGTATGCGAACAGTTCGCGTTCGAACAAGCCGTTCGGGACGGCGAAAAGAGGTGAAAGATCTTGCCCGAGACGAAAGAAAAAAGGTTCGTCGGTATGACGATCCGCTGTCTTTCCCGTATGATCAGCCGCCGGCTCGAGGGGCTTCACGGGAAGGATTCGGACTCCACGCGCTATCACGGGCGGGTCGTCGGCTATCTGAGCCGACGGCGGGGAGAGGACGTTTTTCAGCGCGACATCGAGGCGCATTTCGGGATCCAGCGCTCGACCGCGACCCGCCTTCTCCAGCTGATGGAGAGTAACGGGCTGATCCGAAGGGAATCCGTCCCGTCGGACGCGCGGCTCAAAAAAATAACGCTGACCGATAAGGGGGTCGCCTTTGACGAGCGGGTACGCGGCGAGATCGACCGCTTTGAGGCGGCGCTCGTCCGAGGATTTAGCGAGGAGGAGCTTAACGAGTTTTTTCGCCTCGCGGATAAGCTCGAAGCCACGCTCTCGGAAATGGAGCGTGAAAACCGGGAGGGAGCGCCTCCTTCCCAAAAAAATAAAACATAAAAAATGAAATCAAGTAAACAAAGGAAAGGTAGGATTTGCCATGATAAAAACGCTTGCGAAGCGGATCGGAGAGTTTAAAAAGGCAACGATCCTGACGCCGCTCTGTATGGTCGGCGAGGTCTTAATGGAGGTCATTATCCCGTGGCTGATGGCGCTCCTTATCGATAACGGCGTAAACGGGAACGGCGGCGAGGGCGATTTTAACTATATCCTCGCGACCGGCGGACTGCTCGTCGTCTGTTGCGCGATCTCGCTCGCGGCGGGATTTGGCGGCGGGAAATTCGGCGCGATCGCCTCGACGGGCTTCGCGCGGAACCTTCGGCGCGATATGTTCCATAAGGTACAGGAATATTCCTTCGCGAATATCGATAAATTCTCGACGGCGAGCCTCGTGACCCGCCTCACCTCCGACGTGACCCGCGTCCAGGACGCGTTTCAGATGATCATTCGGATCGCGGTAAGAGCGCCGATGACGCTCCTCTTTTCGCTCTTCGCCGCCTTCGCGATCAACGCCGAGCTTTCGGTCATTTTCGTCGCGGCGATCCCGATCCTCGGGGTCGGACTTTTTATCATCATGCGTAAGGCTCACCCCGTCTTTGAGCGCGTTTTTAAGCGCTATGATAAGCTCAACAGCGTCGTACAGGAGAATGTCTCGGGGATGCGCGTCGTTAAGGCTTTCGTCCGCGAGGACTATGAGGTCGAGAAGTTTAAAAAGGTCTCTAAGTCGATCTACGACGATTTCTGCTACGCCGAGAAGGTCCTCGCTTTCAATAGCCCTTTAATGCAGTTCTGCGTCTACGCGGGTATGTTGATCGTGGCGTGGCTCGGCGCACAGCTCATCGTCGTCGACGGGACGCTCAAGACCGGCGAGCTGATGAGCGTCATTACATACGCTATGCAGGTTTTGATGAGCCTGATGATGCTCTCGATGATCTTCGTTATGCTGACGATGGCGAGAGCGTCGGCGGAGCGAATTTGTGAAGTCCTCGACGAGGAAAGCACGCTCAAAAACCGCGCCGACCCGCTCGGCGAAGTCCCCGACGGCTCGATCCGCTTTAACAATGTCTCCTTCGCCTACCGCGAGGGCGGCGAATATTCGCTGAGCGGGATCGACCTTACGATCCGCTCGGGCGAGACGGTCGGGATCATCGGCGGGACGGGGTCGTCTAAATCGACACTTGTCCAGCTGATCCCGCGCCTCTACGACGTCTCGGAGGGGAGTATCGAGATCGGCGGGCGCGACGTCCGCGACTATGACATCGAGACCCTCAGGAACGCGGTCGCGATGGTCTTACAAAAAAACGTCCTCTTCTCGGGGACGATCAAGGAGAACCTACGCTGGGGAAATCCCGACGCGACGGACGAAGAGCTTGTCCACGCCTGTCGCTTGGCTCAGGCGGACTCCTTCATCGCGAGCTTCCCCGACGGCTATGATACCTATATCGAACAGGGCGGGACAAACGTCTCCGGCGGTCAGAAGCAAAGGCTCTGTATCGCCCGCGCCCTTCTCAAAAAGCCGAAGATCCTCATTCTCGACGACTCGACGAGCGCGGTCGATACCGCGACCGACGCGATGATACGTAAGGCGTTTCGCGAGGAGATCCCCGACACGACGAAGCTCATCATCGCCCAGCGTATCTCGTCGGTACAGGACGCGGATAAGATCATCGTCCTCGAGGGTGGTAAGGTCCACGGCTTTGGGACACACGACGAGCTTTTAAAAACGAACGACATCTACCGCGAGGTCTATTATTCTCAACAGAAAGGAAGCGAGAAAAATGCCGAGACCGAATGAGAACCAACAGCCGCAGGCGGCGACCGTGCGCCGCGGAGGACCGGGCGGTCCACGCGCGATCGGGAAGGTCGGTAAGCCCGATAAAGCGACGATCAAGCGCCTTCTCGGATATATTTTTAAGGATTATAAGGGGCGGTTTTTCCTCGTCCTCGTCTGTATCGTCGTCAGCTCGCTGGCGAGCGTCGCGAGCTCGCTCTTTTTGAGGACGCTGATCGACGATTATATCACCCCCCTGATCGGACTGGAGAACCCCGTCTTTACCGAGCTTTTAAAGCTGATCGCCGTGATGGGCGTGATCTATCTTTTTGGGATCGTCTCGACCTACGCCTATAACCGGACGATGGTCACGATCTCTCAGGGGGTCCAGCGCTCGATCCGCGACGAGATGTTTGAGAATATGCAAAAGCTCCCGATCAAGTATTTCGACCAAAATTCTCACGGCGACGTGATGAGCCATTATACCAACGACATCGATACCCTCCGTCAGATGCTCTCTCAGAGTATCCCACAGGCTTTCTCCTCCCTCATTACGATCGTCTCCGTCTTTATCGCGATGGTCACGACGAGTATTTATCTGACCCTCTTCGTGATCGCCTCGATCGCGGTCATGATGCTGATCACGGGGAAGATCGCGGGGAAGAGCGGGAAGTACTTCATCGCCCAACAAAAGGCGATCGCCGACGTAAACGGCTATATCGAGGAAATGATCAACGGTCAAAAGGTCGTAAAGGTCTTTTGTCACGAGGAGGCGACCAAGGAGGGCTTTGACCGCCTCAACGACGATCTTTGCGTCAACTCGCGCGAGGCGAATACCTTCGCGAACGTTTTAGGACCGATCAACGGGAATTTGGGACACCTCCAGTACGTTCTGATCGCCGTCCTCGGCGGCGTCCTCGCGGTGAACGGGATCGGCGAACTTACCCTCGGCGGGATCGCCGCGTTTTTACAGCTCTCTAAAAGCTTTACCATGCCCGTCAATCAGATCAGCCAACAGATCAACTTTATCGTGATGGCGCTCGCGGGCGCGAAGCGCATCTTCGCCCTCATCGACGAAAAGCCCGAGGACGACAACGGCTACGTGACCCTCGTCAACGCGAAGTACAACATGAACGGCGAGCTGACCGAGGCGGACGAGCGGACAGGGACTTGGGCTTGGAAGCATCCGCATGAGAACGGGACGATCACCTATACAAAGCTTTGCGGCGACGTGCGGCTCAACGAGGTCGACTTCGGCTACGTTCCCGAGAAGATCGTCCTCCACGACGTGTCGGTCTACGCCGCGCCGGGTCAAAAGGTCGCCTTCGTCGGCTCGACGGGCGCGGGGAAGACGACGATCACGAACCTGATCAACCGCTTCTACGACATCGCGGACGGGAAGATCCGCTACGACGGGATCAACATCAATAAGATCAAAAAATCCGACCTTCGCCGCTCGCTCGGTATGGTCTTACAGGACACGAACCTTTTCACGGGGACGGTGAAGGAGAATATCCGCTACGGGCGGCTCGACGCGACGGACGAGGAGGTCTACGCCGCCGCCTCGCTCGCGAACGCGGACGACTTTATCCGCCGCCTTCCTCAAGGATACGACACCATGCTCACCGAGAACGGCGCGCAACTCTCTCAGGGTCAGCGCCAGCTGATCGCGATCGCGCGCGCGGCGGTCGCCGACCCGCCGGTCATGATCCTCGACGAGGCGACCTCGAGTATCGACACGCGGACGGAAACGATCGTCCAGAAGGGCATGGACAGCCTTATGACAGGGCGGACGGTCTTTGTGATCGCCCACCGCCTCTCGACCGTCCGCAACTCGGACGTCATTATGGTACTCGAACAGGGGCGGATCATCGAGCGCGGCGACCACGATAAGCTCATCGCCGAGCGCGGACGCTATTATCGGCTCTATACGGGCGCTTTTGAGTTAGACTAAAATTTTTGGGGGAAGGAGCGGACACCCGCCGATCTTAGATCAGATCGGCAGGTGTTCGCTCCTTCCCATAAAG
>JAMPCH010000011.1 GCA_023666265.1 Roseburia sp.
GACTGTCGTCGCGGATCAGCCCGTTCGGGCGAGGGAGACCGCCCAAGCCGCGCCCCCGTCGACCCCCGATCCCCCGTCGACACGGGCGGAACGGGCGAAAAGAACCCTTCCTTATAAAAAAATAACGCTCATCGCCGCGGCGGCGGTCGTCGTGATCCTCGCGGCGATCGGGATCGCCGCCGCCGTCGATACGCCCCAAAACGTGACGGATATGACCTATACCTATCTCTCCGAGGCGACCTGGAGCGAGATCGTCGGGACGTATACGGGCGAATGGAAGCACGACGAGCCGAACGGCGAGGGGACGATCGCCTATACCAACGGCGAGAGCTATACCGGCGGATGGCGAAACGGTCAAAAGAGCGGGCGCGGCGTTTATACCTACGCGAGCGGGAGCGTCTATGACGGCGAATGGCGCGACGATCAGCCCAACGGTCAAGGGACGATGACCTATAGCGACGGGCGGCGCTATGAGGGCGGCTTTAAAAACGGAAATCGGCACGGGAAGGGGAAGTTTATCGCCGCGAACGGCGAAATATCCGAGGGCGAATGGAAAAACGGGATCAAGGACGGCGTTTTTGTCATTACCACGCCCGACGGACGGTCGTCGGCGGAGATCTGGAAAAACGGCGAAAAGGTCGGGTAAACCGCCTATCTCTAAAACTACATAAAAAACAACGCGGGGTCGCCGAAAAGCGACCCCGCCTTTTATTCGTTGATTTTACTTTTTTAACACTCCGCCCGGATCGCCGCGATCCGCGCCGAAAGCTCCTCATACCCGGTCTTAAACAGATCCGGGTCGTCCTTATGGAGGACGATCGTATCGTCGGGCGCGATCCCGAGCTTCTCCATATTGATCGTAAAGTCGGTCATGAGGAAAAACTTCCATTTATAAACGTCGCGCTGGTGCGCGATCATCTCCGCGAGACGGTCATAGGTGCATTTTTTACTGGCGTTGTCGCGCCCGAATACCGAGATCGTCACGATGACGCGCGAGGGGCGCTCCTCCTCGGGGGTCGCGCTCAGCCGCGCGCCCACGTCGTCCATGAGCTGAGCGACCGCGTCGAGCATCCGACATTCGCCCTGACCGTTCCCCGTCTCAAAGCGGTAATCCTTGGCGGCGATCTTCGCGATCGGCTTATTCTCAAAAAACGGGATTATTTCGTTATGGAACGAGTACCCGGTAAGGTTCGCCTCGCCGTCGAGCTTTTTTTGTGCGCCGACGAAGGCTTTAAACGCCTTGACCGCGCCCTCGCTCTGACGCTCCGCTTCCGAGCCGCAATCGAACGCAAACAACATTTCGACAAAATGATCTTTCATTGGAAATCACCCTACCCTTTCCGCGCGAGGAAAACCCGCCATTATTTCGCTGTCCGTTAATATTTTGACAAAGCCGGGAACGACCTTCGCGGATCGAGCTTCCCTTCTTTAGCACATTATACCATAATTTTTAACAAAAAGCAAGCGTTTTTTGAATATTTTACAAAATTTTTATTTTTTCTTTAGGCTACACCGTACAATTATTGTCGTTCCAGCGGCAGTCAGATTTTTCGTCAGATTGTACAGAAGTTTTGCAGAAAGGCTTTGTGCCTTTCAAAAAAATTATGTGCGATATGGCGGAAAATATGGCTGTCGATGGGACGGCAAAGGCGTAGCCGGTAATTGTGCGGTGTTGCCTTTATTTTTTTGGGGAAGGCGTGCTATCCGCCCGCTCCTCCGAGGCGGACAAGAGCGGCGGGATCGCCGTGCCTTTTTCCCGAGCGAGATAGTTATCCGCGATCCTTACCGCCTTCCCCGAGAGGAGGATCAGCCCGATCAGGTTCGGGATCGCCATGATCCCGTTAAAGAGATCCGACAGCTCCCACGCCAGCCCGATACCGACCGTACTCCCGACGGCGACAAAGACGACATAGCCCGCCCGATAAAAGCCCGCCGCTCGCCGCCCGAAAAGGTAACAGAGCGCCTGAAGCCCGCAGTAGGACCAGCCGACGATCGTCGAGAAGGCGAAAAAGAGGATGGCGAGGGCGAGACCCTTCCCCGCGAGATCGCCGAACCTTTGGGCGAAGGCGAAGGAGGCGAGCGCCGCGCCGCTCACCTCGCGAAGCTCGACCGCGACGAGGACGGGGTCGCCCCGCTCGTCGACGAGCGGCGAGCCGTCGGGCGCTTTCCCCGCGACCCCGCGAATTTCCATCAGATTGACATAGCCATAGTCCGACGGCGTGAGCGCTTCGGGCTTTTTAAGGCGGAGCGTGAGCGCTTGACCGTATGCGCTTTTAGCGGCGACCTCGACGTATGTCCCCGCCGCCGCGTCCTCGTCCGCGAGACGGAGATACGCGTTCGGTGTCCCGACGATGAGCGGGGCGTCCTCGGCGGGGTCGAGCGAGAAGTACTGCGCCGTCTCGGAGAGGCTCGTCACCGCCTCCTCAAAGCCGACCGCCGAGGCGGGCGCGGAGAGGAGGGCGAAGGCGGTAAGGCTACACATCACGATCGTATCAAAAAAGACCTCAAACATCCCCCACATTCCCTGTCGCGCCGGCTCGCGGACGTTAGAGGCGGCGTTGACCGCGACGGCGGTTCCGAGTCCCGCTTCGTTCGAGAAAACGCCGCGCCGAAACCCCGCCGAGACCGCCCGCGAGATGAGATAGCCGCCCGCGCCGCCCGCCGCCGCGCGTAGGTCAAAGGCGCCGGCGACGATCGCCGTAAAGACCGACGGGATACGCCCCGCGTCCGCGAAAAGCGCGAGGAGACACGCGGCTATGTAAAGGATCGCCATCAGAGGGACGAGCCGCTCGGTCACGCGCCCGATCCGCCCGATCCCCCCGACGAGGATCAGCGCCGTCAGGATCGAGAGGACGACGCCCGTCACGACGGCGGGTACGCCAAATTCCGCCTTCATCGCCTCGGCGATCGAGTTCGCCTGTGTCATATTCCCGATCCCAAAGGCGGCGAGGGAACAGGAGACGGCGAACACCGACGAAAGCACCCCGCCGAGCTTTTTCGGCAGCCCGTCGCGCAGGTAATACATCGCCCCGCCCAGCCATTCGCCCGTCTCGCTCCTTCGGCGGTAATAGATCCCGAGGAGGTTCTCGGTAAAGCTCGTCGCCATCCCAAAGCCCGCCGAGACCCACATCCAAAAGACCGCCCCCGGTCCCCCGACGGCGAGCGCCGCCGCGACCCCCGCGATATTCCCCGTCCCGAGCGCCGCCGCGAGCGCGGTCGAGAGCGCCTGAAACTGACTGATCCCGCGCTCGCCGCCCTCCCGTTTCGTCAGCGAAAAAAGCGTATTTTTGAGCCAAAGCCGCGCCTTGGTGACCTGAAAAAATCGGAGGCGGAGCGTTAAAAAAACGCCCGTCCCGAGGAGGAGCGCCGGGAGCGGCGTCCCCCAGAGTAAGCGGTTGATCTGACGTATCTGTTCTTCCATGCCGTCCGTTCCTTTCGTCGATGACACCATAATAAAAGCTGTTTATTCTTTTGGGAAGGCGTGCGCCGACGGCGGGTCGCCGCCCTCGGGGGGCGTATCTCCCTCGGGGGACGTATCTCCCTCTTGGGCTTTCTTTTTGTGAAAAAGCTCGCGCAGGGCGACAAGGAGGAGAAGCCCCGCGAAAAGCTTTTGTAAGACCGCGTCGTCGAGCGCCGCGCCGACGAGCGTCCCGACCGCCGCGCCGACGATCCCCGCGCCCGCCGCGAGAGGAAGCTTTTTCCACGCGACGAGCCCGTTTCGCGTATGGAGGATCACGGAAAAAAGCGCGATCGGGAGGAAAAAGAGGAGGTTCGCCCCCTGAGCCGCGAGCTGGGGGACGCCCGCGAAAAGCGTCAGATAGAGGATCAGGATAAATCCGCCGCCGAGTCCCATTGAGGCGGCGATTCCCGTTAAAAAGCCGACCGCGAGGCTCATCGGATAAAGATACGGATCGCGGCGAAAAGGAGCAAGCCCCCGAAGATCCGCCGTAAGAGGTCGTTATCGATCTTTTTTAAGATCGCCGCACCGACCGCCGCCCCGAGGAAGCCCCCGGGGATCATCGGGAGGATCGGCGCGAGGTCGAGATTACCGCCGAGCCAATAGCCGATCGTCGCCGAGAGGCTCAAAAAAAAGATGAGGGCGACCGAGGTCGCGTGGCTCATACGCGGCTCGAGCCCCGTCCGCTCGAGGAACGGGACAGCCGCCGTCCCCCCGCCCGAGCCAAAAAGCCCGTTTAATACCCCGCTCAAAAGCCCCGCCGTCGTGAATTTCGCCTTTTCCCCCGCTTTTTTCATCGCGCTCCGACCCCTCCTCCGTAAATACGGTCATTCTCCGCGAGCCGCCCTGCGGCGTACGCCTTCCCCAAAAAAATAAAAATCGAATTTCTCTTTCGTTCCTATTTTATCCGAAAAGGGCTTGTTTATGAATCCTTTTTTTCAAAAAAAACGCCGATTTTCCAACATTTTCCGTCAAATTTTTTCTTGTTTGATATTGACAAAAGTGTAAAAGGCTAGTATAATAGAATAGAATATACAGAGGGTATATTTCGCCGATCCCGTCGGCGATCCCGTCGCGAAGGGGGCGAGGCGCATGGCGGCTTACAGCGGGGCGGACGCCGACTTTATCACGCGTCAGTTTATCCTGAACGAAAATACCCCTCCCCTCATTATGGAGACCTATAAAAATATCCGTACCCACCTCCTTTTCGCGATGAAGTCCTCGGGGCTTCCCTGTGTCGCGATCACGAGCCAGTGTAAAAACGAGGGGAAGACGACGACCGCCGCCAATCTCGCGATCGCCCTCGGTATGCTCGATAAGCGCGTCCTCCTGATCGACGCGGACTTACGCCGACCCTCGCTCGGCGGGCTGTTTCGGCTAAAGAGCCGTTTCGGGCTGAGTACCGCGCTAAAGGGCGAGAGCGATCTTTTAAGCGCGATCTCGCCGGACGTCCTGCGTAATTTCCATGTGATGCCCTCGGGTCCCGTCCCCGAGAACCCCGCCGACCTTCTCGGGGGGGCGAATATGGAGCGGCTGATCCGTCTCCTTTATGATTTTTACGACTTTATCATACTCGATACCCCGCCGCTGAGCGTGGCGAACGACGCGCTCCTTTTCGGCGGCTATACGGCGGGCGTGGCGCTTGTCGTCCGCGAGAACCGAACGACCCACTCCGACGTAAAAAAGGCGCTTTTAACGATCTCGCTCGCGCGGGCGAACCTCATCGGCGCGATAAAGACCTACTGCTCCTCCGTGAAAGACGAGGTCTCGGATTATAAGAGCCTCTTACTCGCGGCGGAGGAGGAGGAAGAACGGGAGGGATAGCCGATGGCGTATTATCTCGCGCTACCCGTGATCCTCGCGCTTTTGGGGCTTATAAAAAAGAAAGCTCCGTCCTGCTTTTTTTGCGGGCTCGCGATCTTCCTCTTTTTGGCGCTGACGCTCCCCGAGAATACCGCGCTCGGCGAGAGCTGTGACCTCCTCCTTCGCTATCCCGTGTCGATGATCGGCGGGATCGGCGGCGGGGTCGGGCTGCTCCTCCCCGCGAAGCTTTTTCTGACGCTTTTCCCGTCCCTTCGGGCGCTGACGACGGCGATCGCCGCCCTCCTCGCGCTCGGAACGGCGACCACCTTATATCGGAGCGAGACGCCCGCTTTTTCGGCGCTCCTCGCGGCTTGTCTCGGCTTTCTCCCGCTCGCGGCGGGCGACCCCGCGCTTTACGCGGCGGCGCTGACGACGGCGATCGCGCTCCGCTTTGCCGCCGAGCGGCGGTTTCTCCGCTACGCGGCGCTGATCCTTGTCGCCGCCTGTTTTCGGGCGGAGGCGATCCTTTTTCTTTTGCTTTACTTCCTTTTGATCCCGCCTCCCGGGCTGATCCTATTCCTCGGCGGGACGGCGGCGACGGCGGCGCTTCTTTTAACGGACGTGTCCGACCCGGTCTTCGCCTTTTTAAACGCCGAGATCCCGTCTTATTTTTGGGAAGGGTTCTCCCCCGCGATCCCCGCGACGCTCGGCGGTCTCGCCCTTCTCGCGGCGCTGATGCGGCGAATGTTCCCCAAAAACCGCGAGCGGGAATATGAGACCGCGCTGAATCTCTTATTCGCGGCGGCTTTCCTCGCGCTGATCGGCGTGTATAAGCCGGAATATTGCGTTCCGGCGATGATCGCGGCTTTTCCCTCGGTGCTTCTCTTGGGCGGCGCGCTTTTAAAGCTCGCCGATCGGCTGATCGCCCTCACCTTTAAGGAGAAGAAAAAGCCGGTTCGGATCGTCGGCGCGGCGCTCGGGCTGATCCTCCTCGGCGGCTTTTATCTTTGGCTCTTAGCCGAGAACGGGATCATCACGAGATAAGGAGTGAGACGCGTAATGAGCGCATTTTCGCGATTTCCGTTTTTAGAGGCTCTCGCCCGACAAAGGCTCGAAAGCTTGTTTCGGACAAAGACCTCGGAGAATATGGCGATCTGTGCGGCGGCGACCTTCGCCTGTGGGCTTTTTTCGCTCTCGGCTGAGCCGCTCGGGACGCTCTATCCGTTCGCGGCGGTCGTCGTCCTTCTCGTCTGGGCGGTCGCCTCGGTCTCGGCGGGATTTTTAAAGCAGTGGTTTTTCCCCGTTTTTTCGGCGGTGTTCCTGCTCCTCCCCCACCTCCTGATCGACGCGGCGCAAAGCCCGACCCGCTCGGAGAGCTTCACCGCGCTCAACGACGTCTTAGCGCTCCTCGGCGAGCTGATCGCCGAAGCCGCGCCCCGCTTTTTCCTCGAGCGGTTCGGGGTCGGGCGGCTGATCTTCTCCGAGATTTACCTCGGCGCGACGCTCCTTCTCTTTTTGGCGGGCGCGATCGCGCGGAGAAGGGCGCGAGGCTCGCGGTTTTACTGCGAGGCGCGGCTGAATATGCTCGAGGGCGGGGGAGAACGATAGCCCGACGCGGGAAGTCAAGCCGCGCGGGGCGCACGCCTTCCCCAAAAAAAATAGATCAAAAAAGAAATCTCCCGACCAAGTCGGTCCTCGATAAAAACAGTCTTTTTAAGGCAACTCGCCTATCATAGAAAGGAATGGTCTTAAACATGAAATTAAAAAAGCTGGTCAGTTTGATGCTCTCCTTCGCGATCGCCTCGTCTTACGCGGTCGGCGCGTCCGCCGAGTCGTGGCTCTTACCCGATTCACAGGTCGACGCGGGGTGGGCTACGCCGAGGGTCACAGCCGACGTCAATTATCGGAATTACGGGGAGGATACGATCCGCGGCGTCACAAAAGATTACTATCAGCAGGCGATTGAGAGCGAAGCGTTTACGTTCAGCGAATATTTGGAGACGATCGGGAACACAAACGCGAACGTCTATCTCCCCACCGCGACGATCGGTATCAGCGACACTACCGACTTTACGGATTCTTTTGGGAATAAGATCTATTACCTTCCCACAAAGCTCCGGGTCGGCGACCTAAAGAGGATCAACCAAAATCTCGGCTCGTCGAAAAAAGTCTATCTCCCGATCGACGATCCGAGTAAAGGGGTCTCTTATACGGTAAGGCTCACAAAAAAGGGCGCGGGCGATCTCGCCGCCTCTTTTAACAACAACAGCACGGAGATCAATTTTGTGCTGACATTTACGGCGTATCCGACCGATAAGATCCTACAGATCAAGCTTTATACCAAATCGATCGGATTAAACGGCGATATTGAGTATTCCATCGGCTACGATCAGTTCCGGGCTTTGTTGGGTACTGCGGGGCTTGAGGACTGCAACCTCTCACTCTATAACGGCAGTCCGACCACCATCGGGGCGGGTACGAGCGCGAAACTGCAAAAGGCGATCGTAAAATCGAACGCCGACGCGACATTCACCTTAAATAGCGCCAACAGCTACAGCGTTTATTACACGGAATGTGACGAAGAACTGGAATACATCACCCAACAGGAGGCGGACGCCAAGATCCAAGCGGCGATCGACGAAAAGCTCAAAGAAGCCGACAGCGAATTTCGTCAGCAGGTGATTGAGGAGCTTAAAAAGGAGCTCGCGGGACAAAAATACGTCACCGAATCCGAGGTAAAGGAGCTGATCAGCGATTATTTCAGCGACGAGGATAACCTAAAGCCCCTCATCGAGTCCGTTTTTGACCAGTCCTTTGATAAGATCATCCGAGAGAAGCTCAACGAGATCCTCGGCTCGTCGACCGGGTCGACTCAGATCGGCTCATACGGCGACCTCTTAAAGCTCTATATCGTCGGCGAGGTATTATCCGAGCTTAAAAACCTCAATACAAAGCTCGACAACCTCGAAACAAAGATCACGGCGGAGATCCAAAAACAGATCAACGCGATCTTTACCCAAAACTCGACGGCGGACACCTTAACGTCGTTTTTGACCGCGCTCAGCGTTATCCTAAAGGGTCAAGACGGAACGAACGGTACGGACGGGAGAGACGGACGCGACGGTAAGGACGGTAAAGACGGCGCGGACGGACGAGACGGTCTCAACGGTCGCGACGGCGCAGACGGTCAGGACGGCGAGGATTTCGCCGAATGGGCGGAACGAAACTATGGCGGGATCGCCAATTTTATCAATCAGATCAGCTTTGAGGGCTGGGCGAGATATAACTACGGGAGCGTCGATAACTTCATTCGGAGCATCTCGGGGACAAACGGGCTGTCCGCCTATGAACTCGCGGTACAGAGCGGCTATACCGGGACGCTCGGACAATGGCTCGAATCGCTCAAGGGGAACGACGGTCTATCCGCTTATGAGCTCGCGGTCGAGAACGGTTATCGCGGGACGGAGAACGAATGGCTCGAATCGCTCCAGGGTGAGGACGGCGAAGACGGCAGAGACGGCGAGGACGGACGTGACGGGCGCGACGGGAATGTCGTCTATGTAAACGGCGCATACGGTCAGCTCCCGACGACGGACGCGACCAATACCGGGGCGGGCGCGGCGAATACGCCGACCATCATCGGGACGGACGCGGACGGCGACGACATCTATCTCACCGTCGACGAAACGCCTCGAAGCTATGCCTCTAAGGGAGCGGTCGCCAACCCCTCGACCGGGGCGGCGGTCGGGATCTTTCTCCCGGCGGCGGCGGCTTTATCCGTTTTCCTCGTCAAGAAGGGCGGACGGAAACGCGGAAGGAAGTAAGCGCAAAGGCAACACCGCACATAAAAATCCGATAAGGGGAGCTTTTAAAAAGTTCCCCTTATTTTTTAAAAGGATGTGACAAAAACGGAACTGAACATCGTATTGATCGAGCCGCAGATCCCGCAGAACACGGGGAACATCTCGCGCACCTGCGCGCTGACGGGGGCGAGGCTACACATCGTGAAGCCGACGGGCTTTGAGGTCACGGACAGCCGCCTAAAGCGCGCGGGTCTCGATTACTGGCATCTCCTCGACCTCACCTATTACGAGAGCCTAAACGATTTTTTTGAGAGGAACGCGGGCGGGAGCTTTTACTACTTCACGACGAAGGGTCAACAGCGATACAGCGATATGACCTACCCGGACAAGTCCTTCCTCGTCTTTGGGCGGGAGGATCGGGGGCTGCCCGAGGCGTTGCTTTTTGAAAACCCCGCCTCCTGTGTCCGTATCCCGATGCTCGACCACGAAGCCGCCCGAAGCCTCAATCTCTCAAACAGCGCCGCGATCGGCGCTTATGAAGTCCTTCGGCAATGGGGCTATCCAAAGCTGAAATGTGAGGGCGAACTGACGAAGTATCGGTGGAGTGAGGAGGAGTGAATTTTAATTTTTTAATATACATACTCCTATAAAAACAAATGAAATTTTTAAAAAAGCAAAAATTTATTGAACAGAATCGGCTCTATAAAAAGCAAAAGAGCCGATTCATTCCTTTTAAAAATTTATTTTAAATTTTAATGAATTTTCTCAAAATATCGTTGACAAATCTAAATAAATGTGATATAATAATTATATCAGCAAATTACGAAAACCGATTATTGATTTTACTAGTGCTAGTAAAAAATATCAACCTAAAAAGGAGATCAATGATGCAAAAAATTGAATGTCCACATTGCCACGAGGTCTTTACCGTCGACGAGGCGGGTTACGCCGCGATCCTCCAACAGGTAAGGAACGACGAGTTTCAAAAGGAGATCGGCGAACGCGTCGCCGCCGAAAAGAAGCACTGGGAGGAAAAGCGGGAGGACGAAAAAGCGATCGAGGTCGGGAAGGCTGTTTCCCAAAAGGAAAAAGAGATCGCCGAACTCCGAGAGAAGCTGACACGATTAGAAGCCGAGGCGGAGAAGGGCAATTCCGAAAAAGAACTCGCCGTCCAAAACGCCGTCGCGAAGGCGAGGGAGGAGTATGAGAAAAAACTGAGAGCCGCCGAAGACCGCCTCGCGAAAAAACAGGAGGAATTTAGCCAACAAAGCGGCTCGATCGCGCTCTTAAAGGAACAGCACGAACGCGCCCTCGAGCGCTCCGCCGCCGAGAAGGATAAGGAGATCGCCGAGCTGAACGCCAAGCTCAGCGGGAGCGAGAGCGAACACGCCCTAAAGCTCTCCCAAGCCGTCTCCGCGGTCGAAAAACAGCTCGGCGAGGCGAGAGCCGCTTATGAGGCGGAGCTAAAGGCGAAGGACGAACAGATCGAGTATTATAAGGACTTTAAGGCGCGGCAATCCACCAAAATGGTTGGCGAGTCGCTCGAACAGCATTGTCAGACCCAGTTTAACCAAATACGGATGACCGCCTTTCCCCGCGCGTATTTTGAGAAGGATAACGACACCAAAAGCGGGAGTAAGGGCGACTTTATCTATCGCGAGGAGGACGAGGACGGCGTCGAGATCTTATCGATCATGTTTGAGATGAAAAACGAGGTGGAGACGACCGCGACAAAGCATAAAAACGAGGATTTCTTAAAGGAACTCGACAAGGACAGGCGGGAGAAAAAATGCGAATACGCCGTCCTCGTCTCGCTCCTCGAGGCGGACAGCGAGCTTTATAATACCGGGATCGTCGACGTATCCTATCGCTATGAAAAAATGTACGTGATCCGCCCCCAGTTTTTTATCCCGATGATCACGCTTTTAAGGAACGCGTCGATGAACGCCCTTCAATATAAGCGGGCGCTCGCCCTCGAACGGGAGCAGAATATCGACATCACGCGCTTTGAGGAAAACCTCAACGAGTTTAAGGATAAATTCGCGAAAAATTACGACCTCGCGAGCCGAAAGTTCCAAGAGGCGATCAAGGAGATCGACAGCTCGATCACCCACCTTCAAAAAATCAAGGAGGCGCTTCTTTCGTCGGAAAATAACCTTCGCCTCGCGAACAATAAGGCGGAGGACATCACCATTAAAAAGCTCACCAAAAATAACCCCACGATGGCGGCGAAATTCGCCGCGCTCCCCACGCGGGAGGAGGAGTAGCGCCTTCCCAAAAGAAAAAATCAAAAGCCGCCCGTCGGGAAAAGCCTCTCGACGGGCAACATCATAACACGCAAAAAAAGACGATATTGTACAAGAAATTTCCCGAGCTTCGGCGTAAAATAGAGGAATGGGAGAATGGAGGCGAGAATATGGCGGAAAAGGAAACGGCTTTTTACGACGAGGCGTTAAGGCTCGAGGTCTATCGGTTCGAGGGACTAAGCCGCCCCTTCCCCGACCATTTCCACGATTTTTACGTGATCGGCGGGGTCGAGGCGGGCGAGCGGCTATTGACCTGTAAAAACCGCCGCTATCGGCTCGGGCGCGGCGACCTCCTCCTCTTAAACCCGAGCGACAGCCACGGGTGTATCCAGGCGGGCGACGAGCCGCTCAGCTACCGCGCCCTGAACCTCACGCGGGAGCGGATGGCGTACTTCGCCGAACGCGCGACCGGGCGGCGGGGCGCGCCCGCCTTCGGAGAGAGCGTCCGATCCGACCCGTCTCTTTGCGCGGCGCTTTTTACGCTTTGTCGGGCGATCGAGCGGGGCGACCCCGACCACGAGGCGCTCCTTCTTTCTTTTTTGGGGAAGGCGGAAAAGCGGGGGTGTCTTTGTTTCCCGACCGCCGTCCCCGACGAGCCGACGCGGGGAAGCGCCCTCGCGGTCGAGCGTGCCTGCGCCTTTATGGAGCGTCATTTCGCCGAGCCGATCTCGCTCGACGCGCTCTGTCGCCGAGGAAATCTCAGTAGATCCGCGCTCCTCCGCGCCTTCACAAAGGAAAAAGGCGTGACCCCCTATCGCTATCTCCAAGCGATCAGGATCGCGCGGGCGAAGGAGATGCTCGAGGCGGGGGCTACGCCGCTCGAGGCGGCGATGAGGACGGGCTTCGCCGATCAGAGCCATTTTTCCCGCTTTTTTCGCCTTTATATCGGGCTCTCGCCCGCCCGCTACGCGAAAATATTTCGGGAAGGAAAGGAAGCGAAAAGATGAAACAAAAGGAAACGGCGGCGCACGCCGCCGCGCTCGTCACGGTCCTGATCTGGGGGACGACCTTTATCTCGACGAAGCTCCTTTTAACGGACTTTACGCCGATCGAGATCCTCCTCCTCCGCTTTACGCTCGGCTTTCTCGCGCTCCTCGCGGCGTACCCGAGACCGCTCGGGAAAGCGGGCGCGAAGCGGGAGCTGACCTTCGCCGCCGCCGGGCTATGCGGGATCGCCCTCTATTATCTCCTCGAGAATATCGCGCTCACCGACACCTCCGCCTCAAACGTCGGCGTGATCTTATCGACCGCGCCGTTTTTTACCGCGATCCTCTCGCGCCTTTTCGGCGCGGAGCGGGATCGGCTCTCGGTCGGGTTTTTCATCGGCTTCGCGGCGGCGATGGCGGGGATCGCGCTGCTAAGCTTCGGCGGGTCGGGGGTCGAGCTTCACCCGCTCGGCGACCTCCTCGCGCTCGGCGCGGCGGTCGTCTGGGCGGTCTATTCGCTCTTGACGCGGCGGATCGCGGGCTTTGGTCTCCCGCTCCTCGCGACGACCCGCCGCGTATTCGCCTACGGGCTGATATTCCTCCTCCCGACCCTTCCCTTTTTTCCCTTTGGGGAAGGCGCGGCTCGTTTCGCCGATCCGATCGATCTCGCGAACCTTCTCTTCCTCGGGCTGGGTGCTTCGGCGCTTTGCTTCGTGACGTGGTCGTTCGCGGTCGGGCGGCTCGGCGCGGTCAAAACGAGCGTCTATATCTATACCGTCCCGGTCATAACCGTCGCCGCCTCGATCCTCGTCCTCGGCGAAACGCTCACGCCGACCTCCGCGCTCGGGACAGGTCTCACGATCGCGGGGCTTTTGATCTCGGAAATTAAACCTAAAGGAAGGGAACGAAAAAATGGAAAGTGAAAAGAAAAAATGCGTCTTGGTGATCGATCGGGCATTACCGCTCGGATTCATCGCCAACACGGCGGCGATCCTCGCCTTCACCCTCGGGAAACGCGCCCCCGACGCGGTCGGCGAGGACGTATCGGATAAGAGCGGCTTTATCCACAGCGGGATCGTCCGCCTTCCGATCCCGATCCTCCAAGGCGACTGCGAGACCCTCCGAACGCTCCGCGAGCGGCTTTTTCTAGCCGAATACGGCGACCTCGCCGTCGTGGATTTCACCGAAACGGCGCAAGGCTCCAAGACCTATCCCGAGTGGATCGAAAAAATGTCCGTCCGCGAGGAGAAGGAGCTGTCTTACCTCGGGATCGCGATCTATGGGGACGCGAAAAAAGTCGGACGGCTGACGGGGAATTTGCCTTTGTTGAAATAGTACGAATAACCGTTACAAGGCGAGTGATTTGCTTTTTTATGCCTTGCCGCACAGGGTGGCAAGGCGCGGGAGCGCACTCCTGCGGTTATTCGTATAAAAACGCCCCCTTTTCGCGATACGGGTAAGTACCGCAGAAAGGGGGCGTTTGTTTGATCCCGCTTTATCCTTTTATCCCGTGATCCACCGTTTTACAAATTCGTCGACCTTCGCCCGATCGGGGGTCGCCTCGGCGCAGGGGATCAGTTCAGAGCAAATGCTCAACTTTATTGATCAGTAAGATAACGCGAATTTTCATAAACTCCAAAGAAGCCATACAATCCGTCTTTTTTATTTCCCGCATCAAGAATATACTTCTTCCCGTCAATCGTTATCTCGCACCAATAATGACTCCATCGATTATCAGTACCCGTACCTCGATAGCCGCTGACAAGTTTCACATCAAAGCCCATATATGCAAGAAATTCAGCAAGCGCGCCATTGTACTGATAGCATTGCCCGGAGTGTTTCTTAAAAACAGCCTCCGCACAGCTTATCCCCGAAAGCTTCGCAAAATCATCACCGTAGGCGTAATCGACATTGTAATGAATATACTGCGCGAGATATTCCGCTTTTTCATAATAGGACATATTATTTGTAAAATGCTCTTTTTCGAATTGTTGAAAAATTTCTCGATCGTTCTCACTAATTTTCATTGTCCAAGGCTCGATGTCGCTTCGGTAGGAAATCACCTCGACGGTACTCCTCGTCTTTCCTTTCATACCGTTAAACACCGCGTCAACTCGCGAGGCAGGTATTATATCGGAAAACTCACTATACTTTCTTTTCCCATCCTTAATTTTATAAGACCGAACCTTAAAATAATATTTATACTTTTTATTGCGCTTAATCGAGAGCGAGTCAGCTGTCGTCCTTTTAAGACGTTTAAAATCCGCCTTTTCTTCAGCGTAATTCAGACTTTTTCGGGACTCACCGTAACGAATGATGTTCCCCGACAAGTTGTCATAACCCGATGATCCTTTTAGATCGCTTTTCATTCGAACGGTCTGATAATAATAGACTTCATATCCGTCCACGCCGGTATCCTTTTTCCAGTCCAGCGTAATCTTACGATCCGTAACCGTTATACGAACATTTACCGGCATGAGGGGAGTTTTGATTGTCACCTTTGATGATAACTTACTCTTTTCTCGTTGCGTTCCGTCATCCCGATAAACACGAATTTTATAAGTATAGGAAGCGTTAGAGTTTACGTCGGTATCAAGATACGACGTATAATTTGTATCGTCGAGTTTTACGTATTCCTTTCTTTTCTTATCATACCGATAAATCCGATAAAAGGACGCATTTTCAACATAATCGAATAAAAGGAGAACACCGTAGTCGTTTACCTCCGCCGTAAATTTCGGCTTGAGCGAAGTCGAAAATTCCTCATAGTCCGAGAAAAAATCCCAAAAAAAGTAATCAAGCCAGTCATCTTCCGCCGCACATTCCAAAGCGCCCGCCATAAAAACCACAACAGCGATCAGAAGAGCCGTAAACCTCCTGAATATTTTTTTCATAAGTATCTTTTCCTTTCCCTTTCTTTTTTTACTCGATCCACCGTTTCACAAATTCGGCGACGTTCGCCCGATCGGGGGTCTCCTCGGCGCAGGAGATCAGCTCCCACCGCTCCTCGTGTTCGGTCGTCTCGCCCGGCGCGAGCGTTTTTAACGCCCCGAGCGACTCGACCTCCATGATCTCGGGGTCGGTAAAGGTCTCAAAGTTACAGCCGCCGTCCGGGTATTCGCCCTCGGGGTCATAGCCGAAGCGCTTGATAAACAGCTGACCCTTATTGAGATAGGCGCTCCAGCCGTCCTCGTTATTCATCCCGAGCTTAAATTTCTCCGCCTTATCCGTCTGACGGAGGAGGAGGTAGTCGTTCCCGAGCGTGAGCCGTTCGTCGCCTATATCGGTATAAGCCCAAAGGACGAGCCGACGGTTCGCGAGAAGCCCCGTGTCCTTTCGGGATTGCGGTATGATCTCGACCCCGCCGCGATCCGCGACCGTGAGACACCACGGCGCGAGCCTTAGGGGGCGATCCGCGATATTCGTGATCGTATGCCCGATCGTGAGGCGCGAGCCCGTCTCCGCCAGCTCGACCGTCATCCCGTGGCGCTCGCCGACCCTTACGCGGTCGGCGGGCGAGAGGATCACGCGACCGCCCTCGACCCGATAGGAGACCGCGCCGTTATCGGGCGTATAGCTCTCGGGGAAGCTCTCGGGACTTGACCAAAGCCGATGACCCCCATAGATATACCAGTTCTCCTCCGTCGCGAAGTATTGATGGAGCGCGTCGCCGTCGCGATAGGTCCGCCGCTCGACGTCCTCCTTTAAGACGTTCTCCGCCCCGTTCAGCGCGTAATAAACGATCCGCGGACCGACGTCGACGGTGATCTTAACGACACAATCCCCGTTGTCGAGGACGATACACTTCCCGAAATTTTGATAGCTTTCTTCGCTTATTCTCATTTTTTAAAGCCTTCCCTCCGATAGTTTTTTCGTGAGCCGCTCGATCAGCTCCCGCCGAATTTGATTGAGCGCCGAGGCGGGGACGGACAGCCCCTCGCCTAAGGTACATCGGACCTCCCCGAGAGTAAAGACCGTCCCGCCGAGCTTCCCGAGGCGCTCGGCGATCTCCTCCGCCGTGACCGCGCGGCTACGCGCCTCCTCGGGGTAAAACGGGCTTTGATAAGCCGCCGCGACCCGTTCGCCGCCGCGCGTGACCGCGACCTCCGCCGCGATCGGCTCGCCGCGCGCGACCCGGATCGAGACGTCCGCCGTATAGCGCTTATACGGCTTATCATAAAGCCGCCTTATCTCTTTTAAGACAGGCGCGGCGCTCTCCGCGTCCTCACGCGTCCTCGTCCCCCCCATCTCCGTAAGGCTGGCGTCGAGATAGGCGGACGTAAAGCCGCTTCGCGAAAAGACGGCGCGAAGGAGCGCGAGATCGGGCGCTTCGCCGTTTAAGGCGGCGCGGGCGGCGGAGACCGCCGACGCGACATATTCGGGGCGCTTCATCCTCCCCTCGATCTTCGCCGAGGTCACGCCGATCTCGTCGAGACGGGGTAAAAGCTCGATCGCCGAGAGATCCTTGAGCGAGAGGACGTATTCCCGCCCGCCGCAGGTATGACGTAAGCGACAGGGCTGGGCGCATTCGCCGCGATTACCGCTCCGCCCGCCGTAAAACGCGCTCATCAGACACTGACCGCTCAGCGAGACACAAAGCGCCCCGTGGATAAAGACCTCGGTCTCGATCCCGACGCTTTTAACGACCCGCTCGATCTCGTCGAGCGACATTTCCCGCGCGAGGACGACGCGGCGAAAGCCGACCTTCCGCGCGAACTCCGCGCCCGCCGCCGACGTGACCGTGAGCTGGGTCGAGGCGTGGAGGGGGAGATCGGGGATCGCCTCGCGTAGAAGCCTCGTAAACCCGAGATCCTGCACAATAAGGGCGTCCGCCCCCATCTCATAAAGCGCCTCGGCGGTCTTTAGCGCCCGCGAGAGCTCGTCGTCGTATAAAAGCGTATTCATCGCGATATGGACTTTAACGCCGGAGGCGTGACAAAGGCGGATCGCCGCCCTCGCCTCCTCCGGCGTAAAATTTCTCGCGTTTTTACGCGCGGAGAAGTCGGTTGCCCCGAAATAGACCGCGTCCGCGCCGGTACCAAGCGCGGCGCTTAAATGATCCGCCCCGCCGCAGGGCGCTAAGACCTCGATCATCGTTTAAGAATCAAACGTCGTCTGGACATACGCGGCGCTAAGGCGCTCGTCCTTGATGCTTAACTGATCCTTTAGCTTCTCGATCTCGTCTTGTAGGGCGATGATCTCCTCTTCCTTCCGCGCCATACAGATCCCGTAAGAGCTTTCGTAATTTTTGAGGATATTCCTGAGCTTTTGGTTCTCCTCCTCTTTTTCCTCGGTCTTTTGACGGACGGAATGCTCCGTCTCGGCGAGGATCGCGCGGAGCTTATCCATCTCGCCCGAGCGGCTCTCTAAGCGGCGAAGCTTTTTTTCGTATTCCTCGATCCGCGCGGATAGCTCCGCCTCGGTCGGGCTCGGCTTATCCGCCGAGTTTTTTAGCTTCTCGATCTCCTCGTTCGCGATCGCGAGCTCGATCTCGAGATCCTCCTTCTCGCGGCGAAGCCGTCTCAGCTCCTCGGGGATCTCCGCCGCGTCGTCGGATACGTCGGAGTGGATCTCCATTTTTGTGAGCTTACCGTTTAGCTCGGCGATCGTCTTATTCGCGTTCTCGAGCCGCCCCTGAGCGCCGTCGAGCTCGTTCCTGAGCGCCTCGTTCGCGGCGACCTCGGTGAGCTTCTCGGTATTGAGCTGGGCGATGAGCTTATTCGCGGAGGAGAGCGCCGCTTTTACGTCGGCGATCTCGTTAAGATTACCGCTATACTGTTCGCTGAGCGCCCGCCCCTGTTCGTTCGCGTCGCTGAGGCGGCGCTCGAGCTCGGTTCTGTCGGCGCGAGCCTGTTCGATCTCGGCGTTTAGGGCGCTCTCCGCCTCGTGGCGACGGTCGACCTCGCCGTTTAGCGTCCCGATCCGCTCCTCTAAGACCTCGATCTTTTCGTTAAGGGCGGCGATGAGCGCCTCGTCCTCGTCGCTCCGCGTCTTTTTTAGGGAATCGCCCATCAAGAGGAGCGCCGAGAGCGCGGTCGCCTCCGCCTCGCTGATCCCGGGCATTTTTGTCATAATGTATAAAATTTTATCCTCATAGCTTTTGGCGAAGCTCAAAACCTCGTCGCGATTGTCCGTTTTTAGGTAATAACCCCGTCCGTTGACCTGAACCCTTAGCTTATCCATGAGCCGACCTCCCGCAAAATTCCGCGTCCTGACTTTTGTACAAAAACCGCGCCTTTTTACTATTATATAATATTTTTTTAAAAAAGGAAAGACTTTTTTAAAAATTTTCATACATTTTTAAAAATTTATTGAAAAATCCGCCAAAATCATGTATAATGGAAGGAGATCAAGCGAGGACACGTTCATCAAAAAGGAAAGGAAACGAAAAAATGACGATCAAAACCTTTTATCTCAACAACGAAAAGACCGTTTCGATGCGCGCTTATCTTTTAGGGCAGGTCGAATCCCTCGAATGGTGTAAAAAGCGCCCGGCGATCCTGATACTCCCCGGCGGGGGATACGAATACTGCTCCGAGCGCGAGGGCGAGCCGATCGCCATGCGCTATCTCGCCGAGGGCTTTAACGCCTTTATCTTAAACTATTCCTGTAATAAAAAATACCCCGCCGCCTTGATCAACGCGGCTTACGCGATCTTAAAGATCCGCGTGAGGGCGGAGGAATTTGGGATCGACCCCGATAAGCTCGCGGTCTGGGGCGCGAGCGCGGGCGCTCACCTCGCGGGCTGTACCGCGACGATGTGGAACGATAAGGCGGTCGTCGAGGCGCTCGGCTGTACGCCCGAGGAGCTTCGCCCGAACGCCGCGATCCTCTCTTACCCCGTCGTGAGCGGGATCACGAACCCCCACGCCGGCTCGTTCGAGGTGCTTCTCGGGAAGCACGCGACCCATAGCGAGCTTTCGCGTCTCTCGCTCGAGAACCGCGTCACGCCCAAAACACCGCCGATCTTCCTCTGGTGTACGGCGAACGACGACTGTGTCCCCGCCCAAAACAGTCTCGTCCTCGCCAAGGCTTGCGTCTCGAACGGCGTCCCCTGTGAGCTCCATATGTTTGACGAGGGTCCGCACGGGCTGTCGACCTGTGACAAGGCGACGGGCTGGAACGAAGCCTTCTTCCTCGACAACTGTAAACAATGGATCCCGCTCTCCATGCGCTTCCTCGAAAAGTATATGAAGCTATGAGGGGAGAACCCTTCACAAAAAAGAAACAAAAGAAACCAAGGAAAGGATCGACCGAAAAATGAAAAAACCGTTTGTCACGAAGGAAAAGCTCGAGGAGATCATCGCCGAATATCCGACCCCCTTTCACCTCTACGACGAGAAGGGGATACGGGAGAACGCGCGGCGCTTAAAGGCGGCTTTCGCTTGGAACAAGGGCTTTCGCGAATACTTCGCGGTCAAGGCGACCCCGAACCCGTATATTATGAAAATTTTACGCGAGGAGGGCTGCGGCTTTGACTGCTCGTCCTATACCGAGCTGATGCTCTCGGATAAGGTCGGCGCTAAGGGTCACGATATGATGTTCAGCTCAAACGCGACCCCCGACGCGGACTTTCGCCTCGCCTACGATCTCGGCGCGATCATCAATCTCGACGACTTTACCCATATCGACGTTCTCGACCGCTTAACAGGCTTCCCCGAGACGATCTGTTTCCGCTATAACCCCGGCGGCGAGTTTAAAACGAGCGAAAAGGGCAATGTTATGGATACCCCAAAGGACGCGAAATACGGTCTCACCCACGAACAAATTCTCAAAGCATACGGGATCGCGCGGGATAAGGGCGTTAAGCGCTTCGGCGTTCACGCCTTCCTCGCGAGTAACACCCTGACGAACGACTATTACCCCGTCCTCGCGGCTCAGCTCTTTCGGCTCGCGGTCGAGGTCAAGGAGAGGGTCGGCGTTTCGCTTGATTTTATCAATCTCTCCGGCGGGGTCGGGATCGCCTATAAGCCCGACCAGCCCGCTAACGACATCGCCGAGATCGGTCGGCGGGTCAAGGGCGCGTATGAAGAAATTCTCGTCCCGGCGGGGCTCGGCGAGACCGCGATCTTTACCGAGCTGGGGCGGTTCATGCTCGCGCCCTACGGCTGTCTCGTCGCGACGGCGATCCGCGAGAAGCATATCTATAAAGAATACATCGGCTTGGACGCTTGCGCGGCGAACCTGATGCGCCCCGCGATCTATGGCGCGTATCATCATATCACCGTGATGGGGAAGGAGGACGCGCCCCTCGACCATGTCTACGACATTACGGGCGGGCTTTGTGAGAACAACGATAAATTCGCGATCGACCGCGCCCTCCCCGCGATCGACCTCGGCGACCGCCTCGTGATCCACGATACCGGCGCACACGGCTTCTCCATGGGCTATAACTATAACGGGAAGCTCCGCTCGGCGGAGATTCTTTTAAAGGAGGACGGGAGCTTTACGCTGATCCGCCGCGCCGAAACGCCGAGGGACTACTTCGCGACCTTTGACTTCTCGGAAGAATACAAATTTTAATAATTCAATAAAAAACTTCCGCCTCAAGGTCGATCCCCCGAGGCGGAAGTTGTTATTTTTTATCTTTTTTGAGAAGGAGCATAGATCACGTCGTCTTTTTGTCTTCCTTCGGCGGGTGGTTAAAGGTGATCGTGACCGCCCCATTAACGGTGAGCGGCTGAGCGCCGCCGCTGTGGAGCGTCGTGGGGGTACGACCCTCGCGCTCGACCGTCGCCGTTACGCCGCTCTCGATCGTGACCGTGAGCACCGTCCCCGCGAAGAACTTCGCGCCGCTCTTGATCGATTTCTCGTTATACCGGATATAATTCGCCTTATCGCCGCCGACGATCGTGACGGGATAAGTTTTCCCCGCGATGATCTCGACCGTCTCGTCCTTGATCTTATAAGAGCCGCCGGATTTAAGCGTCTTACCGTTCACTTGGATCTCGTCGACCTCCGCTCCCTCGGCGGCGGTGACTTGGAGCGACGCGCCGTTAATGATCCGATCGCCCGACGAGACCGCGACGGGATTTTTCTTATCGCTGATGTCGCTGACCGTGACGAGACGACTGTCAAAGTTGACGGCGTACATCGCCTTGACCTCGACGGTGAGCTTCGCCGCCTTACCGCTTTGGATATTGACGATATTGAGCGTCGTCTTACCGACCCCGGTCGGCGTTATCGTTACGGTCGCGTTATCGGCGCTCACCCGCGCCTGGACGACCGTCGGCGTCTCGGTCTTATCGCCGTTTTTATAGGTCACGGTATAGCCCGAGGTAATATCGGGCGAGTCTTTTTTATCGCCCAAGGCGAGCTGTTTACTCTCCTGAGTCGCGCGAGAGCCGTCGTTATACGCCATCGTGAGCTTTGTGACCGCCTTAGCGCCCGTATTGAGCTTACGCATGGTGACGTCGCCGACCTCGGCGAGGGTGGGCGAGCTCGGCGCGAGCTTTACCTCGGCGGAGTAACATTTCGGGACAACGTTCCTCTCGGGGAGGTAGATGACCTGTTTTTGGTTGATCTCATAGACCCAAACGTTGACGCTCCCCGCCTGTTTCCCGGCGGTAAGCGTGATCGTCCCGTCCTTGATCTTAGCGCTGGCGATCTGTTTGACCTCCTTGGCGTTTGGGTCGGTGAATTTACCCTTCGCGTCGACGAGACCCATAAACTGGCTCGCGGTCGAGATCGACGTATCCGTGACCGCGACGTTCCACTTCCCGCCCGTCGACATGGCGATATGCTGGATCTCGCCGGTCTTATACTTGGCGGTCTCGTCGACGTCGGTCGTCTTTTTATCGTCCTTAATATCCCGTCCGTTCGCCCAGACGGAAAATTCGCTCGCGTAGGAAAAGACCGGACCGGTCGTCGAGGTCGAGCCGGAGGTCCCGGGAATGATCCACGTCTCCGCCGAGACCGACGAAGCCGCCGAAGCCGCCGTCACGACCGCCGTCAACAGCGCGATATATCTTTTTGTTTTTTTGGTTTTCATATTCAGATTCCTTCCTTTCTTGCGAAGATCGGTGGCGCTCATCGCCCTCCTCCGCGATTCGCGGAGCATATCGCCCCGATAAGCCGAGATCCCTTCGTACTTATACTTATTTTAAGTATAACCGCTTCGGGGAAATTTGTCAATACTTTTTTGGAAAATTTTCGGGGAAAATGCGATTTTTTCCCTTTGGGAACGCCTTCGGCGGGCGGTCGCGGCGGGTCTCCTTCCCCCCTCCCCGATCGCTTCCCCCGGATTTTTCGGCGATTTCCGCCCAAAAGGTTGCAAAAAAGGAAAAATTGTGTTATACTGTATGTGTATGCGAAAAAGCAAGGATTTCTGTATTTAAGGGATAGATCATGAATTATCAACTCAATCTCGGCGCGTGGGGGAGCGTTTTCGCCGTTCCGACCTGCGTCGTCGATCACTATATCAAGATCGCCGACGAAAAAAAGCTGAAGGTACTCCTCTACCTTCTCCGAAACACCTCCGTCCTCCTTCGGAGCGAGGACATCGCCGTTATGACGGGGGTCTCCGCCGCCGACGCGGAGGACGCGCTCTTATTTTGGGAAAACGTCGGGGTGGTCGCCTCCCACGAGGGCGCGCTCGTCCCCGCCGGGGAGAACCCTTCCCAAAACGAAAAGTCAACCGCCCCGATCGCCTCGGTCTCAAACGACGGCGAAAAAGCCGCCGCGCGGGTCAAGCTCACCGCCGAGCCGCAATTCCCCCCGAAGGAGATCGCCTCCGCCGTCAAAAGCGACGAGGCGGTACGCTATCTTTTTGAGACATTCGAGCGGCTCGCGGGTCGCCCGACCAAGCATAGCGAGCGAAACGCGCTCATGATCCTCGTCGAGGAGGTCGGGATGCCGACCGAGGTCGCGGTCATGCTGGTAGAGTACTGCTTCTCGATCGACCGCGCGACCCCCGCCTATATCAAGGCGGCGGCGCTCGAATGGTGTGACAGCGGGATCGACACGATCGGGAAGGCGGAGGAGCGGATCAAGCTCTTACGCGCCCGCCATACGCTCGAGGGTCGCCTACGCGGACTTTTCGGGCGGACAAGCGCCTTCTCAAAATCGGAGAGGGAGCTGATCGCCCTTTGGGCGGGGGCGGCTTATCCCGACGAGCTTTATGAGGAGGCGTATGACCTTTGTATGAAAAACGCGGGGCGTTTAAGCCTCAAATATATGGATACCGTCCTTAAAAGCTGGGCGGAGAAGGGCTATACCACGGCGGCGCAGACCCGCGCGGAGAAAAAGCCCGAGAAGGTCGAAAAAACCGCCTCCTTTAATGTCGGCGATTTTGGACAGGCGGCTTACGCGCGGTATCAAAAGCTCGGGGAGAAGAAGGAGTAGCGGGTCGGGTCTTTGAACCCCTATAGACCCCTATAGAAAGGATGATCACGAAATGAGCCTGAACGAACGCTTTTACCGCGAGGCGGAACAGATCCTCGATGAGCGGCGGGCGAAAAACGACCGCCTCCTCGCCCGTCGGGAGGTCGAGATCGCGGAGAAATGCCCCGAGGCGACCGCGCTCTCGCGCGAGCTGTCCGCGACGGGCGCGCGGCTCGTCGAGCTGATCTTAAACCGCGACGGCGACTTCTCACATAAGCTCGCCGAGCTCGAAAAAAACAATCTTTTATTACAGGAGCGGCTCGCCGCGACCCTCGTTAAGGGCGGCTATCCCGCCGACTATCTCGACCCGCCCCACGACTGTCCGCTCTGCCGCGATACGGGGGTCGCCGACGGACGGCGATGCTCATGCATCGCCGCGATCGTAAAAAGGCTCGCGGCGGAGGAGCTGAACCGCTCCTCGCCGCTCGATCTCTGTGACTTCGCGGACTTTCGCCTCGACTATTACGACGCGACGCGGGAAACGTCGCTCGGCTGTACCGCCCGCGAAGCGATGACCGCGAACCTGAGCTTTTGCCGCGCCTACGCGGCGGACTTTCACCTCCCCTACCCGAGCGTGCTTATGTGCGGGGGGACGGGTCTCGGAAAGACCCACCTCTCGCTCAGTATCGCGCGGAAGGTCTTAGAGAAGGGATACAGCGTCGTCTACGGCTCCGCGCCCGAGCTTTTTCGCCGAATGGAGCGCGAGCACTTCGGGCGGAGCGAGGGCGATACCGCCGCCGCGTTACAGGAGGCTCAGCTCCTCATTTTAGACGACCTCGGCGCGGAATTTGAAAGTAAGTTTTACGCCGCCGCCCTTTACGGGGTCGTCAATAACCGCCTCAACGCGGCACTCCCGACGATCGTGAATACGAACTGTAGCGGCGAGGAGCTGAACGAGCGCTACGGCGAGCGCGTTTTTTCGCGCCTCGCCTCGATGGAACAGCTTCTCTTTGTCGGCGGGGACATCAGAATGATCAAGGCGAACCGCCCGAACGCGTAGGGATGAAGCATACAAAGACTATCTTGAAAGGAACTGTCTATGAACCGTTTAATCGCAATCGTCGGACGACCGAACGTCGGGAAATCGACGCTTTTTAATAAACTGATCGGGCGGCGGGTCGCGATCGTCGAGGATACCCCCGGGGTGACGCGCGATCGGATCTACGGGCGAGCCGAGTGGCGAAACCGCCCGTTTCGCCTCGTCGATACCGGCGGGATCGAGCCGGAGAGTAAGGATCTCCTCCTCTCCCAGATGCGGGCGCAGGCTCAGCTCGCGATCGACAGCGCGGACGCGATCATCCTCGTGACCGATCTGACGACGGGCGTGACCGCGAGCGACGAGAACGTCGCCGCCATGCTCTTAAAGAGCGGGAAGCCCGTCGTCCTCTGTGTGAATAAATGCGACGCGATCGGCGCGCCGCCGCCCGAGCTCTATGAGTTTTATAACCTCGGGCTCGGCGACCCGATCCCCGTTTCGTCGATCCACGGTCACGGGACGGGCGACCTCCTCGACGCGGCGTTCGCCCACCTCCCGCCCATAGAGGAGGAGGACGAGGACGAGGCGACCGTTAAGGTCGCCGTTATCGGGAAGCCGAATGCGGGGAAATCCTCGCTCGTCAATCGGATCGCGGGCGAGGAGCGCGTGATCGTCTCCGAGATCGCGGGGACGACGCGCGACGCGACCGATACCCTTATCGAGCGCGACGGGGGGAAGTACCTTCTCATCGATACGGCGGGGATTCGCCGTAAGGCTAAGGTCACCGACGACGTCGAGCGTTACAGCGTCCTACGCGCCTATATGGCGATCGACCGCGCGGACGTATGCGTCATTATGATCGACGCGAACGTCGGCTATACCGAACAGGACAGTAAGGTCGCCGGCTATGCCCACGATAAGGGAAAGGCTTGTGTCATCGCGATCAATAAATGGGACGCGATCGAGAAGGACGACAAGACGATGAAGGTATTCCGCGAAAAGCTCGACGTGGATTTCTCGTTTATGTCCTACGCCCCCTATGTCTTTATCTCCGCCCTCACGGGTCAGCGGATCGATAAGCTT
This sequence comes from Roseburia sp., assembly GCA_023666265.1. Taxonomy (GTDB): domain Bacteria; phylum Bacillota; class Clostridia; order Oscillospirales; family Ruminococcaceae; genus Ruminiclostridium_E. The sequence goes on from JAMPCH010000011.1 coordinate 25,737, forward strand.
TTTGAGGAGATCCGCCTCACCGCCGAACAAAACGCGCGGCGGATCACGACGGGGATGTTAAACGACCTCCTCGCCTACGCGACGGCGCGGGTACAGCCCCCCTCGGATAAGGGGAAGCGTCTCAAGCTCTATTATATGACCCAAGCGTCGACAAAGCCGCCGACCTTCGTCGTCTTCTGTAATAAAAAAGAGCTTTTTCATTACTCCTATCAGCGCTATATCGAGAATCAGATCCGCGAGGCTTTTTCGCTCGATCGGACGCCGATCAGGATCGTCGTTCGCGAGCGCGGAGAATAATTTGCTTATATTCAAGGAAATCAACTATGGAACTGTTTCTGAAAATTTTATGCTTCGCGGCGGTCGCCGTGATCCCCTATCTCCTCTGTGGGGTCAATTCCGCGATCATCGTCACAAGGCTCAAAACGGGGAAGGATATCCGCTCGATGGGGAGCGGGAACGCCGGTCTCACCAATACGCTCAGGACTCAGGGGAAGCTCGCCGCGCTCTTTGTCCTCGTCGGCGATATATTAAAGGGCGTGCTTTCGATCCTCGCGGTTTCGCTCCTCTTTCGCCTTCTTCTCGGGGTCGATACCTATTCGATGACCGAGGGCTTTTCATGGGTCAACTACTGCGCGGGCGTTTTCGCCGTCCTCGGGCATATCTACCCCGTTTTTTACGGCTTTAAGGGCGGGAAGGGGATCCTCGTGACCTTCGCGATCATGCTGACGATCGACGCCGTCCCCGCCCTCCTCCTCCTCGGCGTATTCGGGATCGTGACGGCGCTGACCCGTTATGTTTCGCTCGGGTCGATCGTCGCGGCGGCGCTCTATCCGTTTACCGTCCTCGCCTTCTCTCTGATGGAGGGGAACGTCTGCGCGTGGGCGGATTTCGCCTTCGCGGCGGGGATCGCCTTCCTCCTCATTTTTATGCACCGCGCGAACCTCAAGCGCCTCAAAGACCATACCGAGAAAAAGCTCGGCGAAAAGGCGAGCTGAGTGCTTCTTATTTTTGGGAAGGTCGTCACTGCCCGTTCCCGCTTTCTTCCCCGAGGGGAAGGACGGTATATGATCAAAGGTCACGCGGCGGAAAGGCAGGCTTAGCCTTTATAACCACTTTATTTTTAAAAAACATATAAAGTAAATTATTACCGTATGCTAACTTTTCGGAGGTGATCCAATGAATTCGATCGAGCTTTTTTGCGGAACAGGCGGGCTGGCGCTCGGCTTACAGATGTCCGGGTTTCATCATGTGGCGCTCTTTGAGTGGAATAAAGATTCATGCGATAATATCAAATTTAATATCCAAAGCGGAAATCGGCTCGTTAAGGGATGGAACGTATATCAAAAGGATGTTCGCTCGATTTGTTATGACGATTATTCCGATAAGATCCAACTTGTTTCGGGAGGTCCCCCTTGCCAACCGTTTTCACTGGGGGGAAAGGCGCTCGCCAATAACGATAAAAGAGATATGTTCCCCGAAGCCGTCAGAGCCGTTCGCGAGCTTATGCCCCCCGTATTTATTTTTGAAAATGTCCGCGGTCTGCTTCGAAAATCCTTCTCAAAATATTTTAATTATATACTTTTACAGCTCCGATACCCGGAAATTGAAAAAAAGGATAACATGACATGGGAAGATCACCTCTCCGAGCTTGAAAAATATCATACATCCTCCTGCCCAAAAGGGTTGACATACAATGTGATTTGTCGCCCGCTCAACGCCGCCGACTACGGTGTCCCTCAAAACAGGCAACGAGTCATTATCGTCGGATTTCGCAGCGATTGTAATGCAAATTGGACATTCCCGAGGACTACACACTCACAAGAGGCATTGCTTTATTCAAAATGGATCTCCAAAACCTATTGGAAGGAACACGATATTCCCGTCCCGTCGGAAATACCCTTCAATAAATCAAAGCTGAATTTGATCGAACGATCGGTAAAATCCGAGGAATACCCCTATCAGAGATGGAGGACTGTCAGAGACGCAATAGGCGACTTACCCGATCCGATCCGATCCCAAAGAGATCATTCGGTATTTAATCACGAATTTCGCCCCGGCGCAAAATCCTACGCCGGTCACTCCGGGAGCGTGATGGACGAACCCTCAAAAACAATTAAAGCCGGCGTACACGGCGTCCCGGGCGGGGAGAATACCGTAGTATTGGACGACGGGACGGTAAGATATTATACGGTACGCGAAAGCGCTCGTATACAGACTTTCCCGGATAACTATTTATTCAATTCCTCGTGGACGGAGAGCATGAGACAGATCGGGAACGCCGTACCCGTTAAACTGGCGAACGAAGTGGGAAAATCCATATACCTAAAAATGAAGGAGATCCTTGATGAAAACCAAACATAACGATGATATACCCGTACTTACCCCCTATAATCCTCTAAACAAGCGTCATCTCGGCGAACAAGTGGCAGAAGCTCTCCTTTCCGAGCCCATACACATATTACCGCCCCAAAAGTTTATCGGCGCGGGTATTTACGCTCTTTATTACATGGGGGATTTTACCGCATACACAATGTTATCAAAATTAAATAAAGACGGTAAATTTTTATACCCCATCTATGTGGGAAAGGCTGTTCCCGAAGGGGCACGAAAGGGCGGTCAAGGGGAGGACACGGAACCCGGCTTCGCTTTATACAAGCGATTAAACGATCACGCTAAATCCATAGAAGCGGCTTATAATTTAAATTTATCGGATTTTCGTTGCCGATTTGTTGCGGTAGACGATATATGGATACCTTTAGCGGAATCTATGATGATCGAACGCTTTAAGCCCGTTTGGAACTGCCTACTCGAAGGCTTTGGAAATCACGCTCCGGGAAAGGGCAGGATCTCGATGATGACCCCCTCGTGGGACTGGTTTCACCCCGGTAGGGAATGGGCAAAAAAATTATTGCCTAATTCAAAATCGGTAGAGCAATTGGAGCTGGAGATCCAACAGTATCTTTCAAGCTTATTGAAAGGAATGGTCTAGTATGAATTTTGTACAAGTCGACGTAACGACGACCTCCGAGGCGGTCGAGGTCTTGGTCATGCGGCTCTCCGAGCTCGGGATCACGGGCTTTGTCATTCACGACCCCGCCGATTTTGAGGAATTTCTCCAAAATAAGGACATGAATTGGGACTATGTCGACGACGGGCTGATGAGGCTCAAAAACGAGCCGACCTATCTGACGCTCTATCTCGCCGATAACGCCCAAGGGGTCGAGACCCTCGCGGCGCTAAAGGGCGTCCTCGCCGAGCTTAAGGCGAAGGACAGCGCTTTTTACGGCTCGCTCGACCTGACGCTCGACCGCGTGAAGGAGGAGGACTGGGCGAATAACTGGAAACAGTATTATAAGCCCTTCGCCGTCGGCGAAAGGCTCGCGGTCAAGCCGTCGTGGGAGCCGCTCCCCGCCGAGCTTCGCGGGCGGGCGATCCTCGTGATCGACCCCGCCTCCTCCTTTGGGACGGGTCAACATCACACCACCCGCCTCGTCATGGAGGCGCTCGAGGAGACGTTAAACGAGGGCGACCGCCTCCTCGATCTCGGCTGTGGGAGCGGTATCCTCGCGATCGCGGGGATGCTCCTCGGGGCGAAGGAAGCCGTCCTCGTCGATATTTTTGAGAACGCCGCGTCGACCGCCGCCGAGAATATGCGTAAAAACGGCTTTTTTGACGGACAGTTCCGCGCCCTCTGTGGGAATATCCTCGAGGACGAGCTTCTCCGCGCCTCGATCCTCGCCGACGGGCGCTTTAGGGTCGTGACCGCGAATATCGTCGCCGACGTGATCGTCGCGATGAGCGGTCATTTCGGCGAATTTTTGACCGAGGACGGAACGCTCATCATCTCAGGGATCATCACCGAGCGCCTTCCCGAGGTACGTACCGCGCTCAGGATAAACGGCTTCGTCGAGCTCGGGCATACCGAGCGGGAGGACTGGAACATTCTTATTTTAAAGAAGGGATCGAGCCGATGATCACGATAAGCGTTTGTATGATCGTTAAAAACGAGGAGGGGCGGCTTCGCCGCTGTCTCGAATGTCTGAAGCCGATCGCCGACGAGATCCTTATCGCCGACACCGGCTCGACCGATCGGACGAAGGAGATCGCGGCGGAGTTTACCGATCATATCTACGACTTCCCGTGGGTCGGCGATTTCTCCGCCGCGCGAAATTTTATCTTCTCCAAGGCGAGGATGGACTATATCTATACCGCCGACGCGGACGAGGAGCTTGACGCGGCGAATATCCGCCGCTTCCTCGACCTTAAAAAGGTTCTCCTCCCCGAGATCGAGATCGTCCAGATGCGCTATCTCAATCTGATGGAGGAGAATACCGCCTATAACGCGCGCCGCGAGCTACGCCCCAAGCTTTATCGGCGGCTCCGTACCTTTGAGTGGATCGACCCGATCCACGAAACGGTACGCCTCGACCCGATCGTCTATGACAGCGAGATCGAGATCCTTCATAAAGCCGAGGGAAACCACGCGAAGCGCGACCTCGCCGCCTTCCGAAAAGCGATCGCGGGCGGGACGCGCCTCTCAAAAAAGCTCCACTCGATGTACGCCAAGGAGCTTTTGATCGCGGGAGACCCCGACGACCTCGCGGCGGCGGAGGGCTTCTTCCGCGAGAGCTATACCGACGAGCGCCGAACGCCCGACGAGCGGCGCGAGGCGGCGTGCGTCCTCGCGCGGTGTTATCGCCTTAGGGGGGAGGTCGCCGCGTTTTTTCGGGTGATCCTCCGCGAGCTCCCCTATGGCTATACCGCCGAGCTTTGTACCGAGATCGGGGCGTATTTTTACGAGGCGGGCGACTTCGCCGAGGCGCTCTGTTGGTACAACGACGCGATCTATGAGGTCGAGGCGGTCGTCTCTGTTTTTGTGAAGGGGAGCGAGTCCCTGCGCCGTTTGGCGGACTGTTACGAAAAAACGGGCGACCCGATCACGGCGGAGCGCCTGAGGCGGGAGGCGGACGAATGGACGCTCCCCGAGACAGTTTAAGGCAACACCGCGCAATTACCGCCTGCGGCTTTGCCGTCCGATTGACAGCCATATTTTCCGCCATATTGCACAGATTTTCTTTGAAAGGCGTCAGCCTTCCTGCATAAAATCTGTACAATCTGACGAAAAATCTGACTGCCACTCAAACGACAATAATTGTGCGGTGTAGCCTTCACTCGCCGATCTCAACGCCTTCCGTAAAAAAATTAAAAAAAGACTTTCTTTTTGTCGGAAATTGTGATATACTGTACGATGTGTGGAATAAAAAAAGACAGGATCGGCGGATAAAGGCAACACCGCACAATGACCGGCTACGCCTTTGCCGTCCCATCGACAGCCATCTTTTCCGCCATATCGCACAGAATTTTTTTGAAAGGCGTCAGCCTTCCTGCAAAAATTCTGTACAATCTGACGAAAAACCTGACTGCCGCTGGAACGACAATCATTGTGCGGTGTAGCCTAAAAAAGCGCCGCGAGCCGGGAGCTTCCCCGGCGGAAAGGACAGAAAGTTGACAGCGATCATCTCTATTGTAAACCAAAAAGGCGGCGTCGCCAAGACGACGACCGCGATCAATCTTTCCGCCGCGCTCGGCGCGATGGGACAGCGCGTCCTCCTCGTCGATCTCGACCCACAGGGGAACGCGACGGCGGGCTGTGGCTACGCGGGCGCGGCGAAGAAAAAATTTGAATATACGACCTATGACGTGATCATGGGAGAGGCGCGACCCGCTCAAGCGGTCGTTAAAACGCGGTTCAAGAACCTGTCCCTAATGCCCGCGACGGCGAGCCTCGCCGAGGCGGAGGTGAGACTGATGCGCTTTGAGAATAAGACGCTCTGTCTCAAAAAAGCACTCCTCCAGATCAAGGACGACTATGACATTATGATCGTCGACTGTCTCCCCTCGCTCGGGGTACTCGCGCTGAACGGACTGAGCGCCTGTGATCGGCTCATTATCCCCATGCAATGCGAGCCGTACAGCCTCGAGGGGGTCGCGGAGCTGCTCGCGACGGTGAAGCGGATCAAAAAGTCGAGCAACCGCGGGCTACAGATCATGGGGATCGTCTTTACCATGCTCGACCGCCGCTTAACGGTGAACCGCGAGGTCATGCGGAGTATCAAGGCGAAATTTCCCGAGGACGTGATCTTTAAGACCGAGATCCCGCGAAACGTCCGTATCTCCGAAGCGCCGAGCCACGGCGAACCGATCCTCTATTACGCCCCCGACTCTAAGGGCGCGGAGGCGTATGACCGCCTCGCGAAGGAGGTACTGAAAAAATGCCGCGAGCTGGAAGAAATGCTCTGAAAGAAAGGATAAACTATGGCAAAAAAAACGGGACTCGGCGATATTTTAAACGACTCGATCTTTGACGACGACGGGTTATTCGGCACGGAGGAGAATATCGCGCCCCAAAAGCTCAAAATCTCGGAGATCGAGCCGAATAAGAAGCAGCCGCGAAAGACCTTTCACGAGGAGGGGTTAAACGCCCTCGCGGACTCTATCCTCGAGCATGGGGTCATCCAGCCGCTCACCGTCCGCCCCTATGGCGGGGTCTATCAGATCGTCGCGGGCGAGCGCCGCTGGCGCGCGGCGAAGATCGCGGGGCTAAAAGAGGTTCCCGTCAGGATCATGGAGCTGACCGACGAACAGACGGCGCAGATCGCCCTCATCGAGAACCTCCAGCGCGAGGACCTGAACCCGATCGAGGAAGCCCTCGGGTATCAACAGCTCATCGATACCTATCATATGAAACAGGAGGAGGTCGCCAAACAGGTCGGTAAGGCGCGGTCCTCGGTCGCTAACGCGCTCCGCCTCCTCACCCTCCCCGACGAGGTAAAGGCGCTCGTCCGCGACGGCGAGCTCTCGGCGGGTCACAGTAAGGTCTTGACCGGGATCGCCGACCCCGCGAAACAGATCGCGCTCGCGAAGCGCGTCATCGACGATGGGATCAGCGTCCGAACGCTCGAAAAGCTCGCGAAACAGGACGGCGAAGCCGCCGCGAAGCCCAAGCCGCCGAAGGAGACCTTCCTCGTCGAGGCGGAGATCAGTATGACGGATTATTTCGGGAAGCCCGTCACGATCGAGAAGGCGCGGGGGCGCTACACCATGCGAATCGACTGTAAGTCCGAGGAGGAGCTTCGCGAGCTGGTCTCTTCCCTCGCGAGAGAGTAGAGAATGAATAAGAGAGCGGGGGCGTTGCCCCGTAAGCGGGACGCCGCGCCCGTCGCTCGCACGCCTTCCCAAAATAAAAAAAAACAAAAAGAAAGGAACCGCGAAATATGTTAGACATCAAATTTTTACGCGAAAACCCCGAGATCGTCAAGGAAAATATCAAGAAAAAGTTTCAGGATAAAAAGCTCCCGCTCGTCGACGAGGTCATCGCGCTCGACGCGGAGAACCGCGCGGCTCAACGCGAGGCGGACGGGCTACGCGCCGACCGTAATCGGATCTCAAAGGAGATCGGGGCGCTGATGGGTCAAGGGAAGAAGGACGAGGCCGAGGAGGCGAAAAAAAAGGTCGGCGAGTTCTCCGCCCGTCTCGCCGAGCTCGAGGCGAAGGAGACCGAATACGCCGATAAGATCCGCGAGATCATGCTGACGATCCCAAATATCATCGACCCGAGCGTCCCGATCGGGAGGGACGACAGCGAGAACGTCGAGGTCACGAGATACGGCGAGCCGTATACGCCCCCCTTTGAGATCCCCTATCATACCGACATTATGGAGAAGCTCGGCGGGATCGACCTCGACGCGGCGCGTCGGGTCGCGGGGAACGGCTTTTATTATCTCATGGGCGACGTCGCGCGGCTTCATTCGGCGGTGATCTCTTACGCCCGCGATTTTATGATCGGGCGCGGCTTTACCTACTGCGTACCGCCGTTTATGATCCGTAGCGCGGTCGTCTCGGGCGTGATGAGCTTCGCCGAGATGGACTCGATGATGTATAAGATCGAGGGCGAGGATCTTTTCCTGATCGGAACGAGCGAGCATTCCATGATCGGGAAGTATATCGACACGATGATCGCCGAGGAGACGCTCCCGCATACGCTGACGAGCTATTCCCCCTGTTTTAGGAAGGAGAAGGGCGCGCACGGGATCGAGGAGCGCGGCGTTTATCGTATCCATCAATTCGAGAAGCAGGAAATGATCGTCATTTGTAAGCCCGAGGACAGTATGATGTGGTTCGATAAGCTCTGGCAGAATACCGTCGATCTCTTCCGCTCGATGGAGATCCCCGTTCGGACGCTCGAATGCTGCTCGGGCGACCTCGCGGACTTAAAGGTGAAGTCCTTCGACGTCGAGGCTTGGTCCCCGCGCCAACAGAAGTACTTTGAGGTCGGGAGCTGTTCCAACCTCGGCGACGCGCAGGCGAGACGGCTCGGGATCCGCGTCAAGGGCGCGGACGGGAAAAAATACCTCGCCCATACGCTCAACAATACCGTCGTCGCTCCGCCGCGTATGCTGATCGCCTTCCTCGAGAATAATCTGAACGAGGACGGGACGATCCGTATCCCCGAGGTGCTTCGCTCGTATATGGGCGGGAAGTCGCTGATCGAGTTACCTAAAAAATAATGCTTGATTTTTTGGAGAAGGGGGCGCTTTCGCGCCCCTGCTCCTTTCGGAAATTTCAGCGAAAACAAAAAGCTCCCCTTCCTTTTGAGAAGTCTCAAAGAGAAGGGGAGCTTTTCGTAAAAACTACTTTTTTAACCCGCCGAGGAAGCCGCCGACCTTATCCTTTAGGTCGTCCGCCGAGATCTTCGCCTTGATCCCGTCGACGAGGGACTTGATCTGATCGTCGGGGAGGTCGACGCCGAGAACGCCCTCGACCGCGCCGATCGGGTTCGCCTTAAACTTCTCCGCGAAGTCCTTATCGTTCTTTACCTTCGCGACGAGCTCGTCGATTTTCGCCTTGATGTCCATTTTCGTTCCGTTCCTTTCCTTGAGATTTCGGTTTTCGCTATTCATATTATAACCGCCTTTTGGGGATTTGTCAACCCGTTGCGGCTTGACATTTTCCGCGTTTGGGTGTACAATAAGGCTTGGTTATAAAAAACGACAAAATCGACAGGATTTCAGAAAGGAATGACCGTATTTATGGAGATCCGACTTTCCGAGCGCTCGAGCCGCTTCGGCGAAAATATCTTTAATCGGCTCGACACGATCAAATCACAGCTTTTAAACGAGGGGAGAGCCGTTTATAACTTCTCGGTCGGCTCGCCCGACTTCCCGCCCGACGAACACGTTATGAAGGTCGTGAGCGAGGCGGCGCTCGACCCAAAAAATTACAGCTATACGCTCGGCGATATACCCGAGCTGACCGAGGCGGCTCGGCGCTGGTATAAGCGCCGCTATGGCGTAACGCTCGATAAGGACGAGATCCTCGGTGTTTACGGGTCGCAGGAGGGGATCGCCCATATCGCGCTCCCGCTCTGTGACCCCGGGGACGTGATCCTCGTCCCCGATCCGTATTACGCGGTGTTTGAGCTGGGTCCGTTTTTTTGCGGCGCTAAGATCGTCCATTACCCCCTCTCGGCGGAGAACGGTTGGCTCCCGCGCCTCGACGAGATCCCGCCCGAGACGCGGCGGGCGGCGAAGGCGATGCTCGTCTCGTACCCCGCGAACCCGATCTGTAAGACCGCGCCCGACTCCTTCTACGACGAGCTGATCGCCTTCGCGGAGGAGAACGAGATCTTTATCATTCACGATAACGCCTATTCCGAGATCATCTACGACGGGCGGCGCGGCGGCTCTTTCCTCGCCCATAAGGGCGCGAAGGAGGTCGGCGCGGAGTTTAACTCGCTCTCTAAGACCTATAATATCCCGGGGCTTCGCGTTTCTTTTATTTTGGGAAATCGTGCGCTGATCGAGCGTTTCCGCGCCGTTCGGAGTCAGATCGATTACGGCGCTTGTCGGATCGCCCAGCTCGGCGCGATCGCCGCGCTCGACGGACCTCAGGACAGCGTCGCCACGCATCGGAAGATCTATGAGGAGCGGCGAAACGCCCTTTGCGGCGGGTTTCGCTCGATCGGGTGGGACTTCGCCGACTCCGAGGGGACGATGTTCGCTTGGGCGAAAGTCCCCGAGGGCTTTAAAAGCTCGGAGGAATTCGTCTTAGAGCTTTGTCGTAAAACGGGCGTGATCTGTACTCCCGGGTCGAGCTTCGGCGAGCGCGGGGAGGGCTACGTGCGCTTCGCGCTCGTCCTCCCCGCCGAGCGGATCGCCGAGGCGGTCGCGGCGGTCGGGGAAAGCGGGATCTTAGCGAAATGACGGAAAAAGAAACGCTTTATCGCTCGGATTTTTATTACGACCTCCCCGAGGAGAGGATCGCTCAGACCCCGCTCGAGCCACGCGACAGCGCCCGCCTTATGACGGTCGACCGCGCGAGCGGCGCGATCGGTCACCGCCGATTTTTTGAGCTTCCCGACCTTTTAAAAAAAGGCGACCTCCTCGTCCTCAACGACTCTAAGGTCTTCCCCGCGCGGCTCTACGGCGTGAAGCGCCCGACGGGCGTCCCCTGTGAGGTGCTGCTGCTCAATCGGCGGGAGGAGACGGTCTGGGAGGCGCTCGTCCGCCCGGGACGGCGGCTCAAAAAGGGAACACAGATCGATTTCTCGGAGGAACTGAGCGCCGAGATCGTCGACAAGGTCGAGGGCGGTAACCGCCTCGTAAAATTTCGCTATGAGGGCGTTTTTTTTGACATCCTCGATCGGATCGGGAAAATGCCCCTCCCCCCCTACATCACCGAAAAGCTCGCGGACAACGCCCGCTATAATACGATCTACTCGAATGAGCTCGGCTCCGCCGCCGCGCCGACGGCGGGGCTTCATTTTACGGAGAACGTCTTCGCGGGGCTAAGGGAAAAGGGCGTGGACACGGCTTTTGTGACCCTCCACGTCGGTCTCGGGACGTTTCGCCCCGTCAAGGAGGAGAAGATCCTCGACCATAAGATGCACGCCGAGCATTATACCGTCCCCGCCGAGACCGCCGAAAAGCTCCGCGCCTGCCGCGCGCGGGGCGGTCGGGTCATCGCGGTCGGTACGACGAGCTGTCGGACGCTCGAGGCGACGGTAAAAAAATACGGCGAGGTCGTCCCCTGTACCGAGGACACCGATATTTTCATCTACCCGGGCTATCGGTTCGGCGCGATCGACGGCTTGATCACGAACTTTCACCTCCCCGAGAGTACGCTGATCATGCTCGTGAGCGCCTTCCTCGGGCGCGAGCGGACGCTCGCCGCCTATGAAACGGCGATCCGCGCGGATTATCGATTTTTCAGCTTCGGCGACGCGATGATGATCTTGTAAAAGCGATTGACAGGATCGAGTGATCGCTGTATAATGATAGAGAAGGATCGATCCTATCTTTTGAGGAACACATATATGAACAATATATCCATAAAATATTCTAAAGACGCAATAAAATTTCTTTCAAAGCTGGATAAAAGATCCGTAGCGCGTATCAGAAACGCGATCGCGGGACTCACTCGAGAACCGCCGATCGGAGATATAAAAACAATGCAGGGTTACGGCGACGGTCGGAAACGGCTTCGTGTCGGCTCTTGGAGAATTATTTACCGACAAGATCGCGAGGGAACGGTTGAGATCATATTAGTGATCGATATTGGCAATCGCGGAGATATATATAAATAGATAATAAATAGGAGGTGTTTTTATGTCAAGTATTGCGCTTGAGGCGGCACGCTTGATCGATACCCTACCCGAGGAGGATAAGGTATTGGCTTACGAATATGTCAAAAAATTGGTTCTCGCTTGGGACCCCGATTTTACCAAAGTGACCGCCGAAGAGGCAAAGAAAATAGAAGCGGCGGAAAACAGCGGTTTTATCGATGAAGAGGATATTGATTGGGAGCATATCGGGACGGGAGAACGTTTTTAGCTTCGGCGACGCGATGATGATCTTGTGATCTTCATCTACTGCCCAAAAAATGAAAGCTATTGACAACGAGCGATATTTCGGATATAATAAATATAGGATAAATCCGATTTTTTGAGGAGATAACATCCATGCAGGATTTTGAAATTATCTTTTACGATAAACCCGACGGAACCGAGCCGGCAAGAGAATTTATTTTATCACTTGATAAAAAGATGAAAGCCCGAATGATAAAATTGGTCGATATGCTTGAGAAAAACGGTTCTGAACTTCGAATGCCGTATTCCAAACACATTGACGACGGAATTTTTGAATTGAGGGCAAAGGTCGGCTCAGACACTTCTCGTGTTTTATACTTTTTTATAATCGGAAGTAAGGCGGTATTAACAAACGGCTTTATTAAAAAAAAGCAGAAAACCCCTCAAAGCGAGATCAAACTCGCAAAGAAATATCGCAATGAATTTTTGAATAGGGAGGAAAAATAATATGACAAAATTCCGAGATTTTTTAAACGAACAACTGAAAGACGAAGGATTTAGAAAAGAATACGAAGCGCTTGAACCGGAATTTGCTGTCATTCAAGCAATGATCGACGCGAGAAGATCAACGGGTCTTACGCAAAAAGAGCTGTCCGAACGCACCGGGATCGCGCAGGGCGACATCAGTAAGCTCGAGAACGGGAGCGCGAACCCCTCTCTCCGAACGCTCCAAAGGCTTGCCGAGGGGCTGGATATGCGGCTAAAGGTCGAGTTTATCCCCTTAAAGCGCGCGTTAAAAAATAAAAACGGTTTGTCCGAAATGCGGGCGGAGATCCCCAACGCCCTGACCGAAAAAGAAATGATCGCCGCGGAAAAAAGAGAAAATATGTACGGACCTTTTGACACGGTGGAAGCCCTCATGGAGGCGCTGGATGCTTAAAATCGAATACAGAGGTCAATTTAAAAAGGATTATAAGCTCGCGATAAAAAGAGGCTGTGATCCGAATGAAATGATCAAGGTGCTGAATCTGCTCGTAAACGAGCAGCCCTTACCCGAGAAATACAGGGATCACGCTCTTACGGATTCCAAAAATTATAAAGGTATGAGAGAATGCCACATTCAGCCCGATTGGCTTTTGGTTTATAAGATCGAGCATAAGCTCTTGATCTTGGAGCTGATCAGAACCGGCACGCACAGCGACCTGTTTTAAGGCAACACCGCACAATTACCGGCTACGCCTTTGCCGTCCCATCGACAGCCATCTTTTCCGCCATATTGCACAGAATTTTTTTGAAAGGCGTCAGCCTTCCTGCAAAAATCCTGTACAATCTGACGAAAAATCTGACTGCCGCTGGAACGACAATAATTGTGCGGTGTAGCCTTAATCGATCCCCCTACCGCTAAAAGAGAGGAAACCGCTATGCCCCAACGAGATAAAGAGGATCGCTTCGGCTTTCATATCACCGGCTATTTCCGCTGTTCGAGAGAACAGGAGCGGATCGAGCTCGCCGCCGCCTATGTCGGGATCGTTCTCCTCCTTACGGTCAATCTCGCGATCCTCGTGATCCGGGTGATCCTCCTCTATCCGACGATCGGCGGCGAGAACCGCGCGGAGGCGCTTCTTTTGGCGCTCCTTACCGCGCTCCCTCCGCTTTTGATCTTTTCCGGCGCGGAGTATCTCCTGTTTCGCCTCTTTCGCGGTCGGGTCTTTGAGGGGGTCTTATACTACTACTTCGCGGACGAGACGATCTTTGTCTTTCGCTGTCCGGCGCGGCGGCTCAACTTCTCCGTGAGATACGAGGAGGTCGCCGCCGTCGAGTATTATAAGCGCCATACCTTCCTCCTCCCGCGCGGATATACCGTGATCCTCGAGACGACGGACGGGAAACGGCGGAGATTCCCCTGTATCTCCTATGAAAAAACGGATCGGCCTTTTTTGGAGAAGCCCGCCGCCTTTCTCCTCCTCGAGGAGCGGATCGACGAAATGCGCCGCACCCACGGGAGAGAGCTGGCGGAGCGATTCGACTGGAGCAAATACAACGAAGATGATTGACCACCTCGGAAATTTCCGAAATACTGTCTGACTAGTCCTTTTTGTGCCGCGCTTTGCCGTCTTTCCTTGAAATACATGCAGTATCCTGCGGCTTTTTGCCTCGAAACACGAAAAATCCGCTTGCGATCCGAGCATTTCGGATCGCGTCAACAAGCCCTAAAGCGAAAGCACTCGGCTTTCGCTTTTCTGTTTATTCATTTTCGATCTCGTCAAAGATCTCGTATTCCCCCGCCCGGATCAGTCGGATCAGGTGGGCGGAGTCGGTGATCCGCTCCTGTGTCTCGATCCCGCAAAAGCGAGCCTGTTCGTCGTGGTGATTGTCGCTCCCCGCGAGCGGGCGAAGCCCGTATTTCTCGGCGTAGATCGCCGCCATTTCGTTCGCTCGGTCGCTGTTGTGGGCGTTCACGACCTCACAGCCCGTACACACGCGCGGGAAAAGGCGGATCATCGGGATATAGTCCGCCTCGCGGAAGGGGTGCGCCTGGACGATCATCCCGCCCTCGGCGTGAACAAATTCACAATAGCTGTTTACGTCCATCTCGAGAAGGAGCGGGTGGCGGAGAAGCCATTCCTTATCGAGCCCGTAGGTCAAAAGATCCGCCCCGTAAAAGGAATATTCCCAGCCGAAGAATACGTCGAGACCGATCCTTTCGCCACATTCCCGCGCCCGCTCATACCCCGCGCAAAAAAGCTCGACCCGCTCGCGCCAGCCGAGATTTTTGGGGACGGTCGTGTTCCCGTTTAAAAAATGGTCGGTGACGATGATCCCCCGATACCCTCGGCTCTTATAAAACATCGCCTGTTTTTCCCCGCTCGCCGACGCGCAGGCGCTCGATTCGGCGGTATGCAGATGCGTTTCGTATCGATACATTGATCAAAAAATCCTTTCCTTTGCTTTTCTTTCCTCTTTTGGGGAAGGAGCGGCTCTCCGCGCCTTCCCAAAAAATTAAAATAAGATTTTATCCCCGCGTACCGCGACACGCGGGACGCGCGCCCCCACCGCGCAAAGCAGCTCATAGCCGATCGTCCCGATCGAGTCGGCGACCGCGTCCGCCGTGATCTCGGGGATCGAGGCGGAATAAAGGATCGCCGTATCGCCGACGGAGACGTTTTTCCCCGTTACGTCGACGATCGTCTGATCCATACAGACCCGCCCGAGGATCGGACACCGCGCCCCCCCGATATAGACCGCGCCCTTATTCGAGAGCGCGCGGGAATAGCCGTCGGCGTACCCCGCCGGGATCACCGCCGCCTCGGTCGGGCGGTCGGTCACGAACGTCCGCCCGTAGCTCACCGCCGTCCCCGGGGGGAGGCGCTTCACCTGACAGACCCGCGACTTTAGGGTCATGATCGGCGTCAGCCCCGGCGGGATCTCCTCGGCGAAGCCCGGCTTACAGCCATAGGTGATGATCCCGCTCCGTACCCGATCGCCCGTATAATCGCCGTGATAGAGGATACCGCCGCTGTTTTGGGAATAGACCGCGATCCCCGCCCGCCGCGCCTCCGCCGAAATTTCGAGGAGCCTTCGCTCCTGTTCGTCGGTATAGGCTTTATCCTCGAGCGCGAGACTGTCCGCCGAGGAAAAATGGGTATAAACGCCCTCGACCCTAAGCCCCGGGAGCGCGAGGATCTCACCAAGCTCCGCCGCCGTGTCGACCCCGACCCGCGCCATACCCGTATCGACCTTGATCTGTACCCGCGCCCGCGTCCCCCGCGCGGCGGCGTAGCCCGAGAGCGCCCGCGCGAAGGGGACGCTCCCGACGGTCTGGACAAGATCCCCGCCGAGAAGCTCCCCGAACCATTCCTCGTCGCAGTAGCCGAAGATCAGGATCTCCGCCGTCGGGAGGAGCGCGCGAAGCTCGAGCGCCTCCTCTAAATTTGAGACGGCGAAATCGCTCACCCCGAGCCGAAACAGCTCGGGCGCGACGATCGAAACGCCGTGTCCGTAGGCGTTCGCCTTTACGACCGCCACGATCCGCCGCCCCGGCGCGAGGCGGCGGATCGTTTCGAGATTTTTTCCGAGCGCGTCGAGGTCGATCTCCGCCCAGACGCGATGATAAAGCTTTTTCATAAAAGACACCTTTTTTATGTATGTGTATGGTTGTGTGGGGAAAAATTATTGTACCGAGAAGCGCTTTGAACCCGAGTACGATCCCCGCCGATAAAAGTTCGTGCGGATCGGATCAAAAAAGACGGTATGCCTTGGTAAATACTTTTCTTTGTTTCCTATTGAATTTTGTTTGATTTTGTGGTAAGATAAGAGTGGTGAAGTTCAGGACTTTCTTACAACTATTCTATTATATACTTTTTACCGTCGGATTTCAACCGTTTTTCGGAGAAAAACGCGTGAAATTTTTCGACGGGGAGCGAGGCCGTATGAAAAGAAAAAGCAACTGGTATATCTACGTGATCTCCCTGGTGATCTCGTTTGTGATCCTCGGATTTTTTGTGAGCAGTATCTGGGACTCGCTCTTCCCCGCCGCGCGGGGGGAGGAGAGCGTCTTTAACGTCAACAGCGCCGACTATCGCCCGAGCGCCGAGATCACGCCGAATATCCTCGTCATGCTCTCCGAGATGAAGGCGGGGACGCCGACCTATTATATGCTGATGAATTACCGCCCGCGCGACGAGGTGATCGTCTTTGTCCCGCTCCCCGAGAATATGCGGGTCGATTTCGGCGGGAATACGGGGAGCCTTTACGAAATGTACGATAACCTCGGCGCGAGGGCGGTCGTCGGCGGGATCAACGCCGCGCTCGGGATCGAATGTGAGTATTACATAAAATTTGACCGCCTCTCGCTGATCGACTTCGTCGACCTCACGGGGGAGGTATATGTCAATATCCCCTCGGATATTACCGAGAAAAAGACGGAATTTTCGCTCGAGACCGAGATCGTCGAGGTCGACGGCGAAGAACAGGAGGTCACCCGCCAGGTCAAAAAAGAGGTCGAGAACGTGATCTTCCCCTCCGGGGCGCAGTATCTCGACGGCGAAACGCTCTATGACTATCTCGTCTATCCGTTTACGATGGGGCGGGATTATACCCTCGCCGTTCACGGGTCGGCGGCGATGAATATGCTCAACCGGAACTTCCGCGACCTCTCCTCGACCGAGCTTCAGAGCTACGCCGAAAAGATCATCGGGAGTACCGAGACGAACCTCACCTTCTCCGATTACGTCGAGTATCAGCCCGTCTTACAGTACACGACCGAGAACAGCATCAACCCCTGTGAGTATTACATTCCCTACGGCGAGGACGAGGGCGGCTATTTTGTGATCGCCCAAAATTCGATCGGGACGATCCGCGACCGCTTTGGGATCGTCGAGACGGGCGATCAATAAATTTTTTCTTTTGTTTAGGGAAGGCGTGCGGGCGGCGGGTCGGCGCTCCTGTCCTCGGGCGGGGGAAAAGCTCGGTATAACAAAACGGGAAGGAAACAGCTTATGTGTAAATTATTCGACGACTGGACTTCCGAGATAAAAAGCTTTTGTGAGCGAAACGGATTTGATTTTGAGAAGGCGAAAAAGCTCTCTCAATGTTGGGGAGAGAACGAGCTGTATCTTCAATACTACGACCCGAACGAAAACAGCGGCTTGGGGCTGCTCGACGAAACGCCGCTCCCGCTGGTTTTGAGCATTACCAAAGGACCGGCGGGGCTTGTGTTCGGTATGACCGAGCATACCCGGAAATACCTGATGTAATACGAATGACCCGCTCACCCCGTCAAGCTCGGTATCACGACAGGCGCACAAGCCCGCGCGTTTGTGCGCCTTCCTTAAGGCAACACCGCGCAATGACCGGCTACGCCTTTGACGCACAGTTGCACGACAATCATTGTGCGGTGTAGCCTTAAAAAACAGGTATAGCTAAAATCTATCGTCAATGATAGGATTTTCGGATTTGACAAATACCAAGTTATATGATATACTTTCGGTAAAGAACAGGAACAAACGCCGAAAGGCGTACCGAAAAAGAAAGGCAGGCAATCCTTATGGCACAGAAAAATTACCGTTTTGAGACGCTCCAGCTCCACGTCGGACAGGAGCAGGCTGACCCCGCGACCGACGCGCGCGCCGTCCCGATCTACGCCAGCACATCCTACGTCTTCCACAACGCCGAACACGCGGCGGATCGCTTCGCGCTCCGCGACGCGGGGAATATCTACGGGCGGCTCACAAACCCGACCGAGGACGTATTCGAGAAGCGGATCGCGGCGCTCGAGGGCGGCTCGGCGGCGCTCGCGACCGCCTCGGGCGCGGCGGCGATCACCTACGCTTTCACGGCGCTCGCGGGGGCGGGCGATAATATCGTCGCCTCAAAAACGATCTATGGCGGGACGTATAACCTCCTCGCCCATACCCTCCCGCTCTACGGGATCACGGCGAAATTCGCCGACCCCGACGAGGACGGCGCTTTTGAGAAGGCGATCGACGAAAAAACAAAGGCGGTCTTTGTCGAGACGCTCGGAAACCCGAACTCGAACGCGATCGACCTCTCGGCGATCGCCGAGATCGCCCACCGTCACGGCGTTCCGCTCGTCGTCGACAATACCTTCGCGACCCCCTATCTCGTTCGCCCGATCGAGTACGGCGCGGATATCGTCGTCCACTCGGCGACGAAGTTTATCGGCGGTCACGGGACGGCGATCGGCGGCGTGATCGTCGAGGGCGGGAAGTTTGACTGGAGCGCGGGCGGGAAGTACCCCCGGATCTCCGAGCCGAACCCCTCCTACCACGGCGTAAGCTTTACGGCGGCGGCGGGCGCGGCGGCGTTCGTCACCTATATCCGCGCGATCCTCCTGCGCGATACGGGCGCGACCCTCTCCCCCTTCCACGCCTTCCTGTTTTTACAAGGGCTTGAGACCCTCTCCCTTCGCGTGGAGCGCCACACCGAGAACGCGCGGCGGATCGTCGAATACTTATCCAAGCACCCTCAGGTCGAGGCTGTTCACCACCCGCTCCTCGCGAGCGAGCCGAGCCACGCGGTCTATCAGAAATACTTCCCGAACGGCGGCGGCTCGATCTTTACCTTTGAGGTGAAGGGATCGGAGGACGACGCAAAGCGCTTTATCGATCACCTTGAGATCTTCTCGCTCCTCGCGAACGTCGCGGACGTAAAATCCCTCGTGATCCACCCCGCCTCAACGACCCACGCCCAGCTGACCGAGGCGGAGCTTTTAGACCAGGGGATCAAGCCCAACACGATCCGCCTCTCGATCGGGACGGAGCATATCGACGATCTCATTGAGGACTTAGAGAGCGCTTTTCAAGCCTTAAAATAAGAATTATCCCGATGTTCGTCGGCGAAAGGAGGCGATCCGATGACCCTTCAACAGCTCGGCTACGCGATCGCCGTCGCGGAGGAGGGGTCGATCAGCCGCGCCGCCGCGCGACTCTATATCGCCCAGCCCTCGCTCACAGCCGCGATCGCCGCTCTTGAGCGAGAGACCGCGATCCGCCTTTTCGTCCGAACGAACCGAGGGGTCGTCCCGACCGCCGAGGGCGAGGATTTCCTCGCCTACGCGCGTCAGGTCTGTCAACAATACGACCTCCTCCTCGACCGCTTCGGCGGGAAAAAGCGGCGGCGGCGCTTCGCCGTCTCGACCCAGCATTACTCCTTCGCGATCAAGGCTTTTGTCGATACGGTGAAAAAATACGACACCCTCGATTTTGATTTCGCGATCCGCGAAACGCGGACGGATACGGTGATCCGCGACGTCGGCTCGCTCAGGAGCGAGATCGGTATCCTCTTTTTGAGCGACCTCAACCGTAAGGTCTTGACCCGCCTCTTCGCGGAACAGGAGCTTACCTTTCACCCGCTCGCGGAATGTAAGGCGTATGTCTATTTATGGAAAAATCACCCCCTCGCCCGCGAAAGCTCGATACGTTTCGAGCGCCTCCGCGATTATCCCTGTCTCTCTTTTGAACAGGGCGAGCGTTCCTCGCTTTTTCTCGCCGAGGAAATTCTCGCGGAGAACGATTATCCCCGCGTGATAAGGACGGAGGATCGCGCGACTATGCTCGACCTTATGATCGGGCTGAACGGGTATACGCTCTGTTCGGGGATCATCTGTGAGGAGCTGAGCGGGAGCGACTTTTGTACCGTCCCCTTTGAGGACGACGAGACGAACCGCAACAGCGTTATGGAGATCGGCTATCTCACAAAAAAACACGGGGCTTTAAGCGACATCGGCGAGACCTATATCACGGCGGTACGCCAAACGCTCGCTATGGCGCAGAAAAGCTTGGAGGCTTCGCCTCCTCAGATTGTCGAATAACCTCCCGCCGGTCGGTTCTCCGACAATCTGTCGCCGATTTTTGGCATAGCCAAAAATCCAAAATCAAAAAAATCCTTTGGATTTTTCCGATTTTTAGGCTATGATCTGAATTTGAGGAAAAACCCTGATGGTTAGACACGGAAGTCGTGTTGCGAACGCCCGGGGTTGCCGCACGGACGCGGCAACAAAAAACGTTCGCAAAATCCTCAAGCTCCTTTTCCTTCCGAAACAAGTCAGTTTTGACTTTTTCCAACAGTCTATGGAGACTTAGCCTCCTTCCCCAAAAAATTAAAACAAATAACCGAAAGAAAGGAAAGTATTATGAAAGTCTATCAAAGCGTCACCGAGCTGATCGGGCGTACCCCGCTCTTAGAGCTCGTCAACACCGAAAAAAAGGAGGGTCTCGGGGCGAAAATTTACGCCAAGCTCGAGCTTTTTAACCCCGCCGGGAGCGTCAAGGATCGCGTCGCGGCGGGTATGATCGAAGACGCGGAGAAGCGCGGCGTGCTTAAAAAGACGAGCGTCCTTATCGAGCCGACGAGCGGGAATACCGGGATCGGTCTCGCCGCGATCGCGGCGGCGAAGGGCTATCGGATCATTATCGTGATGCCCGAGACGATGAGCGTCGAGCGGAGAAGGCTCATGAAAGCCTACGGCGCGGAGCTTGTCCTCACCGAGGGCGCGAAGGGCATGAAGGGCGCGATCGCGAAGGCGGAGGAATTAGCCGCCTCGATCCCCGACAGCTTTATCCCCTCCCAGTTCACCAACCCCGCGAACCCCGCCGCGCACGAAAGAACGACGGGCGTCGAGATATGGGAGGACACCGACGGCGCGGTCGATATTTTCGTCTCGGGGGTCGGGACGGGCGGAACGATCAGCGGCGTCGGAAAGTATCTCAAGTCAAAGAACCCCGCCGTCAAGGCGGTCGCGGTCGAACCCGCCGCCTCGCCCGTCCTCTCAAAGGGTACGGCGGGCGCGCATAAAATTCAGGGGATCGGCGCGGGCTTCGTCCCCGAAACGCTCGATCAAGCGATCTACGACGAGATCATCGCCGTCGAGAATGACGACGCGCTAAAGACCGGGCGCGAGCTCGCCAAGACCGAGGGCGTACTCGTCGGGATCTCGTCGGGCGCGGCGCTTTTCGCCGCGATCGCCCTCGCCAAGCGCCCCGAAAATCAGGGGAAAAAGATCGTCGTCCTCCTCCCCGATACGGGCGAACGCTATCTCTCCACCGAGCTTTTCGCGACGGAGGAGTGATTTAGAGAGATTTAAAAGAGAGATTAAAAAAGATCAAAAAGACGGGTCATTCGAGGCGGGGGCTCTGCCCCCGCACGCCCCCGCCAAGGGAAATGATTTCCCTTGGAACCCTCTGTTCCCATTGCCGCTCCTCCCGTTCTCCATTCTGCGGCTGTAAGGTCGTGAAATTGTACAGACCGAGTTAAAGGATATAAGCATAAATTCCCCCGTACTCCGAAAAGTACGAGGGAATTTGTATTTACGATTTACACAAAGCTTACGACCTGACAGCCGCAAGGTTGAGATTAGCGGAAAAGCAGTAATGGGCATAAAGGATTCTCAAGGAAATTATTTCCTTGAGCGGGGGGATTCGGGGGGTAGCGCCCCCCGCTGTCAAATTATCACTCTTTTTTCTCTTTTTTCTCTTTTTTCTCTCTTATAACATCTCTTTAAACATCTCTCAATGCACATACGGTGTATCGATCTCGTCGATCGGGCGCTCCGTCCGAAAGGCAGTGCTGTTTCCGTCGGGGGTCGTCGCGATCACGACCGTCACAAGGACGTCGTCTTGGCGGTAAAAGTAATAGATAAAAAAGTCGGTATACCCATCGAGCGCGGAAGCCGGGACCTCGGGATCGACGATATACTCGCGCCAGTCCCCGCCGATCAAGTCGTCAGGCGTGAGCGGGCGGAGCGTCCCCGCGTCGAACCAAACGATATACCCGTCGCCGGCGGAGCTGAACTCGCCCACCTCGTAATATATGCCGTTCGCCGATTTTTTTACCTCGATCCTCCGGCTGAAATCCCGCCCGTGGGATCGAAGCTCCTCCCGCGCGGCTCTTTCGAGAACGTCAAGGATCTCGTTCTCCGACGCGACCTCCTCGTCGGTATGAAAGCGCGAGCCGGCGTATCGGAGACATTGTAACCCGTCGACCTCGTAAAACTCCTCGACCCATTCGTAGTCATAGCGATCCTGTACCACCGAGGCGTGATTTTCGTCGAGAAGGACGCTCATATCGCGGTAGACCCCGAGCGGGCTCAGGTCATAGATCCCGTTCCCGAGCAGGTAATCGTCCGCGAACGGCAGAAAGAACCGCTCGTAGAAGTACGGATTGCCTTCCGCGAAGCCGATCCGCTCGATCGTGAAAAGGCTCGGCTCGCCGACGAACACGGAGAAATCCGACTTTCGCGAGTACTCCTCCCGCGAGGGGAGCAATTTTTCGAGGTTGGAGAGACATTCCGCGTTTAAGACGGAGACAAAGTCCTCGCCCTCGTAAAAGAGATCGGAGAAGCGTTCGATCCGCTCCTTCCCAAAAAGGTCATAGGTAAGCGTGACCGCGTGGTCAAAAAGATCGGGATAGACCCCCATCGGGTCGAAGGGGTTATCGACGACCGTCTCAAACCCGAGAAGGATCGAGAGATAGCCGTTTCGCGCGGCGCAGTTGATCGAGACCCCGTCCGCGAGAAATTCCGTATCCGTTATTATAACGACGACCTCTCGCGGATCACGCTCGAGAAAAAGGCGAAGCAAAACGGGCTCTGCCGTAAATTCTCCGCCCCGCTCTCCGAGGAGGATTGCCGCGCGATCCTAAGCGGCGAAGCGCCCCCGCCGCTCGAAGCCGAAAGCCCGCTCGTCCGCGAGCTTTTGGTGAAGATGAAGACCGAGCTTCTTCGCCCGCGCGTCCTCGTCTCTTATACGCGCGAGCCGCTCGTCTATCCGGCGGGGAACGTCCGCGTGACGTTTGACAGCGATATACGGACCTCGCTTTTTACCCGCCGCTTCCTCGATCGGGATATCCCCGATATCCCCGCCGCCGACGCGCCCGAAAAAGTGATCCTCGAGGTGAAATACGACGCCTTCCTCCCCGAGGCGATCGCCGCGCTCCTTCAATGCGGGGGGATACGCGTCCGGGCTTTTTCAAAATACGCCGCCGCACGGCGGTTCGGATAAAAAATTAAGGAGTTCATTATGACGACATTCAACGATATTTTTAAATCAAGCTTTCTCGAGAAGGTGACCGAATTTTCGGCGATCGATCTTTTGATCGCGATGCTTTTTTCGCTCGCGGTCGGGCTTTTTATCTTCCTCGTCTATAAAAAGACGTTTACGGGCGTTCTTTATTCGACGGGCTTCGCGCTCGCGCTCGTCGGACTTTCGATGGTGACGACGCTCGTGATCCTCGCGGTCACGTCGAACGTGATCCTCTCGCTCGGTATGGTCGGCGCGCTCTCGATCGTCCGCTTTCGCGCCGCGATCAAAGAGCCGATGGAGATCGTCTTTTTATTCTGGGCGATCGCGGCGGGGATCGTGATCGGCGCGGGGCTGATCCCGCTCGCCGTGATCGGCTCGGTCGTGATCGGGGTCATCATCCTCCTCCTCGCGAATAAAAAATCGCACGAAAGCCCGTATCTCCTCGTCCTGCGCTGTCGCGACGAGGCGGGCGAAAAGGCGGCGCTCGCGCTCCTCGCGGAGACGGCGCGATATTCGGTAAAATCAAAGACCGTCAACGCGACGGGGATCGAGCTTACCGCCGAGCTTCGCCTAAAAAACAGGGCGACCGATTTCGTGAACCGCGCCGCCGCGCTCGACGGGGTCGAGGACGCGACCCTCGTCAGCTATAACGGCGACTATCTCTCTTAAAAGGGGGCGGCTTTATGCTCTATCATAAAAGGGGCGGGCTTTTCGCCGCCGCCGCGATCTCGCTCGCGGTCGCCCTCGTTTTTACCTTTTGGGCAGGACTTCCGCTTTACGCGTCCTCGGAGAGCGGCGGATCGGGGATGTCCTTTCTCTATGAGGAAAAGCTTTTCGGCGATACGATCCTCTCGATCGACCTTACGATCGATCCCGCCGACTGGGCGGAGCTTCTCGCGAACGCCTCGGCGGAGGAATATTATCCCTGTGACGTGACGATCGACGGCGAGACCTTTTCGCGGGTCGGGCTGAGGGCGAAGGGAAACACGAGCCTCAGCTCGATCGCCTCCGACCCGACGACCGACCGATACAGCTTTAAGCTCGAGTTTGATCATTACATCGGGGATCAGACCTGTTACGGACTCGATAAGCTCATCTTAAACAACAACTACTCCGACGCGACGAGTATCAAGGAGGCGATCGTCTACGATCTTTTCGCCTTCCTCGGCGCGGACGCGTCGCTTTATAATTACGCCAAGATCAGCGTAAACGGCGAATATTGGGGCGTTTATCTCGCGCTCGAGGCGGTCGAGGAGAGCTTCCTCCTCCGAAATTACGGGACGACCGACGGGAAGCTCTATAAGCCCGACTCGATGGAGATCGGCGGCGGGAACGGGGGAGATCCCGGAAACGGGGGCTTTCGCGATTTCGGCGGGGGGCGCGGTCAAAACGCCGCGAACGGGCGCTTCGGCGACGGGGAAAGCCCCGGGGGCGATACGGACTTTACGCTCCCCGGAGGAGCCGCCCTCTCCGCCGAGGCGGCTTCCCAAAATAAAAAGGACAGAAGCGGCGGCTTTAACGGACGCGATACGGGCGGCGCGACCCTCGAATATACCGACGACAACCTATCGAGCTATGAGACGATTTGGGACGGGGCGATCAATGATTCCGACGACAGCGACCACGCCCGCGTCGTCGTCGCCCTTAAAAAAGCCGCCGAAGGGACGGACCTCGCCGAGGCACTCGACCTCGATAACCTTTTAAAATATATGGCTGCCCATATCTTCGTCGAGAACGCCGACAGTCTCTCGGGGAATATGGCGCATAACTATTATCTTTATGAGCGCGGCGGGCGGCTGAACCTCCTCCCGTGGGACTATAACCTCGCCTTCGGGGGCATGGGCGGGAGCGCCGCCGACACGGTCAACGGCGCGATCGACTACGCCTTCGCGGGGACGAGCTTTTTTGACCCGATCTACGCGGACGAAGCGCTCCTCGCCGTCTATCACGGCTATCTCCGCCGAATTTGTGAGGAATATGTCGGCGGCGGGGAATTTGAAAAAACTTATCGGCGGCTCCGCGCCATGATCGACGAGCCGACCGCCGCCGACCCGACCGCCTTTTATACGGCAGAGGAATATGAGGCGGCGGTCGAGACCCTTTATCGCCTGATCTCCCTTCGCGCCGAGAGCGTTTTGGGTCAGCTCGACGGGACGATCCCCGCGACCGACGCGGGTCAAGCCGCCGACCCCTCCGCGCTCGTCGATACCTCCGGGCTTCAAATGAACACCCTCGGGACGATGAACGGCGGCGGGAAGACCTTTAACCGAAACGATCGGCTTTTCGCCCCGAACGAACAAGCCTTCGGTACGGCGGAAAATTCGGAAAGCGCCGACGAAAGCGCGAACGAGAACGCCAACCCGAGCGACCGCGAAGCCTTCTCCCCGAACGGCGGCTTCGGCGGTCAAATGCCGAACGGGGCGGAGAACGCGGAGAACGCGGACGATCTCGCGAAAAACCTGATCACCTACGGGATCTCGCTCGCGGTGATCGTCGGCGGGCTGATCTTCGCGCGTCTTTATCGGCGGCGGGGAAGGAGGTAAGCCCTCGGGGGAAAACGCTTTCCGTCGAAAAAGCCCTTGACAAAACGCGCGGAATATGGTAAAATCTTCTTGGTCATCGGTATCGTAAACAGGCGTCGTACCCCGACGCCTGTTCGGTATACGAAAAAAGCTGACCGCGAAAAAACATAAAAGCCTTCGCCCGGGACAAGCCTCCTTCGGATAAACAGAGGAGACCGGGTCGGCTTTGGGCTGGGAAAGGAAACCGTATGATGAGGAAAAAACCGTTGCCGCTTTTTGTGACGCTCTTGATCCTGTTCGCGCCGACGCTCGGCGGCTGTGGGACGCCGGAGCTGCCCGAGCCGCCGGACTATCTCCCCAAGACCTCGGTCGAGACCCGTCTCTCGGCGGAGACGACCTCGGACGACGAGGAGGAGACCACGCCCCCGACCGAGGAGACCACGACCCCGTCGGAGACACCGATCGAAGCGGATGAGAGCGACGAGAGCGACGAGAGCGACGAGGGCGACACGACCGACGAAACGGCGGAGACCGACGAGGAAACGACGACCACGACCGCCGCGCCCGTCACGACGGCTTATGTCGCGCCGACCACGACGACAGCTTATGTCGCGCCCGCGACGACGGCGGCGACCGCCGAAGCGACGACCACGACCGTCGAGACCACCACCACGACAACGACAACGACTACTACAACGACCACGACAACAACAACGACGACCGCCGCAACCACGACGAGCGCGACCGCCACGTCGGCGGAGACGACCGCTCCGACCGCCGCGATCACGACCGCCCCGCGTACAAGGATCACGACGAGACGACCGATCGCCACGACGACGATCCGCACGGGCGGCGGTATCGTCTATACCCCCGGCTCCTCCGCTCCTTCGAGCGAAAGCGGCTCCACCGAGCCGACCGAGCCAACGAGTCCCGCCGAACCCGATATTACCTCAAATTCGGGCGAAGCGCCCGCCGCCCCCGACATTACCTCGGGCTCGGGCGAAGCGCCTTCGCTGGATGATGATTTCGCCCCGGACAATGCCGACAATGCCGGCGTTGCTATCGTACCCGACGTAACCGACGCAAATCCTCCGACCTGACCTTATATCATAAATATCGGTATCCGCGCCATGAACCGTTTCTCACGATTCATGGCGTTTTTTATCCCGCTGAAATTATTACAAATTGATTACATTTTCACAAAGTGGTTGATTTTAACGAAAAAAAATGTTATACTGAATGAGCAGCGAAAAAATCAAGGCATAAAAATTCGACAAAAGATAAGGAACGTAACAATGGATAAATACGCAATCGGAAAAAATAAAAAGCTCCAACAGGTCGCCGACGAAGTCGAAAAGGTCATCGTCGGGAAGCGCGAGGTCGTGACGATGCTCCTGATCGCGCTCCTCTCGGGCGGTCATGTCCTCGTCGAGGACGTCCCCGGGGTCGGTAAGACGACCCTCGCGCTCGCGCTCGGGAAGGCGACGGGGCTGATCAGCCGCCGCGCCCAGTTTACGCCCGACGTAATGGTCTCGGACATTACCGGCTTTACGATGTATAATAAAGAGACGAACCGCTTTGAATACCGCCAAGGGCTCGTGATGGCGAATATCCTCCTCGCGGACGAGATCAACCGCGCCACGCCAAAGACCCAGTCCGCGCTCCTCGAGGCGATGGAGGAACAGACGGTGACGGTCGACGGCGTGACCCACCCGCTCCCCGACCCGTTTATGGTCGTCGCGACCCAAAACGAGCTCGGCTATGTCGGGACGTTCCCCCTCCCCGAGGCACAGCTCGACCGCTTTATGATGAAGATCTCGATGGGATACCCGACCCTCGAACAGGAGGTCGGGATCATCGCCGACCGCCGCCTCGGCGACCCGCTCGATCACGTCCTACCGATCTGTACGCGCGAGGAGATCCTCTCGGCGATGGAGACGATACGCGAGGTCAATATCGAGCCGGCGGTCTGTCGCTATATCGTCGAGCTGGTCGCCGCGACGCGTAATCACGCGGCGGTCAGGCTCGGGGCGAGTCCCCGCGCGTCGCTCGCGCTGATGCGGGCGGCTCAAAGCTACGCCTTCCTCAATAGCCGCGCCTACGTCGTCCCCGAGGACGCGCTCCGTATGACGCCCTATGTGATCCCCCACCGCCTCCGCCTCTCTCAGGACGCTAAGATGAAGCGGCTCGACGTCATGGACGTCCTACGCGAGATCGTGAAGTCGGTAAAGCCGCCCTTCCTAAGAAACGGGTAAGTCGCCCTTCTTTTGACGTTTCGTTTTATTTTTTTGGGAAGGCGCGGCGCTTTGCCGCCTTCCCTAAAAGACCTTTATCGCGATGACCGCCGGGAAAGGAGCTTATCTATGGCGAAATATCGGATCGGCTATCTCCTCCTCGTGATCGGGGCGGGGGTTTTTGCCGGCGCGTATAACAGTAAGCTTACCTTCGTGCTTTTTATCGCCGCGCTCCTCCTCCCCGTCGCGACGTTCCTTCTCCTCGTTTGTGAGCGCCTCGCGCTAAAGCTCGAGGTCTCGCCCGCGCGGGTCTTCTCACAAAAGCTCCAGCAATTCGCCGTCACCGTCACGGTCAGAAACCGCTTTTTGATCCCCGTCTCGCCGATGCGTCTGACGGGCGTTTTCCCGGACGGGGACGGGAATTTAGTCGCCGATAAGACGATGATCGTGAGCGTGATGCCCTTTCGTAAATCGGAATTTATCTTTAACGGCTGTCTTAAATATCGGGGCGAATATCGGCTGGGACTGAGCGAGGCGGTGATCTATGACCTCCTCGGGATCTTTCACTTTCGTATCCGCCTGACCCCCGGGGTACGGGCGGTGATCGCGCCGCGCCGGCTCACCGTCGATCAGAGCAACGCGCTCTGCAGCGACGATCACGACAGCGCACGCACCCAAATGTCTTTTTTTGAGAATAATTCCTTCTCCGCCGTCCGCGAATATGTCGAGGGCGAGCCGCTCCGCCACGTTCACTGGAAGCTCTCGGCGAAGCAGGACAAGCTCATGATCAAACAGATGGAACAAAACCTCGGGACAAACGCCCTCGTCATCACCGATACCGCCTCGCGGCTCGCGGACGAAGGAGACCGCGTCCGCGCGGTCGACGCGGCGATCGAGGTATCGCTTGCCGTAACGGGGAAGATCATCGCCGACGGACGGTGCGCGGTGAATTTCTTTTGTCCGTCCGAGGGGACGCCGTCCGAGCTTTTCGCGGCGGAGACGGCGGAGGATTATGAGAAGCTTTATTACGCCTTCTCCGTCCTACCGATCCTCGCGAAGGGCGGCGCGGCGGCGCTCGTCCGCGAGCTCGTCGAGCGGCGGATCGAGAGCGAGACGATCTTTATCGCGACGGATCGCCTGAGCGCCGCCGAGCTTCGCGAGATGCTCGGCGGGGGGCTGTCCGCCGCCAAGAGCATAAGGATCTTTTTAACGGGCGGCGAGCCGGAGCGCGACCTAGCGCTCCTCGCGGACGCGGAGGAGCGCGTAAGGGTGAGGGTCATCGACCCCGACGAGATCGCCCTATCGCTCAGAAACGCGCTGGCGGAGTAAATCGATAAATCACGAGAAATACTTCCTCCCCGGGAAGGAAACGGTCATATCCATGAAAAAAACAGGTGAAGAGAGCGCCGTTTTACACGACGCGTATTTTAATCGTCCCCCGCGCCTAATCGGGCTTTTCCTGATCCGGCTGGCTTTGCTTTGCTCGCTTTCGGGGTGCGCGGTCTGGAGCTTGACCGATCTATACCTCCTGACCGATCATCAGCTCGCGCTGTCGCTCGCGGCGGCGGGCTTTAGCGCCGTCTTTTTTACGCTCGCCTCGCTTTTCCCCGCGCGCTTCGTCTATCTCGGGGCGGCGGCGGTCGGCGGGGTCGCCGCCTATCTCCTCCGCTCGCCGCTCTTACGCCTGTTGTCCTTTTTCGCCGATCGCGTCCTCCTTCGGCTCGACAGCCGCCTTATCTCGACCCGATCGATGCTCTTTCATAGCTATGATCGGCTCGTGACGGGCTATTACGACAGCTCGATGGATCTGGGGTGGATCGTCGGTATGCTCTTGGTCGGCGCTCTGATCGCCTTTTTATTTACGGTCTGCGCGCGGACGCGCTTTCGCCCCCTCGCGGTCGCGGCGATCTACGGCGGACTGTCCGCCGCCGCCTTTACCGCCGAGATCAGCGGCTTTCACCCCTCGATGATCGCCTTCCTTACCGTTTACGCGGCGCTTTATACCGTCGATACCGGCTATGAGCTCGACGGGCGGCTCGTATTCGGGAAGCCCCGCGCCGCCCGCGAGGCGCTCCGCCGTAACGAGCGGAGCTATCGGAAACGCACGCGTCTCTTTATCCTCGGGCGAAAGCTCGGGAGCGACCTACCGCGCTATTTTAAGTATAACGCCAACAGCTTCGTCGCCCTTTTGATCACGGCGGCGATCCTCGTCGCGGCGGCGGCGATCATCCCCGAGGGTCAGGGCTTTAACTATGAGGCGTTTTTTAACTCCGTCCGCGACGCGGGCGTCACCGTCGCGGACAGCGTCGGCGGGGCGCTCGGCGTAAGCTTTGGCTCGGTGAACGATAACGGGTATTTCAGCTATTCGGGCTATGGCGATCGCTCGGGCGGGATCGGGATCAGCGAACCCGCCGACGGCGACCTCCCCGTCCTCGACGTGATCCTCGACCGAAACGATACCCCCGTCTACCTTCGCGGCGACATCGGCGTGAGCTATACGGGCGGCGCGTGGACGGCGATCCGCGACGAATACGGGCGCTTTATCGACGAGAACGGAAACCGCTATTCCGACCTCCTCGCCGATTTTTATCCCGACCTCCAATATCAGGTGTTGCGCCAGCGGCTAAGCTCGCTCGGCTATAATCCCGATCGGCTCTTCCCGCTCCAAAAGGTCTCGATCACTTACCGAAGGAACACCAAGGTCGTCTTTCAGCCCGTCGCCGCCTATGAGCTGAACTTCCGCGACAACGACTATTTTGAGACCTTCGGCGACTATATTCTCCGCGCGCGGAGCGGGAAGGGGTATTTAAAGACCTTTGAGTGTCTCTCGCTCACGCCGTTTATGGCGAACTCGTATATGTCCGAGGCGATCACGCTCGCGAAGCAGAGCGGCGACCTCGCGTGGACGCTCCCCGACGGGATGACCAACGCGGAATATGACCAAAAGATCGCCGCTTATCGGGGCTTGATCGACCGCGCGTATATGCCGTCCGACCCGTCGATCTTCCCCTTTGTCGAGGAGATGTATAACGCGGGCGTGATCGGCGGACTTTCCGAATTTGATACCGCGACGGCGGTCTGTCGCTATTTTAAGGATCATTTCACCTACTCGCTGACGACCGATAACGGCGCGGCGGCTGAGTCGCTCTCTAACTTCCTCTATGAGACGCGCGAGGGGCATTGCGCCCTTTTCGCCACGGCGATGGTCCTCGCGATGCGCGAGCTCGGGATACCCGCGCGATATGTGACGGGCTACGCCGCGTCGGGCGCGGGCGAGCCGACCGACGACGGGCGCTATCGCTATACCCTCCGCGAGGGGGACCTTCACGCGTGGGTCGAGGTCTATTTCGACAACGCGGGCTGGCTCCCCTTTGACCCGACCGCCGCCGTCAGCGGCTTCGGCGGGACAACGGCGGAAGCGCCCCCGCCCGACGAGAGCGCGGTCACGGAGGAGGGGCAGACCTTCCCCGAAGAGGGAGAGGTCTCGGACGACGACGCCAACGCCGATCCCCCGCCCGGGGTCGAGGCGGAGTACGGCGACGAGAGCGGCGACCCCGCCGGGACGC
>JAMPCH010000012.1 GCA_023666265.1 Roseburia sp.
ATATGGCTGTCAATCGGGCGGCAAAGCCGCAGGCGGTAATTGTGCGGTGTTGCCTATAGTATAACATACTTTTTATCGAAAGTCAATCCTTTCTCCCGGCTTGACAAACCTTTCCCCATTCGCTATAATAAAGGCGGTATCATCAAAAAAGTGAATGGGGCGATCTTATGGAAATGATCCTGTTGGCGGCGGGCTGTTATACGGTCTGTTCGCTCGCGGATAAATACGCGGCGAGTACCGCGAAGCTGAGCGGGATAAGGATCACGTTTATTATGGCGGCGGCGACGGCGGTCTTTATGACGGCGCTCCTCCCGATCCTCGGGGTCTCGTTTTCGCCTTTTTCGTGGCAGCTGGCGATCTTCGTGGGGCTGATCGCGGCGAATAAGCTTTTCGAGTTTTTGCTCGGTACGGCGATCTTGACCGAGATGAGTGCTTTCGAGCTGAAGGCGTGGCTCGGGGCGGTCTTGTTTCTCTCCTATTTTACGGACGCCTTTGTCTACGGCGGCGGCTTTCGCGTCTCGGGGCTGATTTTTATCGCCGTGACGGCGGTCGGGCTGATCCTGATCGCGCGGAGCAACCGTAAGGCGGTGCGGTATCAAAAGATCGCGCTCCCGCTTGTCTTTTACATAGCCGTTAAATTCGGGTACGCGCTGATCATGCGCTACGCCGCGCCTTACGGCGACAGCACCCAGATCCTTTATTTCGCGCTGATCCTCCTCGCGGTCGTCCTCGCGCCGAAGGCGCATATCCTCCAAGCCGCGCGGGAAAAGAAAAAGGGCGTCTTGATCACGGCGGTGACAAAGCTCCCGAACGCGGTCGGGCTTTACGCCGAGAACGCGGCGCTCTCGGTGAGCCTTACGGGCTATTCGATGATCCAGCCGCTGATCTTGGTCGCGCTGTTTCTGATCGGCTGTTTTCGCGGGGAATACGGCTCAAAGCTGAGCGTAGCGGGGGCGCTGATCGCGGTGGGCGGCGTGATCGGCTTTCAGCTCATGAAATAACAGACCACCTCGGAAGTTCCCGAGGCGATCCGATTTAAAAAAATTTAGGGAAATTTTGTCCCTTTTCGCCCCTTTGCTTCGTTCTTATTTTATGAAGCAGGTCAAAGCGGGGCTTTGATACGAGAGGAAAGGAGTACTGCCGCGATCCGAACGGTACGCGAAGGCTTAGGCGAAAGAGCCGAAAACGGCTTTTTACGCTTTTTTCGTCCGTCGCTCGTGATCTCGGTACAAGAACGGCAATGATTGCGTTTTTTATAGCGATGATCGACGAGCCGGAGGAAAAGGCGGATTTCGAGTCGCTTTACCGAACCTATAAGGATCGGCTTTTTTCGCTTGCGTTTCGTATTTTGGGTAATCATCACGACGCGGAGGAGGCGGTAAGTCAGGCGTTTTTTACCGTCGCGCGGAGCTTTTCAAAAATTTCTCCTCTCGGGACGACGGAGCGGGAGGCGTATTTAAAGATCGTGATCCGAAACGCGGCGATCGACCTTTATCGGCGTGAGAAAAAAGACCCCTCCTTCGCGCTCGATGAAATGGACGAGCTCGGCGCGGTCTCCGAGGACGTCTCGGACGAGGTCTTATCTAAGCTCGGCTATGAGCGTGTCGTCGAGGCGATCCGCGCCCTCCCCGAGCGGTACGCCGAGCCGCTGTATCTGTTTCATGTCCGCGAGCTGAATGTCAAAGAGATCGCGGCGATCCTCGCCGAACAGGAGGAAACGGTCAAGAAACAGCTCCAGCGTGCGCGGAAAAAGCTCCGCGTCCTTTTAGAGGAGGATGGGATCATATCGTAATGCCGTGAGATCCATTGAAGAAATGACATAAGATAAAATTCGGAAAGGATCGGTCATTTTATGCACGAAATATTAAAGCGGGCGCTCAACGAGGCGCTTACCGTCCCATACGCGAGAGAGCTTTTCGTCGAGCCGACGGAGCATGTTTTTTCGGCGGCGTTTGAGAAGGAGATGCGCGCCCTGATCCGTAAGACGGATCGCGTGGCTCAAAAATATATACGGATCATGGCGGTCGCCGCCTGCGCCGCGATCGCGGTGGGGTGCGCGGTCTTACTCCCTCGGATCATGGACGCCTCGATCGACGTTCATCCCATAGAGACGGAGGAGACGACCTCGGCGACCACGCCGGGTCGCGACAGCGGAGCGGATCTCGAAATGGCGGATACCGAGGACGAGATCGCCGAGGATACGACGGATCAAGACGAGGAGACCATTTTGGAAGAGCCGACCGAAGATGAAGAGCCCGAGGAGACGAGCGACCTTCCCGACGACAACACGACCTCCGGGGGAGCGTCTCCTTCCCCAACAACGACCGCTTTTGAAGCCTCCGGGGCAGAGGACGCGCCCGCCGAAGGCTCGGAGGTCTCGGGGAACGCGTCCGATGCGACCGTACCGACGGATACGGAGGCGCTCCCCCCGACGGGAGACGGCGACGATGTCGACAATGATGATGTCGACGACGATGATGATATTGATGACGACGACGCGCCTCTTGCGGGCGGCGATACGGACGTTGAGGTCTTGGACGAAGCGGACATGGACGACGCGGATACGGACGCCGAGGACGATGACGAGTGGTATGACGACGACGCGGAGGAGGTAACGTCCGACGACTCGGACGACGACGACGCGTCTTTTGACAACGACGAGGATACGGTGGTCGATAACGAGCAGGACGAAAATCCGAATATGGGCGTCCCCGCGATCCCGAGTGAGGCTACGCTCGGCGAAGAGGTTCGGGCGCTGATCGGGTGCGGGATCTCGGATAGCTTTTTACAGAGCGGCTATTGCCTGATCGACGGAGAGCGTTACGAGCTTCCGATCGCGGAGGGCTTCGCCGAGGAGATCTATCGCGACCAAGAGATCGCGAAGCTCTTAGAGGCGGCGGAGCGGACGGAGCGACCGACGGCGATAGGGGAGGAGCTTTTATACGTTCGGCTGATAGCGACCCCGCCGACGATCCCCGCGATAAACGAATTTGATTTCTCTCCCCGTAAGGATTACGGCTCTCTCTTTGGCGGCGGCGATCCCGAGGACGAGGAGGATCTTGACGTCGACGTTGAGGACGACGCGGAGGTATGCCGGCTTAGGGTCTATACGGACGGGATCGTCGCGGTCGACGGCGAGAGCTATTCGGGGGCGGAGTATTATCGGCTCGGCGAAGAAGCGCTCGAACGGCTTACCGAGCGCCTGAGATCACGCTATCGTTCGTTTGAGCCAAAGAAGGTCGGCGATCTTTCGGCGCTGATCGGCTCACGGGAGAACTACGCGCGGATCGCCGTTCGGATCGGGAATTATTACGATTGTCTGATGAGCGGACAGGTCGCGGACGGCGCGTTTTTGGAGAAGCTGTTGAAAAAGTACGATAAGACCAAGCTTATCCCCGTGACCGCGCGCGATCATACGCCGGTGATCACCGTTTCGCTTACCTCTAAAAAAGCGCTTCGCCGCGTCTCCTTTGAATTTTGCGCGGACGGGACGGTTTACTTCGGCGGATACGGTTTTACGATCAAAGAGGCTGAGGTACGCGCGATCCTGACGGAGTACTGTAAGCAGAAGGAGCTCGCGACGCCCGTATTCTATAACACGCTCGACGAATATCTGATCGATAAGAATTTTAACGAGATCGGCGGCGCGGAGCTTTCCGAACCGGGCGCGTTAAAGAGCTATGAGTTAAGCGACGAAAAAACGCTCGATAAGCTCAAAAGATCGATCCTCGACGGGGCGGGGGAGAGCGCGTACCTTCCCGGGGGCGTTACGGCTTCGTCGGCGGATACGGGATATATCCGCCTTTATCCAAAGGGCTGGAGCGCCTCGATCACGATCGATAATGATACGATCCATATTGTCGGTACGCCGGATCGCTTTAAGACCCCCGAGGGGCTGTATGATAAGCTTTGTGAATTGATCCGAAGGAACGGGATCGCGAGCGATATTCGGGTCGCCGAGGAGGAGGTTCTGATAGACGATTGAGGTTTCAATATAAAGACCCCCACACGGGAAAAGCCCGTGCGGGGGTCATCGTTGTTAAAGCCATTGAATAAAAGCGGTCTTATCCTCGCTGTTATAGCCCGCTTTTCGGTAAAAATTGAGGGTGCTTTTCTCCTTCGACCCCGTTAAAAGCATGAGCTTATAACAGTTCGCCTTTTGGGCGAACTCCTTCGCGCGGTCGAGACAGGCGGTCGCGAGCCCGCGCTTTCGGTATCGCGTGTCCGTTACGACGTTTTCGATCAAGGCGTAAGGACGCAGACCGTGGGTGAGGTTCGGGACAATGACGCAAACGCAGGAGGAAACGATCGCCCCGTCCTCCTCGGCGACGATGATGTGATGATTTTTGTCGCCGAGAACGGCGTTCCAGAGCGCGGTCAGCGCTTCGCTCTTTTCGGGGATCTCCTTTTCGTGGAGGTGGGTATAAAGCCGTAAAAGACCGTATAGGTCGTCCGCGTTTACTTCTCGGATCATGATAAGCTCCTTTCTCGACTCACTCGCGATAAAATCCGCCCGTGTGAT
Organism: Roseburia sp.; assembly: GCA_023666265.1. Taxonomy (GTDB): domain Bacteria; phylum Bacillota; class Clostridia; order Oscillospirales; family Ruminococcaceae; genus Ruminiclostridium_E. The sequence goes on from JAMPCH010000012.1 coordinate 4,523, forward strand.
AGTTTTCGCCGCCCGTCTTTTTCGCCGTTAAACGATAGGTGATGACCCCGTCGGGACAGAGAAATTCCTTTTGAAGCGGCGAGTCGGGCGTGTTCCCCGTCGGGGAGAAGCCGCCGATCCTCCGTAGGTCGCCGCCGCCGCGAACGGTCTCAAGCATTGGAAAAAGCAGGAGTATGGACTTTGAGCAAAAGCCGCGCCCCCGCTCGTTTACGGGGCAGTCGTAGGTACAGCGGTAAACGTCCCCGACCTCGTCCCCGTTGCGGCAATGGTTTTCGGTTCTCCCGTCGTGAGAGACCGAAACGACCTCGATCAAAAATTCATAGTCCTCGTCATACCACTTTTTCATTTTCACTCTCCTTCTCTCCGAAGAAAAAAGGGAGAAGAACCGCTCCCGATCCTTCTCCCTTCGTTTTTGTTTTGCTTACTTTACGACCCGAACGCCGATCACGTTCGCTACCGCCTTGATCTTTTCGGAAACGCCGTCGGCGTTCCCCTTTACGTCGAGAACCGTATACGCGATCTCCTTCTTTGAGCGGCTCGCCATGTTTTCGATATTGAGTCCGCTTTCGGAAACTTGGGCGGTGATCTTTGAGATCAGCCCTTCCTCATTCTTGTGGATCACGCAGATCTTCGCGTCGCCCGTCGCGGCGAGTGTTACGCTCGGGAGGTTGACGCTGTTGACGATGTCGCCCTTCTCGAGGTAGGCGATCAGCTCGTTGACCGCCATGACCGCGCAGTTATCCTCGCTCTCGGGCGTCGAAGCGCCGAGGTGCGGGATCGCGATCACGCCCTCCGCGCCGATCATGTCGTCGGTCGGGAAGTCGGTCACATACGCCGCGATCCCGCCGTTCGCGAGCGCGTCGAGGATCGCCTTACCGTCGACTAAGTCGCCGCGCGCGAAGTTTAAGATACGGACGCTCTTTTTCATCGTCGCGATCGTTTCCGCGTTGATCATGCCCTTTGTGTCCGGAGTCGCGGGCGCGTGGAGCGTGATATAATCACAGGTCTCAAAGATCTCCTTGTTGGTCTTTACATAGTGGACGGTCGCGGGTAAGCGAAGCGCGCCGTCGACGGAGAGGAAGGGATCCGCGCCGTAGACCTCCATACCGAGCGCCGCCGCCGCGCCCGCGACGAGTGCGCCGATCGCGCCTAAGCCGATGATCCCGAGCTTTTTCCCCTTGATCTCGGGTCCCGCGAATTGGCTCTTTCCTTTTTCGACGAGCTTTCCGACCTCGTCGCCCTTCCCTTTAAGGCTCTTGATCCATTCCATCGAGGCGGGGATCTTACGGCTCGAGAGGAGAAGCCCCGCGATCACGAGCTCCTTTACCGCGTTCGCGTTCGCGCCGGGGGTATTAAAGACGACGATCCCTTTTTCGGTGCATTTGTCGATCGGGATATTGTTCGTTCCCGCGCCCGCTCTCGCGATCGCGAGGAGGCTATCGCCAAGCTCCATGTCGTGCATGGAAGCCGAGCGGACTAAGATCGCGGCGGGGTCGGCGATCTCCTCGCCGAAGGTATACTTTTCCTTATCAAATAGATCCGTGCCACAGGCGGCGATCTTATTCAGCGTTTGGATATTGTACATTTTGATACCTGCTTTCTGTTATTGATTTTGCTCGGGCGTAAGCGGGGTCACGATCGGCTTCCCGTCCTTGTCGAGGAGCGGGGTGAGCCCGCCGGAATAGCCTATCTGTCGATACAGGTAATTCACGCCCGTAACGGTATCGACGAGAACCTCGACCTTCCCGGAGGTAAGCGTATTCCCTTGGTTATACGTTTTTACGAATCGTTCCATCGTGTCGTCCTTTCTCGGGATCAGCCGTTTTCCGCTTCAAACTTCTTCATAAATTCTACAAGCTTTTCACAGCCCTCGATCGGCATCGCGTTATAGATCGACGCGCGCATACCGCCCACGCTCCGATGTCCCTTGAGGTTGACGAAGCCCGCCTTCTTCGCCTCCGCGACGAATTTCGCGTCCAACTCGTCGTTCCCGGTCACGAACGGAATGTTCATGAGCGAGCGGGAGCTGCCCTGAACGGTCGCCTTAAACATCTTCGACCCGTCAAGGAAGTCGTAGATCAGCTTCGCCTTCTTTTCGTTGCGCTCCTTCATGGCGCTCAGTCCGCCGTTCTTCTCGATCCACTCGAGGACAAGCTTTAGGATATAGATCCCGTAGGTCGGCGGGGTGTTAAACATCGAGCCGTTGTCGGCGTGGGTCTTATACTGGAGCATGGTCGGGACTTTTGAGTCCTCGGGAAATTCGGGGATCAGATCCTCGCGAATGATCACGACGGTAAGCCCCGCGGATCCCATGTTCTTCTGCGCGCCCGCGTAGATCAGACCGAACTTCGATACGTCGACTGGCTCGGAGAGGATACAGGAGGACAGGTCGGCGACGAGCGGAACGTTCCCCGTCTCGGGAAGGGTCGGGAACTTCGTCCCGTAGATCGTATTGTTCAAGCAGATATGGAAATAATCCGCGTCGGGGTCAAACTTTGAGGAGTCGAGCTCGGGGATATACGAGAAGGTCTTATCCTTTGAGGACGCGACCATATTCGCCGTCCCAAAGCGTTGAGCCTCCTTATACGCCTTGGTCGCCCACTGACCGGTCACGACGAAATCCGCCTTGCCCTTTTTCATAAGGTTGAGCGGAACCATCGCGAACTGCATAGACGCGCCGCCCTGTAAAAAAAGCGCCTTATAGTTGTCGGGGATCGCCATGATCTTACGGAGCTTCGCTTCGCATTCCTCGATGATCGCGCCGTATTCCTTCGAGCGATGCGACATCTCCATGACGGACTGACCGCTCGTGCCGTATTCGAGCATTTCCTCCGCCGCCGTTTTCAGAACCTCCTCCGGCAGCATCGCCGGACCTGCGCTGAAATTATAAACTCTCATATTTTTGCCTCCTGTATAATATAAAATAAATTTTTAGCTTTATCTATTATAGAAGATTCGCCTTGCGTTGTCAAGAGAAATCACGCTGTTTTTGTTAAATTTTGTTTATTTTTTTGGGGAAGGCGCGGCTGTCGCCTTATTCGCGCTCCTGTCCTTGCTCCCTGCGGATTCGTTTGATTCGCTCGCGCATGATGGTATGCTCGTTTTCGGAGCGCCCGCATTTCGGACAGCGGTCGCCGATGATCCCCGTATAACAGCAGACGGGGTCGCGGTCGACGGGGTGGTTGATCGAGCCGTAGCCGATCCCCTCCTCCTTCATACAGCGTATGATCTGCTCGAAAGCGTCGAGATTTCCGAGCGGGTCGCCGTCAAGCTCGACATAGCTGATATGTCCCGCGTTCGTGAGCGCGTGATAGGGCGCCTCGAGATGGATCTTTTCAAACGCCGAAATGTGGTAGTAGACGGGGATATGAAAGGAGTTGGTATAATACTCGCGGTCGGTGATCCCCTTGATCTCGCCGTATTTTTCGCGGTCGATCCGAACGAACCTCCCCGAGAGTCCCTCGGCGGGCGTCGCGAGGAGAGAGAAGTTCATGCCCGTTTTCGCCGATTCCTCGTCCATTCTCGCGCGCATACGGCTGATGATCTTATAGCCGAGCTCCTGCGCGCGCGCGCTTTGTCCGTGATGCTCGCCGATGAGGGCGACGAGACATTCCGCCAAGCCGATAAACCCGACGGAGAGCGTACCGTGCTTTAAGATCTCCCCGACGCAGTCGTTCGGACCGAGCTTGTCCGAGTCGATCCAGATCCCCTGTCCCATGAGGAAGGGATAATTCTTGACCCGCTTTTGCGACTGGATCTTATAGCGATACATGAGCTGGTCGATCACGAGATCCATCTCGTCCTCGAGCATCTCAAAAAAGCGGACAATATCCTTCTCCGCGCGGATCCCGAGGCGGGGGAGGTTGATCGAGGTAAAGCTTAAATTCCCGCGCCCGGTCACGATCTCGCGCGAGGGGTCATATACGTTCCCGATCACGCGCGTGCGACAGCCCATGTACGCGATCTCGGTGTTATAGTCGCCTTCCTTATAATAAGGGAGATTAAACGGCGCGTCGATGAAGGAAAAATTGGGGAAGAGCCGCTTCGCCGATACGCGGCAGGCGAGCTTGAATAAGTGATAATTCGGCTCGCCGGGGTTATAGTTGATCCCGTCTTTAACCTTAAAAATATGGATCGGGAAGATCGGGGTCTCGCCGTTCCCGAGACCCTTTTCGGTCGCGAGGAGGACGTTCTCGATCACCATTTGTCCCTCGGGGGAGGTATCCGTCCCATAGTTGATGGAGGAGAAGGGGATCTGTGCGCCCGCGCGGCTGTTCATCGTATTGAGATTATGAACGAGCGCTTCCATCGCCTGATAGGTCGCGCGGTTCGTTTCCTTTTTGGTGAGGTTGACGGCGAAGGACTGGATCTCCTTGGCGATCTTTTCGTCCCCGACGATCTCGATGAGCGCTTCGCGCTCCGCCTCGGCGTAGCCGCTGTCGTTCGCGAGGGAGGGAACGAGTTCTTGTTCCTGCTTTAGCTGTTTCATGTACGCCTCGACCTTTTCCTCGACGGCGAGATCGTTCTCCGTATCCGTTTTTAACATAACGGCGCGGACGATATTCTTTTTATAAAGCTGTTCATACGATTTCCTTACGCCGTCCGCCATCGCGTAGTCAAAGTTCGGGATCGACTGACCGCCGTGCTGATCGTTTTGGTTGGACTGGATCGCGATACAGGCGAGCGCGGAATAGCTCCCGATGTTGTTCGGCTCGCGGAGATAGCCATGCCCGGTCGAAAAACCGTTTTTAAACAGCTTTTTTATGTCGATCTGACAACAGGTCGTCGTCAGCGTCAAAAAATCGAGGTCGTGGATATGGATATCGCCTTCGATATGCGCCTTTGAGTGGACAGGGTCGAGGACGTACATCTCGTTGAATTGCTTCGCGCCCTCCGAGCCGTATTTCAGCATGGTTCCCATGGCGGTATCGCCGTCGATGTTGGCGTTCTCGCGCTTGATGTCACAATCCCGCGCCGCCTTAAAGGTGAGATCCTCATAGGTCTTCATCAGCGTCGTATTCATCTCGCGGATCCGGGTACGATTCGCGCGATAGAGGATATACGCCTTCGCGGTCTTGGCGTGACCGCGCTCGACAAGGACTTTTTCGACCGCATCCTGGACTTCTTCTACCGTCGGGATCGTTTCGGTCTGTTCCGAGTTTTTTTCCAAGATCCGACAAACCTCTTCGGCGAGCTCCATCGCGGAGTCATAGTCCTTCCCGCCGACGGCGGTCGCCGCCTTAAAGATCGCGTCCGCGATCTTTTGAAGATTGAACGGCATCTCTCTGCCGTCGCGTTTCTGAATTTTAGTGATCATTGTGTTGGAACCCCTTTTACCTGATACTGAAACGGCTCGACCACAATATATTGTGGTCGGTCGCCGTGAAGTGTGCAATATACATTATATTGCAGGATCTCTGTTTTGTCAATATGAACAGCGAAAAAATTTTAAATTTACCGAAATCTTTACGCTATGTACATTTTAAACGGACAAAATAAAACAGACAAACCTCGTTGGATTTGTCTGTTCCGTTTCGATTTTGTCGTTTTAAGGCTTACGCGTTCGCCTTCTTGGCGAGACGGGATTTAAGTCTGGCCGCCTTGTTCTTATGGATCAAGCCTTTTCCCGCAGCCTTGTCGAGCTTTATAACAGCGGTCTTTACCGTCTGTGCGTCGGCGGATTCCGCTCTGGCTTTTTTCAGAACCGTTTTTAACTCGGTCTTTGCCGCCTTGTTGCGCGCGTTTCTGACGTTCGCGACTAAGACTCTTTTCTTCGCGGATTTAATATTCGGCACCTTTTTTGCACCCCCTTATCCCAAATCTGTATAATCCTGCTTTTTTTCAGTACAATGTATTATATCACATTTTTTTTGAAATTGCAAGTCTTTTTTTTGATTTTTTTCATTTATTTCATATGGCTACACCGCACAATGATTGTCGTTCGAGTGGCAGTCAGATTTTTTGTCAGATTGTACGGAATTTTTGCAGGAAGGCTGACGCCTTTCAAAAAAAATTCTGTGCAATATGGCGGAAAATATGGCTGTCAATCGGACGGCAAAGGCGTAGCCGTTCATTGCGCGGTGTTGCCATAAGAAGGGGAGGAGTATCCGATCTATGAAGCGAAGCGACCTGATCTGTGAAAACGCGAGCCTCGACCCGAGGAGCGATCGCGGCTTTATCCGAAACTATGAGATCTCGGGCATAAAATGCACCGAGGTCACGATCGACGCCGAACGGGAAAAACGGCTCGGTCGGTCGGCGGGGCGTTATTTTACGCTTTTCGTCGAGGAGGAGGACTGCGGCGAGGCGATCCTTCGCCTCCTATCGCGCCTCCTCCCGCGTGAGGGGAGCGTCCTCGTCGTCGGGCTCGGGAACGAGCGGATCAGCGCGGACAGCCTCGGAGCGAAAAGTCTTCGCCATATCCCCGCCACGGCGCATTTATCGGAGCACGAGGATTTTTCGGCGCTCGGTCTGCGTAAGGTATATGTACTCGGGACGGGCGTGACCGGTCAGACCGGTATCGAGAGCGCCCGTCAGGTGCGCTTGGTCGCGGACGGGGTCGACGCGGCGTATATCGTGGCGGTGGACGCGCTCGCCTGCGCCGAGCGCGATCGCCTCTGTCGGACGATCCAAGTCACCGATACCGGGATCGAGCCGGGCGCGGGCGTCGGGAACAGCCGACGGGCGCTGAACGAAAAGACCGTCGGGCGAAGAGTCTACGCGATCGGCGTTCCTACTGTGATAGATTATGAACAGCCGAACAAAGAGCCTTTTATGGTCACGCCTCGGAATATCGATCGGATCACGGATCGCTACGCCCGCCTGATCGGGTCGGCGCTGAGCCGCGCGTTAAATCCCGTCCTAACCGAGGACGAGCTTTCCGCGCTTCTCCTATGAGCGAGCATATCCCGTCCCTTCCGCGCATACATTGATACTAATAACCGTTTGAGCCGCGGATATGATCCGCAGATCAAACGCTTCGGCGTAGCCGAAAGGACGCCGCTCGGCGTCGGGTTATGTTGTACAATATCAACGGACAGGAAAGGGAATGACGAAGAACGATGAGAATTATAAAAACGGTCGTAAAAAAGAGCGGGCTTCGGGGACTGTTGGCGGGCGGCGTACTGACGCTCGCGCCGATCCTGTCGATCCTCGCGTCGGAGGTCATGCCCGACGCGGTTCGGTTTATGACGGAGGCGGCGCGCTTCTCGGTCTATCCGTTGAGCGATCCCCGCGACGTCAATAACGGCAGTCTCATTTTGTACAAGCCCCTCCCCGCCGAGGAAAGCGCCCCTGAGGAGGCGAAGGAGGTCGAGCGCTCCGCGCCTTCCACAGAAAAAAAGGAGGCGGCTTTTTTATCCCGCAACATCTCCGACACGGACGAGGATCTCTCCGTTTTTTCGGAGCATAGCGGGCTGATCCGCGAGACGACCTTTACCGCGAACGGCGGGACGGATTTTATTGACCTCCCGGAGGGCGGGCAGATACGGAACTGTACCGAGCTGTCCGCCGAGACGGTCTATCGCGAGGCGACAAGCCCTCACGGGATCAGTCTCGAGCTTTACAGCGACGAGCCGCAGGTACTGATCCTTCACACGCACACGAACGAGAGCTATGAGCCGAGCGAAAAAGGCTATTACGACGAAAGCTATACCTGTCGCTCCGAAGATCCCGAAAACAGCGTCGTCTCGGTGGGGACAGCGATCGCGGAGGAGCTGGCTTCGGCGGGGATCGCGGTGCTCCACGACGGGACGATCCACGACGACCGATATACGGGCGCGTATACGCGGAGCTATGAGACGACCGTCCGCCTCTTAAACGAGTTCCCGTCGATCAAGATCATTCTTGACGTTCACCGCGACGCGGTCGAGGAGGAGGACGGTACGCGCGTGAGCGCCGTAACGGAGATCGACGGGAAAAAGGCGGCGCAGTTTATGATCATTTCGGCGGCGGACGACGGGAGCTACGATATTCCGAATTATTTGGAGAACCTTCGCTTCGCGAGCGCGCTCCAACAGGCGGTGGAGGCGCGTTATCCGACCCTTAGCCGTCCGATCCTGTTTCAATATTGTCAGTATAATCAACAGCTCTCGGTCGGCTCGCTCCTGATTGAGGTCGGCTCTCACGGTAATTCGATCGATCAGGCGGTCTATACCGGGCGGCTGATCGGGCGCTCGCTCGCGGCGATGTTCGCGGGGGATGAGATCCCCGTTTCGACGGAGCGCGAGACCGTCCCGCGTTTCTTTATCGACCTGCTCCGATGATACATAGTCTTTATTTTTTTGGGAACGCCTTCGGCGGCTTTTTCGGCGACCCTTCGGCGGCTTGACAAGCTCGCGAAAAGCTGATATAATGAGGAATTGTAAAATTCCCCGGAAGGAAGTAAAAAAATGAAAAACCGCGAAGAAAGGCTCTACCGTCGCGAAACGCTCCGAACGCTCCTGCGGCTCTCCGTCCCGACCGTGATCGAACAGCTTTTATCTACGCTTTTACAATACGTCGATACCGCGATGGTCGGGCGGCTCGGCGAGGACGCGACCGCCGCCGTCAATGTGACGACGACCGTCTCGTGGCTCATCAACAGCGTCCCCTCCGCCGTCTCCGTCGCGGTACTCGCGATGATCGCGAAGGCGGTCGGGAGCGGCGATCACGAAAAGATCCGCCGCGTCTCCCAACAGACGCTTTTATCCGTCCCCGCGATCGGGCTGATCCTCGGCGGACTTTCCGCCGCGCTAAGCCCGATGATCCCCGCGTGGATGGGCGCCGAGCCGTCGATCCGCGAGACGGCGTCGGCGTATTTTTTGATCATTAGCCTCCCGATGATCTTTCGCTGTTCGGGGATCGTTTTCGCCGCCGCGCTTCGGGCGACGGCGAATATGAGAACGCCGATGCTGATCAATTTTGGCTCAAACGCGCTGAACGCCGTTTTAAACTACCTCCTGATCTATCGGGCGGGGCTCGGGGTCGTCGGCGCGGCTTTGGCGACGGCGATCTCATATACCCTCTCGGGGATCTTGATGTTCGCGGCGTATCGGCGAAATCGTCTTTTACGCTGGGGGTGGAAAAGCTTTCGGATCGACCGCGCGAGCCTTTCCGAAATGGTTCGGATCAGCTTTCCCGTTCTCGGGACGGGTATGGCGTCCTGCTTGGGCTATGTGGTGTTCGCGAGCCTCGTGACGGGAATGGGGAATACCGTTTTTGCCGCCCATTCCGTCGCGGTGACGGTCGAGACGATCTTTTACATATCGGGCTATGGGCTTAGGACGGCGACCTCGACGATGATCGGTATGGCGCTCGGCGAGGGCGACCAAAGGCGGTTTGAGGCGGTCTGTCGGCTGAGCGCGGTCTTAATGCTATGTATGATGGTCGTGAGCGGGGCGGTCTTATATTTTACCTCGCTCCCGCTGATGCGGCTTTTTATCGACTCCGGGGAGGCGGCGGCTCTGGGCGCGGAGATGTTAAGGATCGTCGCGCTCTCCGAGCCGTTTTACGGGCTTATGATCGTAACGGAGGGCGTTTTTTACGGACTGGGGAAAACGCGGTACGCGTTCCTGGTCGAAACGCTTTGTATGTGGGGTATCCGTATTTTGTTGAGCTTCTTTTGTGTGCGATTCTGGGGCTTCGGACTGCGCGAGGTATGGTACTGTATGATCGCCGACAATATCGGGAAGGCTCTGCTTTTCGCGATCCCCGTCGCCTCAAAAAAGGGGAGGAAAAGGCTCTTCCTCGGTAGCTCGACGGAGGCGTTACCCGGATCGGTCGAATAAAGATCTCCCGAGGCGCTTTTTATTACGCCTCGGGAGTTTTCCGTTATTTTTTTGAAGGGATCGTGTCCTATCGCTCTCTGCGACCGCCGCGCTTTCCGCGTCTTTCGTCACTCGGCGCAAAAATCCACCTTCCCCAAGTTTTGCGCGTGGTCGGTCACATATCTTAATCGACCGAAAAGCTCGTCATAGCGGATATTGTGCTTTTTCTCCGCGCCGAGACGGATCGCCCCCGCGCGTAGCGAAACGGGAAGCTCCCTCCCCTCGGCGAGGATCGTTTTCCCGTTTTGAGAGAGTACCTTCTCCGCCTCGGCTTCGACCGCTTCCTTTTCCGTAAGTCCCGTTACGATCGCGAATTCGTCTCCGCCGATCCGAAACACGATCATTTCCGCGCCCGCCGCCGCGTCTATTCGGCGAAAGGCTTCGAGGATCGCCGCGTCGCCCGTTTTCCTTCCTAAGGTCTTATTGACCTCGTCGAGCCCCACGACGTCGTAACAAAGCACGTAGCCCTCGCGCTTTTGTTGGAGCTCGTCGTATAACTCCGAAATATCAACTCTTCTGCTCATAGGTTTACCTCCTTGTTCTTGATCGACGGGGAGGATTCGGGGAAAGATGCCCGTCGAGTGTCGTTCCGATCTGAATTTGGAGGGAGAAATTCCCCAAAGCTTCCGAAACGCCCGCGTAAAGACCTCGGGGGAGTTGTACCGATATTTCATGGCGATCTCCGTAAGGGTATGATCCGTGTTCATGATCTCCTCGGCGCAACGCGTGAGCCTCCGTTTTGAGATATACTCCTTAAGGCTCGTGTGCGTACAGTAACGCCATATTTTTTGAAGGGCGGAGAGGGAACAGCAGCAAGCCGCCGCGATCTCCTCCTACCTTAGATCGTTACAAAGATTTTCTTCGATATAGTCGACCGCGTCGGCGAAGATACAGAAGTTTTTCATATTCTTCCTCCGTGATGAATAATACAGAAAAGCGCTTTTGTCTGTAATCTCATTGTACCATAACGGGCGGCTTTTGTCTTGACTTTTTGCGTAAATTTTTTGAGATCGGGCGAAAACGGAAATAAAACGCGCCGCGCAAGGCTCTCTTACGGCTTGCGCGGCGCTGTTTCACGCTTAAAGCTAAAAATACGCTTTAAAGCTCGTCGTATTCGGCGAACTTTTGTATGATCCCGACGCAGGTACTCGCCGCCTTTCCCGTTTCGGGATCGATCGGCGAATGGATATTATAGAGATAGCCCGTTTCGCCGTACCGACCCGCTTTCGCCTCGTTAAAGCGCTCCTCATCCATACAAACGCTTACGACCTTGACGCATAAAACGACATGATCCCCATTCGGGATAAGGTCTTTTTCCCACGCGTATTCACATTCGAGATTTAGGAAGCACTCCTTGACCCGGGGCGCGTTGACCTTTAAGGCGGGCTCGGCGGTAAGCCCCGCGCGTGTGATCTCGTCCTCCTCATAGCCGTTATTCTCGATCGTCGACATACATTTCATAAAAACATCCTTTGAGAGGAAGTTTACGACGAGCTGTTTCGTGCGGCGGACGGATTCGTACATATGCGTATGCTTGTTTACGCTCGCGAAGACGCAGTAAAACCCGTTATCACTCGTAAAGGTGAGCCAGGACTGCATGGTCGCGTTCTGCTTCCCGTTCGGCTTATAGCCCGTGACAAGCACGAGCGGCGAGGGAATCGCGAGGACGTTTTCCATCCACGAAAAGCCGTAAAGCTCCGCCTCGTTGATCGTCTCGGGACAGCAGTCAAATTCTTTTTTCATCGTTTTCGTTCCTTTCCTGTTACGCGGTCGTTCCGCTTTTTTTAATTATAACAGGGTTCCTTCGGAAAGTCTTGTAAAAATTCGACAATTTTTTGTTTTTCATTTGACCACCTCGGAAACTTCCGAAATACTGCCTGACTAGTCCTTTTTGTACTGTGCCTTGCCGTCTTTCCTTGAAATACATACAGTATTCCTGCGGAAACCCGACAAACCACAGCGCAAAAATTCCGTCGCCATTCACCATTCCGTAAGTTCCCGAGGAGGTCTACTCCTCCGAACAAAGCTTACGGAAATGCTCGCCGCGCTCCTCAAAGTTTTTATAAAATCCATAGCTCGCGGCGGCGGGGGAGAGGAGACAGCGGATCTTCGTCACCTTTTTCGCGTACCGTACCGCGTCCGCTAAGTCCTTCGCGATATAGATCGCGCGTTTTTGGGGGTCGAGCCGATCCGCGAGCTTATGACCGCTGTCGGGGAGGAGAACGACGTGTTCGATCGCGCTTTTGTTGATAAAATCGACCAGCTCACCATAATCGATCCCGCGATCCATTCCTCCGATGATGAGAGTATCGACCCGATCAAAGGATCGTACCGCCGCGATCGTCGTACTCGGGCAGGTACTGATGCTGTCGTTGATATACTCCGCGCCGCCGAAAAAACCGACCGATTCGAGTCGGTGGGGCAGTCCGTAAAAGCTCGGGAGCGCCCGCTCCATTTCCTCCTCGGTACAGCCGAATGCCGCCGCCGCGCGCATGGCGATCCCGATGTTATAGTAATTATGCCGCCCGATGAGGCGGGTCGGGAGCGCGGAGAAGGGGATCGACTTCCCGAGATAAAAAAGTCCGTTCTCCGTGAGGGAAATATCCGCTTTTTCGCTTAAGCTCGCGGACACGACCCGCGAACCGATCGCGGGGTCGATCAGCGCCTTCTCCGCGATCAAAAGATCGTCCGCGCTTTGATATTTCCAGATATTTTCCTTCGCCCGTGCATAGTCCGCGAAGCTGTTATAGTGATCGAGGTGTTCCTCAAAGAGATTGAGATAAACGCCGACCCTCGGCGAGGCATGGACGTATTCGAGCTGGTGACAGGACATCTCACAGACGACGATCGTATTTTCGCGGAGCGAGCCGAGACATTCGAGCGGCGGGACGCCGATATTCCCGACGAGGAGCGCGTCCTTCCCCGCGTTTTTTAGAAAGTGAAAGATCAGCGAGGAGGTGGTCGATTTTCCCTTCGTCCCCGTGATCCCGACGATCGGGTTCGGACAAAAACGGAGGAGGAGGTCGGTCTGACCCGTGATCTTTTTTTTGATCTCCTCGGGGATCTCGCCGAGGAGGGGGACTCCCGGCGACTTCATAATGATGTCATAGTCCGCCATCGCGTCGAGGTAGTTTTCGCCTCCGTGGAGGGCGAGATCCTTGATCTCGTCCGTGACCGCGAGGTTTTTGTCGGCGATCCCGACCGTACAGTCGATATTTCGGAGAAGTCCGAGCGTCGATCGCCCCTCGCGCCCGAACCCGAGAATAAGCACCTTCTTCCCGCAAAAAAAACGCTCGATCGCGCGGAAGGCTTTTTCCCCGTTCGTCGAGAGGAGGGGTAAAAGGGCGGGCGGGACAAAGTTTTCTTTGTCAAAATAATCGTCGAGAGCCTCCGGCTCTTCCGGGTTCTTATCTAAATATTTTTTGAGAAGGCGCGGGAGCTTCCCGTTTTTTCTGCGCTGTCCCGCCCGATAAAGCGCAAGGCGGATCTCGTTTCGCGTCCCGACACATTCAAAGGGTTTATCGCGATCCGCGTAGACCAACCCGTCAAAAAGCTCGGAGAACCGCTCCTCGCCGAGCATATTCGAGCCGAAAATTTTCACGAGCCGTTCGTCGTCGAGAAACGCCGAAAGCATAATAAAAACGTAAAGACATTTCGCGCATTCGCCGCACCAAGTGTCCGTTTTAGAGCCGACGTTACAGCTTTGGAAGACATCGAGGTATTTATCGTAAGAAACGAATTTTTTGGTAATCTGCCATTCGCTCCACGGGCGGAGGAGACTGAAATATTCGGGGGAGGGGAGGAGGAATTTTTGACAGTATTTGCGAAAGTCGCGCTCAAATTCGGTGCTTTTACTGTACTGGTGGTTGACGGTCGTTCCGTCGACGTTCGCCTCGTTTGCGCTGCTCTCGTTCGAGAGGGCGATATAGCGCCGCCCCGTGAGGAACGCCGCGAGGTATGAGGAAAAAGCGACGATCGCCGAGAACGGCGTATGCCCGTTGAGCCAGCCTTCGGCGTTCCGCTGTAAAAGCGTCTTGTCGATCCTTCGCCTCGGGATCAGGATTTGACTCTCGCCATATCCCGCGAGCCGGGCGCAATCCGAGGAGGCGCGGCGCGGATTGATAAAATAACAAAGATTATCCTTTTTTGTCCCGCTTAAAAGCTCGAGCGTGACGACGCTGTCCTTCCCGCCGCCGACGGGGATCAGCGCCCCCTTTCGATTTGGGGAAGGATCGAGAAGCGGTGGGCTTTGTTCATAGTCGGCGATGATCTCCATAAAGTCGTCGAAATTCGCCGAAATACCGTTTCGGTAAAAAAATTCGCCCAATCCGTTAAAATACAGCTTTTTCCACCAGCGGATCCGCTCGTCGTTCAGCGCCCCGCATTTGACCCGTACCGTCGGCGGACAGGCGCATTTCCAATAGCTGACGAGCTCCGCCATACCGAGCGAAAAAACGAGCGTTTCGAGCGTGTTCCGCTCGACGTTCGCCTCAAGCAGCCCGCTCCATTCCCATTCGGGGTAAAAATGGGTCTCGTCGATCGAGAAGTGATACGAGAAGCCCCGATCTGTGATGTCAAAGCCGTGATAAATAAATTCGGGATGTTCGTAGCGAAGCCGTAAGTATTTTTCCAAAATCGTTCTTCCTTTCCGATTTGATGTTGTTATGCGGATACGATCGTATATTTCATCGGCGTATAGCGATCCGGCGCTTCAAATCCCATAAACACGTCGAGCGCGAGGGAGAGCGCCTCGTCGACCTCGTTTTCGTCGATCCTTCGGATACGGTACATTTTTTCTCCTTCCATTATATACCAAATGACCGCAGAAACAAGTCGATTCCTGCGGTATTTGTCTTAGAGCGCTTAACAAAATCCCCCGTCTACGCCGAGGATCTGTCCCGTCGTAAAGGCGTTCTCAGCGAAAAATCGCGCCGCATGCGCGACCTCCTCGGGCGTTCCGAGGCGACCGAGCGGCGTTTCGTCGATGAGCGCGTCCCGTTCGCTTTCGTCGAGGTGACCGTTCATCGGGCTATCGATCACGCCCGGCGCGATACAGTTCACGCGGATCCCCGAGGGACCGAGCTCCTTCGCGAGAGCCTTCGTCATCCCGATCACGCCCGCCTTCGCCGCGGAATAATGCACCTCGCAGGACGCGCCGTATACGCCCCAGACCGAGGAGATATTGATGATACAGCCCTCCTTGCGGCGGATCATATGCCTTACGGCGGCGCGGGAGAGATAAAACACGCCCGAGAGATCGACCCCGATCATTTTTTCCCAGTCCTCGTCGGTCAGCTCGCTAAAAAGCTTGATCTGCGCGATCCCCGCGTTATTGATGAGAAGGGTGCTGTTCGGCAGGAACGGTTCGAGCCGCGCGACCTGAGCGGGGTCGGAAAGATCGAGCCGTATCCCTTCCGCGCCATGCTTTTCCGCGAGCCGCCTCGCCTCCGTCTCGTTCTCGCGGTAGGTAAAGATCACGCTGTGATCTCTCGAAAATTCGGCGACGAGCGCCTTCCCGATCGCGCCCGTCCCGCCCGTGATGATCGCGGTCCTCATCGCGCCGATCCCTCCTTTTTCGTCGGAATTTCATCTCATTTTATCACAAGCTCGTCGTTCTTGTTTGTCTTTACGCCGATCTTTTTCGGCGGTTGATCGCCGCAGTCGATGATGAGGTTCGCGATCTTATCCTCGACCTCCTTTCGGATCACGCGACGAATATCGCGCCCGCCGTACTTCCCGCCGTGCGCCTTTTTGGCGATCCATTGATACGCGCCCTCGGAGACGGTGAGCTTGATCCCGTTTTCCTCCAGCGCTTCACTCATGTCCTTTAGCATAAGTTCGGCGATCCCGGCGTAGCTCTCGAGGCTCAGCGGCGCGAAGACGACCGTCTCGTCCACCCTTCCCAAAAACTCGGGTCTGAGGAAGTCGCGGAGCGCCTTCATCGCTTTTTCCTTCGAGAGGTCGCCCGTCGTTTTTCCGAAGCCCAGCCCCGACGAGCCGTCCGTCGATCCCGCATTCGAGGTCATACAGATGATGGTGTTTTCAAAGTTGACCGTCCTGCCGTGCGAGTCGTTGACCTTCCCCTCGTCGAGGATCTGGAGGAGGATATTCATCACGTCGGGGTGCGCTTTCTCGATCTCGTCAAAAAGAATGACCGAGTACGGGCGGCGTCTTACCTTTTCGGTGAGCTGACCCGCGTCGTCGAAGCCGACATATCCGGGCGGCGATCCGATGATCTTAGAGACGCTGTGTTTTTCCATATATTCCGACATATCGAGGCGGATCAGGGGGTCTACGCCGCTAAAAAGCTCCTCCGAGAGGACTTTTACGAGCTGGGTCTTTCCGACGCCCGTCGGTCCGACGAAGATAAACGAGGCGGGGCGGCGCTTTGTCGAGAGCCGGACGCGCGTGCGCTTTACGGCGGCGGCGACCGTTTCACAGGCTTCGTCCTGTCCGATGATCTTTTCCTTTAAGACCGCCTCGAGCCGCGCGATCTTTTTAAACTCCGTCTCCATGATCTTTTGGGCGGGGATCCCCGTCCACATCTCGATCACGGTCGATAGGTCGGCGGAGGTAAGCTCGATCTCGCTCACGATCGGTTCGAGGCGCTTGATCTCCTCTTCGTTTTTCGCGCGCGTGGTCTTAAGCTCGGCGAGCTTTTCATAGTCGATCTCCGTCTCGCCCATCATCTCGCCTTCCTTACGGTCGAGCTCTTTATTTTCTTTTACGAGGCGTTCATATTCCGAGAGCTCCGCGCTTCGGATACTGGCGCAGGCGGAAGCCTCGTCGAGAAGGTCGATCGCCTTATCGGGGAGAAAGCGGTCGGTGATATACCGCTCGGAGAGAACGACGCAAGAGCGTAAAAGCGGCTCAGAGATACGGATCTTATGATGCTTCTCATAATAATCCTTGATCCCTCTTAAAAGCTCGACCGTCTCGTCCATGCTCGGCTCGAGAACGGTTACGGGCTGAAAGCGCCGCTCGAGCGCGCTGTCCTTTTCGATATGCTTTCGATATTCGTTAAAGGTCGTCGCGCCGATCACCTGCAGTTCTCCGCGAGATAGCGCGGGCTTAAACATATTCGCCGCGTTCATCGTCCCTTCGCTGTCACCCGTACCGACGAGGTTATGCACTTCGTCGATAAAAAGAATGATATTTCCCGCGTTTTTGATGTCCTCGATGAGCGATTTTACGCGGCTCTCAAATTGACCGCGAAACTGCGTCCCCGCGACGAGCGCCGTTAGGTCGAGAAGGTAAAGCTCCTTATTCTGTAGGCGAAAGGGAACGTCCCCCTTTACGATCTTTTGGGCGATCCCTTCGGCGATCGCCGTTTTTCCGACCCCCGGTTCGCCGATGAGACAGGGATTGTTTTTTGAGCGACGCGAGAGGATCTGGATCACGCGCTCGATCTCCTTTTCCCGTCCGATGATCCGATCCATCGACCCGTTCCTGGCGCGGTCGGTGAGGTTGGTACAAAAGGTATCGAGAAATTTCCGTTTTTTCGCGTCCTTGTTTCTGCCCTTTCCTTTTCCCTTATCTTTATTTTCGGAATTGGCTTTTTGCTCACCGGCGGGCTGACCGCTTATCGAGTTTTGTTCCGCGCGCGGGGCAAAAAAACGCTCCATAAAGGGCGGGAGGATCCCCGCGCCGCCCTTTTTAAAGGCGTCGACCGCCTCCTCGTCGTCCTCCTCGAGGTCGTCCTCGTCGGGGTCGTCTTCGTCGTTAAAGAGCATATTAAAGCCGCTTTCGAGGTCTTCGTCCGTGATCCCCATTTTTTTGAGATATTCGTTTACCTGCGGGACGCCGAGCTCCTTCGCGCAATTTAAGCAATACCCCTTTTCAAATTTTTCCGTCCCGTTTAGCCCTGTCATAAAAACAACGGCGGGACGCTTATGACAGTTTGAACACATCATCATATTTCATTTTTCCTTTCTTCTTTCTTATGTTATAGATATGTTTCCAAAAAATCTATAAAATCAAAATGATAGATATGCCGAAAGGCGAAAGTCCGATCGATCGTATAAGTATTTAAAAAGACGAGCGAATTTTCCGTCAGTGCGATCAGAAATTGTACTCCGATACAGATCACAAAGAGGATCAAGATCGCCTTCACCAACCCGAGAAGCCCCCCGAGAAGCTCGTTGACCGAGGCGACGACGGGGATACGGTTGATGATCTTTGAGGCGCTCGCGATCACATTCAAGATCAGCGTGATCAGCGTAAAAAGGATCAGGAATAACAGGACGCGGAGCGGGACTTTTACGATCGGGTCGATCATTTCTCTGAGGATTGACTCGCCGAAGCTCTCGCGGCTAAGGGCGGTGATCCCGAGGATCAGCGGATAGATCGCGCCGTTCGCGCCGTTTGAGATCTCGTCCCCGAGATCGCCGAAGGACAGCGGTAGCGTATGTGAGATCAGCTCTCCGACCTCCTCGAGCGACGTAAACACCGTACCCGTCATGGCGTTCGCGGTCAATATCCGCGCGAGGATCAATTCCTCGAGCGTATGATCGTTTAGCTCCCGCTCGGCGATCTCGATCGTCCCGAGCTTTACGAGCGAATAGTCAAAATCCTCGCCGATCCCAAAGATCGTCAGATCCGCATCTTCCATTCCCGTTTCCGTCAGGTCGACGTCCGAGAGGTCGAGGGTCATTTTTCCCGTCCGATCAAAGCTCGGCTCGATCGACCCGAGAAATTTCCCGTCGACGACCGCCTTTGACAGGTCGATCTTCCCGAGTTCGCTAAAAAGGTTGTCGCCGATCGCCTCGTCGAGCGAGTCGCTGATCGGGCGGATCAGCGGTTCGGCGATATATCGGTCATAGAGTCTCGCCGAGAGAAGGTCGCTCCCGAAAAAGGCGAGAAAAAAGGCGACGACGACCGATACGGTTCCGATAATGACCGCGACCGCGCCCTTTTTCGCGCTTCTAAAGGTCACGCCGACCAAAACCGCGATCAGAACGACGTCATAAAACCAAAAAAAGCTTGTTCCCATTTTTATTCGATCCTTTCTTCCGCGACCGCATCATATCCGAGGAGATAAACGCTGTCGTCGATCTTGATAAAGTCGGTATAGTCCTCGGTCAGGGAAATACTTCGCTGTCCCCCCTCGAGATCGGGAGCGAAAATTTTGAGCCTCGTCCCGTCTAAGACATAAAGCCGATCTCCCTCCGGGATCAGCCGCCGAACCGCCGCGGTAACGCTGTATGACCCGGTGGGGAGGAGTTCTTCGTCGAGAAGGACGATGAGATTTCGGTTCGCGGAAACATCGTTATAGTATATGGCGGTTCGGTTCGCGGTAATCTCAAAATCCCGAAGCTCGCCCTCAAAGCCGTATTCGCCGAGAAGCTCGCCGTTTGAGGTATCGAGCGAAAGAACGCGGTTGTCACAAACGGAGACGACCCGGTCGGAGTCGGCGTACATCCCGAAGGAGATCGTATTCCCCTTAAACGAATATTTCCATTCATACCCCTCCGTACTGCGGATCGAGAAGCAGTAATAGTTTGTAACGATCTCGCCGCTGTCTACGCTGACGGTGGATACGATCAGGCGGTCGTTCCCGGCGAAATCGACTTGCATAACGTTTTCGTCCGCGAGCTTTCGGGTGTATTTCCAGTTCCCGCCGCTGTCATAAACATAAATGATATTTGAGTAGCGCGGCGAATTGGTAACGATCGCCGTCATATCGTTTTCGCCGATCGTCCCATAGACGATCTTGTCGTCTACCGTCTGTTCAAAAATAAGGCTCGTCTTATTATAGACGGCGAAGGAGTACGCCGCTTTATCATAAAGGAGGATACAGCGGTCGCTCGTTTTTTGGGCGGGGTTACTGTACCCGTGGCGAAGGGCGTAGATCTGTCGCCCCGTCGTCTCATAGGCGTAAAGATAGGTATCGGTAAGGAGCGAAAAATTTTCGCCGAAGCGCTCAAAGGAATAACTCGCGCTCCCGGGGAGGTCGATCGGAAAGCCGACCTCGTTTGAGGTTCTCGTTTCGATCTTTGAGGCGATCCCGCGCAGCGGTTCAAAGATCCGATCCGCGTTGAACCATACGTAAAGGAACACGGCGGCGAGGACGAGAAACAGCGCGAGCTTTAAAAGCCGCTTTGTTCGGTTTTTCTTTTTTCGGTATTTCGTGAGGTTGACGGTCTTGGCGGTGGTGCTTTTTTTGGTCTCCATCTCCGTCGGTTTGATTTCACCGAGGATCTTCATGCCGCTCTCCTTTCGTGTTATTTTTTACATTTTATTTTAATAGAATACTCTGTTTAAGTACAGTCCGCATGGGGAGATCGTTTTTCCCGCGTCGGCGCGTTCTCCCGTTTTAAGCGAACGGAGAAGGTCCGCCTCCGTCCGCTTTCCCTCATTGATATAAAGGAGTGTCCCGACCATGATCCGTACCATATTGTGGAGGAAGCCGCTCCCGCTGACGGTAAAGAGAACGTCGCTCCCGCTCCGCTCAACGGAGAAGTCATAGACCGTCCGAACGGTGGACTTTAGGTGCGCTTTCGCCTCCGCTTTACAAAACGCGGAAAAATCGTGTTCCCCGATAAAAAGCTTCGCCGCGCCGTCGAGCCGCCGCTCGTCCAGCTCTCTCGGATAATGGAGCGCGAGCTTTTGAGAAAAAACGTCTCGCTCGGGCGTGTTTTTTACGAGATAGATATATTCCTTCCCCTTCGCGTGATAGCGGGCGTGAAAATCCGCCGCCGCCTCCTCACAGGTAAGAATGACGATGTCCTCGGGTAAAAGCGCGTTCATACCCGCTTTTAGCCCGCCGAGGGGGATCGGCGACCCCGTTAAAAAGTTAAAGTAAAATTCCTTGGCGTGGACGCCGGTATCGGTTCGGGAACAGCCGATGATTCCGACCGTTTCGCCGAGGATCCGCGCGAGCGCCTCCTCGAGCGTCTGTTGGATCGAGACGGCGTTATTCTGACGCTGAAAGCCATGATAAGCGCCGCCGTGATAGGCGATACATACCTTAATATTTCGCATAGCCGCCTCCTTCTCAAAAAATCGATCAGCCAAAGGCGATATTATTGACGATCACCATCCCGAGGACACAGAGCGTCAGCCCCGCCGCGAAAAAGTCGAGCTTCGTCGCTTTAAGACGGCGTAGTCTCGTCCGCCCCTCGCCGCCGCGATAACAGCGGCACTCCATCGCCGTCGCGAGCTCGCTCGCCCGTTTAAACGCGCTTACAAAAAGCGGGATCAGGATCGGGATCAGCGCCTTCGCGCGCTTTAACAGCCCCCCGGAATCAAGGTTCGCGCCCCGCGCCTTTTGAGCCATCATGATCTTATCCGTCTCCTCGATCAGCGTCGGGATAAACCGGAGCGCGATCGTCATCATCATCGACAGCTCATGGACGGGAAACCTCACCTTTTTAAGCGGGGAGAGGAGGCTCTCGATCGCGTCGGTCAAAACGATCGGCGAGGTCGTATAGGTCAATAGCGACATCCCCGTAATGAGGAGGACGATCCGTATGATCATAAACGCCGAGGTCTCGATCCCCTCGCGATAGATCGTAATGATCCAAAAGTCGACGAGCGGCGCGTCCGCCCCTTTAATAAAAAACAGGTTTAAAACGGCGGTAAATAAGATGATCGGGAGGATCGGCTTTAAGCTTTTTAACATCATTTTAAACGGGATCTCGGACGCGGCGAAGACCATCACCAAAAACGCCGCCGAGGGGATCAGCCCGTAAAAATTAGAGGAGATAAAAAGCGTCACGACATAGACGATCTCGAGAACGATCTTAAAGCGACTGTCCATGCGGTGGATCACGGAATTTCCGGGAAAAAACTGCCCAATCGTAATATCCTTGAGCATAGGCGGGAATTTTCTCCTTTCCAAAAAATTTCGGCGGTGTCGCCTTTACTCCAAGAGCGCGAGAAGCCGTTCCTCGGCGTGCTCGACGGTATAAACGTCGTCGCCGAGAAGAATATCCCGCTCGGCGAGGAGGTGAGACAGCTTCGTGATCTGCGGGAGGTCGAGCCCGACCTGACGGATCTCTCGCGCGCGGCGAAATACCGCGTCCGTTTCCTCGAAACAAAACAGCCGCCCGCGGTTCATGACCAAGACCTTATCGGCGTATCGTACAATATCCTCCATCGAGTGGGAAACGAGGAGGATCGTCGTCCCCGACTCCTTATGATAGGAATAAATTTCGCTTAAAACGCGGTCGCGCCCCTTTGGGTCGAGACCGGCGGCGGGTTCGTCGAGGATCAGGAGACGGGGCTGCATCGCGATCACGCCCGCGAGCGCGGCGCGTCGCTTTTGACCGCCCGACAGATCAAAGGGAGAGCGGTTTAAAAGCTCGTCCGATAGCCCCATGCTTTTCGCCGCCGCGCGAACGCGCCGATCGATCTCCTCCTCCGATAGCCCCATATTCTTCGGTCCGTAGGCGATGTCCTTATAGACGGTCTCCTCAAAGAGCTGGTATTCCGAATATTGAAACACAAGTCCCGCGACAAATCTTACCGCGCGGATATCCGCGTTTTTTCCCCAGATATTTTCGCGGTCGATATAGATCTCGCCCTCGGTCGGCTTTAATAAGCCGTTTAGGTGTTGGATCAGCGTGGATTTCCCGCTCCCCGTATGCCCGATCACGCCGATAAATTCACCTTTCGCGACGGTGAGGCTTACGTGATCGACCGCCGTCGCTTCAAAAGGCGTCCCGACGCTGTATTTATAGACGAGATCCCTGACCTCGGCGATCGGCTCGGCTTCGGCTTTTGAGATCGGTTTGACTGTCGGGGCGGGTCCTTTCCCTTTTTTTAAGGGCAGTTTTTCCAGCTCCCGGAGCGCCTCTTCCTCGTTTAAGACCTCCTTAGAGACCGAGATCCCCTTTTTGTGAAGGCGGTGCATCAATTCCGTGACCTGCGGTACGTCCAACGAGCGGGCGCGTAGCTCCTCCACACGGGAGAAGATCCGGCGCGGCTCGTCGTCCATTAAAATTTTCCCATGATCCATGACGACGACGCGCTCCGCCTGCGCTGCTTCTTCCATATAATGGGTGATCAGGACGATCGTGACCCCTTGGGAATGGAGAAGGCGAACGGTATTCATGACCTCGCGCCGCCCCTTTGGGTCGAGCATCGCGGTCGGCTCGTCGAGGACGATACAGTCGGGGCGCATCGCGAGTACTCCGGCGATCGCGACGCGCTGTTTTTGACCGCCCGAGAGCTGATGAGGCGAATGAGCGCGGTAATCGTACATACTGACGGTCTTTAGCGCCTCGTCCACCCTTCGGCGGATCTCCTCGGGGGGGACGCCGAGATTTTCGAGTGCGAAGGCGACGTCCTCCTCGACGACGGTCGCGACGAGCTGGTTATCCGGGTTTTGAAAAACCATACCGACCGTCTGACGCACGTCGAAAATACGTTCGTCGTCCGCCGTGTCGATCCCGTTGATCGTGACCCTTCCCGCCGTCCCGACGAGAATCCCGTTGAGATGCTTCGCGAGGGTGGATTTCCCACAGCCGTTATGTCCGAGTACCGCTAAAAACTGTCCCTTCGGGACGCTCAGCGTGATCCCGTCGAGCGCCTTTAGACTGCCGCTGACGTTTCCGTCGTCGTCATAGGTTCGGTATTCATATTCTAAATCCTTTATTTCGATCATGCTATACCGTTCTTTCTTTTTGTCCGAATTATCCGAAGGTGACCGCCGCAGTACTCCCACAGGGGATCGCGAGTCCCGTTTCCCTCACGGGAAGGGCGATCTCCTCGGCGTTCACGGAGATCTTATATTTTCGCCCGACCGTCATCTCGAGGAGATACGCCATGACCGAGGGAGACAGCCCGGTCGTATAACTGTTTAAAAGGAGAAACAGCGGTCGGTCGGACAGGATCGCCGTACAGCGCTCCATCAGCTCGTATATACAGTCCTCAAGCTTCCACATTTCTCCGTTCGTCCCGCGCCCATAGCTCGGCGGGTCGAGAATGATCGCGTCGTAACGATTTCCTCGGCGGATCTCCCGCCCGAGGAATTTCATAGCGTCGTCAACGATCCAGCGGATCGGCGCATCGGACAGCCCGCTGAGCCGCGCGTTTTCTCTTGCCCAGTCCACCATACCCTTGACCGCGTCGAGGTGACAGACCTTCGCCCCCGCTTTCGCACAGGCGAGGGTAGCGCCCCCGGTATAGGCGAAAAGGTTCAGTACGCCGATCTCTCGCCGCGCCTCGCGGATCTGATCCGCACAGTAATCCCAGTTGACCGCCTGTTCGGGGAAAAGTCCCATATGCTTAAAGCCGGTCGGCTTGACGAGGAAGGTCAGCTCTTTATAGCCGATCCGTCCGCTCTCGGGGAAGCGCTTACGATATTCCCAGCTCCCGCCGCCCGAGCGGGAGCGGTGATAGACCGCGTGCGCCGTTTTCCATTCCGGCGCGGGCGCGGGGTTTTTCCAGATGATCTGGGGGTCGGGGCGGATCAGGATCAGCTCTCCCCAGCGTTCGAGCCTTTCGCCGTCCGACGCGTCGATCAGGCAGTAGTCCCGCCATTCGTTTGAAATTCTCATATTTATGATCATTCCCTTCCTCTGGAGGCAGTTTGTGCCGAGAGGATTTGCCGAGGCACAAACAACGGGTTTGAAAAATCTTCGATTTTTCAAACTTTTCCGTTCCGGCTAAGCGAGCCGCGCCTTGATCTCGTCGGCGATCCGATTTGTCCATTTCGTGACGTCCGCCTCGTTTTTCCCTTCGATCATGACGCGGACGAGCGGCTCTGTCCCGCTCTCGCGGACGAGGATCCTTCCGTCCTCGCCGAGCGCTTGTTCCGCCTCACGGATCGCCTCCGCGATCCTCTCGTCCTTTTGCCATTTTCCCTTGCTCTGTTCGGGGATACGGACGTTTAAGAGAAGCTGGGGGAAGTCCTCGATCTCGGCGGTAAGCGAGGAGAGGGGAGCGCCCGTCTCCGCGAGGAGGCGGATCAGCTGGACGGCGGTGAGCTGACCGTCGCCCGTCGTGGCGTGATCGAGGAAGATGATGTGACCCGACTGTTCTCCGCCGATGTTATAGCCGTTTTTGAGCATTTCCTCCAAGACGTACCGATCGCCGACCGCCGTACAGACCGTACCGAGCCGATGTTTTTTCATATAGGTGTGAAAGCCGAGATTACTCATGACCGTCACGACGGCGGTATCGTTTTTGAGCGTACCGCGCTCCTTCATACGCTCCGACAGGATCGCGATGAGCTTATCGCCGTCGACCGCTTTTCCGTTTTCGTCGGCGGCGAGACAGCGATCCGCGTCGCCGTCGAACGCGATCCCGAGGTCGTACTTTCCTTTTTTTACGGCGTCACAGAGCCGATCGAGGTGGGTCGAGCCGCAGTTCTCGTTGATGTTACAGCCGTCCGGCTCGGCGCTCAATAGAGCGAAGTCAGTGCCGAGACCCCGAAACAGCTTTTCCGCCGTCGCCGAGGCGCTTCCGTTCGCGCAGTCGATCAGAACGCGCAGGTCTTTTTTCGCTTCTCCCGCCGTTTCGAGGAGGCGATCGACATAGTCGTCGACCGCCGTTTCGCGGCGGGCGATCCTCCCGACCGCCGTCCCGTCGCGAAGCGTGATCCTGTCGGGGTGGTCGAGGATCAGCGCCTCGATCTCGTTCTCCACCTCGTCGGGGAGCTTAAAGCCCGTTCCCGAAAAAAGCTTGATCCCGTTGTATTCGACGCTGTTATGCGACGCGGAGATCATAACGCCCGCATCCGCGCCGTATCGCTTTACGAGATAGGCGACCGCCGGGGTCGGGACGATCCCGAGAAGCTCCGCGTCCGCGCCGACCGATAAGATCCCCGCCGCGAGCGCCGCCTCGAGGATATCCGAGGAAACACGTGTATCCTTCCCGATGAGGATCCTCGCGCGACCCTCGCCCTTCTTTTGTTTGGTCAGTACGAGCGCCGCCGCCCGCCCGATCTGCATGGCGGTCTCACAGCTAAGCTCCGTAACAGCCACGCCGCGCGCGCCGTCTGTACCGAATAATCTTCCCATAAAAAATCTCCTCTCTTACTTTAGAAAGATATATTATTATATTATTATATTTTTAATCGCGAAAAGTGTTCCCGCGCGGATCACTCAAAGGTCTGTTGTCCCCGCTGTTCCAGCCCGAGGTGGCGATAGGCGAGCGCGGTCACCATCCGCCCTCGGGGCGTTCGCGAGAGAAAGCCGAGCTGCATCAGAAACGGCTCGCATACGTCCTCGAGCGTGACCGATTCCTCTCCGAGCGCGGCGGCGAGCGTCTCCAAGCCGACGGGTCCGCCGTTATAGCCCTTTATGATCATGGTGAGCATTCGGCGGTCGAGGCTATCGAGACCGAGCTTATCGATCTCGAGGCGGTCGAGCGCGATGTCGGTCAGCTCTCTTGTGACCTTCCCGTCGCCCATGACCTCGGCGAAGTCCCGTACCCGCTTTAACATTCGGTTCGCGATACGCGGCGTTCCGCGCGAGCGGCGGGCGAGCTCTCTCGCGCCCTCCTTCTCGGTCGGGATCGAGAGGATCACCGACGAGCGGAGGATAATGTCGCAAAGCTGATCCTCCGAGTAAAGCTCAAGCCGCTCGATCACGCCGAACCGATCGCGGAGCGGTCCGGTAAGCTGACCCGCGCGGGTCGTCGCGCCGATGAGGGTAAAATGGGGAAGGTCGATCCGAATGGACTGCGCCGAGGGACCTTTCCCGATGATAATATCGAGAACATAGTCCTCCATCGCGGGGTAGAGAACCTCCTCGACCTGTCGCGAAAGACGGTGGATCTCGTCGATAAAGAGGACGTCGCCGTCCTTTAGGTTCGTGAGGAGCGCCGCGAGGTCGCCCGGCTTCTCGATCGCGGGACCCGACGTAACGCGAAAGTTTACGCCCATTTCGTTCGCGATGATCCCCGCGAGGGTCGTCTTACCGAGCCCCGGCGGACCGTATAAAAGAACGTGATCCAAGCTGTCGCCGCGTGCCTTCGCCGCCTCGATATAGATCTTCATATTTTCCTTTACCTTATCCTGTCCGATGTATTCGGAGAGGGTCTTTGGGCGAAGGCTGTATTCGAGGTCGACGTCCTCGGACGTAAAATCCGGCTCGATGATCCGCTCGCGGCGCTCGCGAGGCTCGTTATTTCCGTTTGTTTCGATCAAAATTTATCATTCCTTCCTGTGAAGGGAGTTTCCTCTCCAAGATCCGTTTATGCGCGAGCACTCAGGCTTTTCAGAGCTTCTTTTACAAGCTCGGAAACGGGAAGCTCGGGCGAAAGCCGCGCGACCGCCTTTTGCGCTTCCGAGTTGGAAAAGCCGAGGACGACGAGCGCCGCGATCGCCTCCGAAACGGCGTTTGAGGCGGTCGGAACAGCGCCCGTATCGGAGTAGGGAAGGGCGGTCGCACCCTCCGCCTGTTTCGCGAGTTTATCCTTTAATTCGAGAATGATCCGATCGGCGATCTTTTTCCCGATCCCGGGCGCGCGGGTGAGCGCCTTACTGTCTCCGCCCGCGACGGAGAGGGCGAAGCCCTGAGGCGAGAGGTCGGAGAGGATCGAGAGCGCCGCCTTCGGCCCTACGCCGTTCACCGAGAGGAGCATTTTAAAACAATTCAGCTCCGCCTCGTCCCCAAAGCCGAAAAGCTCCGCCGCGTCCTCGCGGATATTTAAAAGGGTGAGGAGCGTCGCTTCCTTCCCGACGGTAAGCCCGGAGAGCGTGTACGCCGTCGTGCGACAGCCGTAGCCGACCCCCGCACATTCGACGACCGCCAAATTCTGTTCGATATGGACGACGATCCCGTGTACGCTGTAGATCATAGATACTTCCTTTCTTTCGTGCCGCTTGTCCCGAGGGGCTATGAGGCGATCGAGCGGTACGCGCTGAGCGGCGCGGTCTCCCGCGCCTCGTCGCGCCGCGCGAGCTCTTCGGCGAGCTTTTCGACCTCGGGGTTGATCCCCTCGGTCTTGGCATGGAACATATATTCGACGATCTCGCGGATCGTTTCAAATTCTTCTTTATCATCCACCAGGGTGAGCGCGTGGACGGCGGCTTCCCGCGCCCCGTCAAAATCCCCGACACAGGCGCAGCAGAGCGCGAGGTTTACGAGGATACAATGGTTCAGCCCGTCCTTTCGGAGCAGGTCGATCCGACGAAAAAGCCCGATCGCCTCGGCGTATCTTTTTTCATACATTCGGATCAGTCCAAAGCGATAATACGCGAGCTCGCGACAATCCCGAAACTGTTCACCCTCGAGTCCCATGACAAATTCAAACCATTTTTCCCCCTCGTCCCGATCCGCCGAGGAACAATATAAATAATAGGAAGAAACAACGCCGATAAAGACCGTTTCGTTCGGAAATTCCTTCGTGGCTCGGATAAAATGGGGGATCAGGACGATGTAGTTATGGAGGTGGCGCGCCATATCGAGGTAACAAGCGCGGCGCATACGCGGATCGTTCGCGACGGCGAGACATCTTTCGTAATTTCGGATCGCTTCGTCGAAATCACCGTTGACGCGGTTAAAGATCGCGTCGAGGAAATAATACTTTCCCCTAAGCCGTCCTTCGAGGTGATATTCGCGGATGGCGTAGCTCGCGCTGAAGCCGTCCGGGCGGCGAAAGCTTTGATAAACGGAGATCTTCACAAGGATCGGGGCGAGGAAAAAGGCGAGCGTAGATAAGGTCAACAGCGTTATGAGCGCGGCGAAGCTCCCGGGACTTTCATAGCTGTCGCGCCCGATCGCGACCAAGACGCCGACTAAGACTAAGTTACAGAGAAACGCGATGATCGAGACGATCATCTCGAGCCTTGTATTCGGGCTTCGGTTCATGCCGCTTTTCCTCCTTCCATAAAGAATAAGACCCAAAAGCTTATCCGCCCCGTCCCAAGGGCTAACGATAATTACTGAGCTGAGAATTATAGCTGTGGGCGTGACAGATCGCGATCGCGAGCGCGTCGGCGGTATCATCGGGCTTTGGGATCTCGTCGAGCCTCAGGATACGCGTCGTCATCTCTTGAACCTGCTTTTTTACGGCTTTCCCATAGCCCGTGACCGATTGCTTAACTTGGAGCGGGGTATACTCAAAAATTTCGATGTTTCGCTGTTTCGCCGCGAGAAGGACGATCCCCCGCGCCTGAGCGACGTCGATCGCCGTTTTTTGATTTGTTGTGAAGTACAGGCGCTCGATCGAGAGAAACTGCGGCGTATATCGGTCGAGGATATAACAAAGGTCGTTATAGATCTCGGAAAGGCGGGTGTAAAAATCCATTTCCGAGGGCGTAGTGACCGCCCCGTATTCGATCGTCCGAAACTTCGCTTTTTCATATTCGAGGATCCCAAAGCCGACGATCGCGTACCCGGGGTCGATCCCTATAATTCTCAAAGCTATACCGTCCTTTCGGTGCTTAACAATTCATTATACCATATTTTAAAGAAAATTGCAACTTTTTCCTTCAAATACATTTCAGTTCCTTTAAAAGGCGATAAAGCCGCCCGACGGGAAGCCCCATAACATTATAATAATCCCCCTCGATCCCGCGAACGAGGAGCGCTCCCGCGCCCTGTATCCCGTATGCGCCCGCCTTATCGAGCGGTTCTCCGCTCTCGGCGTAACGCCCGATCTCCTCGTCCGTGAGCGGGAAGAAGGTGACCCTTGTTTCCTCCGCGAAGGAATGTGCTTCTCCGTTTTTGATCACGGTCACGCCCGTAAAAACGCTGTGCGTTTTCCCGGAGAGGAGCGTCAGCATACGGATCGCGTCGGCGGTATCCCTCGGCTTCCCGAGAATTTCCTTCCCAAAAGCGACGACGGTATCCGCCCCGATCACAACGTCGTCCGGCGCGTCGGCGGAGATCTCCCGCGCCTTCGCCGCCGAGAGCTCCGTCACAAAGCGGGCGGGGGAGAGGCTCGGGTCGGCGATCTCATCTCCTTCGGCGGGGCGGACGGTGAATTGATCCGTAATGAGGGTCAAAAGCTCCCTCCTCCGAGGGGAGCGGCTGGCTAAGATCAGCATTTTTCCTTTTCCTTTCTTTCCGATATAATTTATTATTTTATCACAACCGAGCCTTTCTGTCAACCGTAACGAAGGATCGAAAAGGAGAAGGCAGTCCGAAATTTAACGGACTGCCCAAAAAATTATAGAAATATTTTAAGAAGGTCGGAGCTCGCTCAGCCTTTTTTCGATCGCGTGAAATCTCGGCTCGTCGCGGATCGCATCGTATTTCTCCGACGCCAGATGCTGCAGCATTTCCTCGCTGTACGAGATCTTTAGGTTCGTTATCGTGTTTTTCGTATTATGCCTCATTCTGTTTACCGCGAGCGAGGTATAGGGCTTTTCGTCGGGGAGTAAGTCGTTCTCGATCGCGTAGTCGGCGGACTTTTCGAGGCTTTCCAGCGCTAATGCGCGATCTCCCTCCGATATGGCGATCATAGCGATCTGTCGATAAACATAAGATAGATTATGGGCGTAGAAATTGAGATCCCCTTTCTCAAAAATCAGGTCATAGACCGCGACGACTTTTTTCTTGATCCTGATCTTCTCCTCGGGGGTGTACGCGGGATTCCCCTCGAGCGACATCAGCGTGAGCGTCATGTACAGCAGTTCCGTGAGGCTCAGTATATTACTCTGCTGTAAATTTAGAAGCTCCTCGTCCTCGAGAATATTTTCGCCGACGATCTCATAGGTTTCCCATAGATTGGGGAGCTTTCTGACGGCTTCCAAAGCCTTTTCGTGCTGTCCCGCTCTCTGATAATAATAGCATAGTTTTGTTTGTGTGACATCGCGTATCGCCTTGTCGGTACATTCCGCGAGGATTCTTTCGGATATTGCGATAGCTTTCTGACAGTTTTGGCGGTATGGTTCGCCGTCTATGTCCCAGTTTACAAAGGTGAGCGAATCGGCGTATCTCTCGAGGATTTTGTAATGATTTGGGAAACGCTTCGCGGCGCTCTCGAGTAAAGCGATATTTTCCTCGATCAAGCCCTTCGACGCGTTTTCGTCCACCTGCGTCAATATTTTTTCAACGTCGGAGTCGTCGCGGATCGCGTCCATTCCCATAAGCTCGTCCACGGTGATCCCGAAATAATTCGCGATCGTCGGGAGAAACTCTATATCGGGATAGCCCTCGTTCCTTTCCCATTTTGAGACGGACTGAAAGGATACGCCGAGGATCTGCGCGAGCTGTTCCTGCGTAAGCTCGCGGAGCTTTCGCTGTTTCTTGAGATTTTCGCCGATGTATAATTTCATATCGATTCTCCTTACTTGTTAAGGCTATACCGCACAATGATTGTCGTTCGAGTGATAGTTGGATTTTTCGTCAGATTGTACAGAATTTTTGCAGGAAGGCTGATCTGTCGTCAGCCCCTCTGTCACTACGTGACACCTCCCCCGCCCGGGGGAGACCACCTTTCAAAAAAATTCTGTGCAATATGGCGGAAAAGATGGCTGTCAATCGGACGGCAAAGCCGAAGGCGGTCATTGCGCGGTATTGCCTTAAAATTACGTCTTCGTTTATGCTATATTATAAAGGGAAACAGGTCAAAAATCAATAACCGTAAACGCGAAAGGGCTTCAATTTTCGGTAGAATTTTTCGCGCCTCTCGGAAAAAGTCGAAAATTTTTTTAAAATCTCTTGACAAATGTCGGGCGATATGGTAATATACATAGTGTTAGAAGTCGCTAACGTTTTTATTTTGGGAAGTCAGTTAGCGAAGTCTAACTGAAACTTTGAATGGCAGGTGGCTATGTATGATGCCGTTGATTTTAGCGGATCGGGAAGAGGAAAAGATCATCGTTAAGGTCGGTGGAAACCCCGAAACGCGGAAGTTCCTCGAAAATCTCGGCTTTGTTCCCGGGGCGCTCGTTACTGTCGTAAACGAGATCGGCGGTAATGTGATCGTAAACGTGAAGGAATCCCGGATCGCGGTGAGCCGTGAGCTGGCGGGGAAGATCATGGTCTAAACAAAAAGTATATTTTAAGGAAGGAGGCAGAGATATGGCGACTTTAAAAGAAATAAAGGTCGGTCAGACCGTAACGGTCAAAAAGCTAAGCGGAGAGGGCGCGGTAAAGCGTCGGATCATGGATATGGGGATCACGAAGGGCGTCGAGGTATCCGTCCGTAAGGTCGCGCCGCTCGGCGATCCGATCGAGGTCACGGTTCGCGGCTATGAGCTTTCGCTGAGGAAGTCGGACGCCGAAAAGATCGAGGTCGAGTAAGACGTCGATCGATCAACGCTTTTAAGGCGAAGGAGTATTATGAAAATATGTTAGAACGGTCTAACAAATATACGGAAAGGAACGGTCATAAAAATGGAACTGAGAATTGCACTCGCGGGAAACCCGAACTGCGGTAAAACGACCCTGTTTAACGCGCTTACGGGTTCAAACCAGTTCGTCGGGAACTGGCCGGGCGTTACGGTCGAAAAAAAGGAGGGGAAGCTCAAAAACCATAAAGAGGTCACGATCACCGACCTCCCCGGGATCTATTCGCTCTCTCCCTACACGCTGGAGGAAACGGTCGCGCGCGGCTATCTCGTGAATGAGCGCCCCGACGCAATCTTAAATATCGTAGACGGGACAAACCTCGAGAGAAATCTTTATCTCACGACCCAGCTCGTCGAGCTCGGGATCCCGGTCGTCGTCGCGGTCAATATGGCGGATCTCGTCAAGAAAAACGGTGATAAGCTGAACTTAACAAACTTAGCGAACGCGCTCGGATGTCGGGTCTGCGAGATCTCCGCTTTAAAGGGGACGGGGATCATGGAGGCAGCGGAGCTCGCCATTCAGGCGGCGCAGTCGAAGGAAAAAACCGTGCCGCGCCATAGCTTTTGCGGCTGTGTGGAACACGCCGTCGCGCATATCGAGGAGCTTTGTCTCCACGACATCCCCGAGGAGCAACAGCGCTGGTACGGGATCAAGCTCTTTGAGCGGGACGAACAGGCGGCGCAGATGCTCGGACTGTCCGACGATATTTTAAAGCATATCGAAAAGGACATCGCGGCGGCGGAAAAAGAAATGGACGACGACGCGGAGAGCATCATCACGGGCGAGCGCTATAACTACATAGGGACGATCATCGGCGACTGTCTTAAAAAGAAAAAGAAGGGAAGCTTAACTTTATCGGATAAGATCGATAAGGTCGTCACAAATCGTATCTTAGCGTTACCGATCTTCGCGGCGGTCATGATCATCGTTTATTATGTTTCGGTCACGTCGGTCGGGACGATCTTTACCGACTGGATGAACGGCGGCGTATTCGGCGACGGCTGGCACTTATTCGGGATCGGGACGGGCGAGTATGAGGAAGCGATGGACGAGTACGCGGCTGAAAATCTCTTTACCGACGAGCTGATCGCTACGGCTCGGGCGGCGGCGGACGCGGGAGTTACCGGCGCGGAGGATATCCTCGGCGCGGCGGAGGAGGGCTCTTTCGCCGATTTTGACGAGGCTTACGGCTCTTTCGGCGATATGCTCGCGGAGGAGGGCTATGACCTCTCGGAAATGGTGGACGCGGCGCTCGACGAGGAAGCGAATGAGATCCCCGCCGCCGAGGAATACGGGGTCTGGATCCCCGGTATCCCCGCGTTCGCGGAAAGCGCATTGGACGCAATCAATTGCGCCGAATGGCTGAAAAGCTTGATCTTAGACGGGATCATCGGCGGTGTCGGCGCGGTTCTCGGGTTTGTTCCCCAGATCTTGGTTCTGTTTATTTTCTTGGCGTTCCTTGAGAGCTGCGGTTATATGGCGCGGATCGCGTTCGTAATGGATCGGATCTTCCGTCGCTTCGGTCTTTCGGGTAAGTCGTTTATCCCAATGCTGATCGGCTCGGGTTGCGGTGTTCCCGGTATCATGGCTTCGCGGACGATCGAGAACGACCGCGACCGTAAAATGACGATCATTACGACGACGTTTATCCCTTGCGGCGCGAAGCTCCCGATCATCGCGATGATCGCGGCGGCGCTTTTCGGCGGGGCTTGGTGGGTCGCGCCGAGCGCGTACCTGATCGGCGTAGCGGCGATCATTATCTCGGGTGTCATCTTAAAGAAGACCAAAATGTTTGCGGGCGACCCCGCTCCGTTCGTTATGGAGCTTCCCGCGTATCACCTCCCGACCGTTTCAAACGTTCTCCGCTCAATGTGGGAGCGCGGCTGGTCATTCATTAAAAAAGCGGGTACGATCATTCTCCTTTCCTCGATCGTGATCTGGGCGGGGAATAGCTTCGGTACGTTCCTTTCGGACGGCGTAAGTACCTTCGGCTTCCTTACCGAGGAGGCGGAGGGCGCGACCTCGATCCTCGATGTGATCGGCGGAGCGATCTGCTGGATCTTTGCGCCGCTCGGCTTCGGCGATCCGACCGCCGCCGTCGCGACGATCATGGGTCTTGTCGCGAAGGAAGAGGTCGTAAGCGTCTTCGGTATCCTCGACTTCGCGGGAATGGCGCCGCTCGCGGGCTACTCCTTCCTCGTCTTTAACCTGCTCTGTGCGCCCTGCTTCGCGGCGATCGGCGCGATCAAGCGCGAGATGAACAACGCGAAATGGACGTGGTTCGCGATCGGTTACCAGTGCTTATTCGCCTACGCGATCTCGTTTATGATCTTCCAGATCGGTTCGATCTTTACCGGCGGTGTGAACGTGATCGGACTGCTCGTAGCGCTGATCGTTCTCGCGGGGCTGATCTACCTTCTCGTCAGACCGTATAAAGAGAGCGTGAAGTATACGCTGAAAGTTCCGACGAAATGAGACTTCATAAAATAAGGAGGAAAAGCTTATGGCGGAGCTGATCTTGGATAATCTCGGTACGATCGTTGTCGGGCTGATCCTGCTCGCGGTCGTCGCGTTGATCCTTTTCGGTATGAGAAGGGAGAAAAAGGCGGGAAAGCATAGCTGCGGCGGAGGCTGCGCGGGCTGTCCCGGGGCGTGCTTCTGTCATAAAGAGAAAGAATAGCTTTAAGCGGCGTCCCGTCGGGACGTCGCTTTTTATTAAAAATCGTGTACCCGATTTTTGTTGTTTTTGTTTATTTTTGGAAGGCATATTCATCAACTTATTGTTAAAATAACAGAATTAAGGTTTTATATAACGGATATTCTTGACATTCCGTCGGGATACTCGTATAATAAAATACGGTATGATCCGCTATAGGTCGATCTATGCCCCGCGAAGGCGCGGAGCGGTCGGAGGCTATATCTGCTTTTGACGGTTTACGCTTTAATTTATTAAAATCAGGAGAGATGAAATGGAAACGCAGGTCTCTTACGAGGAAGAGTATAAACGAGCGATGAGAAGGCTCGAGATTGAGCAGTTTATTGTCGATCAGATCTCAAAATTCAGTATGACGGAGGATTTTGAAGCGGCGATAAACGAGATCATGAAGGAATTCGGTCTTTTTATGAAGGCGGAGCGCGTCTATGTTTTTGAGGTCGGGAATACGCATATGTCGAACACCTATGAATGGTGTGCCGAGGGCGTTGTACCTCAAATGGATAATTTACAGTCGATCGATAATCATAACGTCCGCCATTGGCTCGCGGAGCTTAAAATCGGGAACTGTATTATGATCGATGATATCGAAATGATTTCCGAGACCATGCCCGAGGAGTATGCGATCCTAAAAATGCAGGAGATCCGAAGTTGTATCGTTGTACCGATGATCTTATCAAATCACCTTCTCGGGTTTATCGGCGTTGATAACGCGCCGATCGAGACGACCCGAATGATCCGCCGCCTCTTGACCGTTGTCGCCTCGTTTATCGCGGTAAGCCTTAAAAACTGTGAGCGCAGGCGCGTACTCGAGGTCATGAGCTATACGGATAAAATGACGGGTTGCGCCAACCGTAACGCGTATATCAGCCACATCGAGTCCCTCCGAAGAAACGGCTCTAACCTCCCGCTGGGCGTGGCGGTCTGTGACCTAAACGGATTAAAGACGATCAACGATACATACGGTCACTCCGCCGGGGATCGCGCGATCTGTTCGCTCGCCGACGGGCTTATCTCACTCTTTTCCGCCGAATGTATTTTTCGCTTGGGCGGGGACGAATTTGTGATCCTAGTCTCGGACGTTTCGAGGGAGGAATTTTCGCGGAAGATCGAGGAAGTGACGCGGCTCGCCGCAGAAGAGTGGAAGGTCTCGGTCTCGATCGGGAGCGAATGGGCGGAAAATTGTCGCTCGCCGCAGGAGCTGGTGGATCGGGCGGACGAGATCATGTACGCCATGAAAAAGAAGCACTATGAAGAGGAACGCGCGTCGGTTTTATAGTGATAAGCGATAAAAAAGCGCCCCCAAAAGGCGCTTTTTGTATTTACCGAAGGGATCACCCGGCGTTTTTTCGATCAAAACACGCCCTCTCTGTAATTGATCCCCGCCTTTCGCGCCTGTTCGTGCTGGAGGCTACGTGGGATATGATAGACCCGCCCGTCCTTCCGAAAGAGCGCGCCCGTCTGTTGAAAGAAAAAGGGAACTTCGGCGGCGATACATTGCTCCCGAACGGAAAGTATCCACCCGTAGTCACAAAGCCGCGCGTTTTCGCCCGATTCGCCCGCACAGGTCACCTCGCGGATCTGTCCGCTCGCGAGCGGCGCGGAAACATCGATCGCCTCGAGCATCGGCGAAAGCACGAGCATTTTATAACGGATTGGCATTTCGAGGAGAAGGGGCGCGCGGCGGTTGACCGCCTCCTGATCCTCACAGGAGAGACAAAGCGCCACATTTTCATATCCCTCGCCCCAGTCGTCGGGGAGCGCGTTATAAAACCGCTCGATCCGCTTTGTAAAAAGGACGAAGGTCAGCTCCGGGCGGCTGTGGATCATTCCCCAAGTCTCGCCGCGCCAGCCGTCCGCCTCCTCGATAAAGAAATCGGAGGTCATACAGGTATAGACGGGTTCGCCCCCGCCGAGCCGATAGCTCCCGTCCCGCTTTCGCTCGATCGGGAGGGAAAACGTCGCGTTCTTCCCGATCAAGTTACTGTCCCGCCCGTATTGCGCGTCGCGGCGAAACATATAACAATTTTTACAGCCCGTACTGTATTTGTGACAGCCGTGCCACGGATTCCAGATCGCCATACGCCGCGCTCCTTTTCGTTCCCGCTATTTCGCTTTTAGGAATGTTTTCAGCTTTTCGAGATTTTCCTTCGGGAAGCGAAACGGTCTCGTACAGATACGCGCGACCCAACAGAAGGGAAGGAGAACGGGCGCTTTATTTAAAACGGGGAAGTAATTTTTCATCATCTCGAGCGGCGGGAAGATCAGGTATCTTAAATACGCCGCCTTACCGCCGTGTTTGATCCGATACTCCGTCCCGTTCATATACGAGCCGTAAGTCCCGCTCGATAAGACGAATTTCTCCATTTCGGCGAGCGAGCCGTCGTCCTCCGCCCCCGCGAACCAAAGCCGCGAAAGCCGCATACAGTCCTCCGCGAGACCCCGGATACGCGGCTCGCGAAACAGCTCGAGCGCCTTCGCGGCGATCTCGGGCTTCCTTTTTTCATAAATATAAAAATCCATGAAAGAGCGGATCCCCGTCCCCGAATTTTCATAGTGCTTCATGGCGTGAGCGAGGATATAGGCGAAAAAATAATCGTCGCGAAAGCGCTTCTCCGCGCCCGCGCCCTCGACCGTATAGCCCCACGGCGCGTCAAAAAGCCGCTGATATTCCTCGCTGAAGCCGCTCAGCATAAGCGAATAATGAAGCTCAACATTCATAACGGGGTCTTTATAATACGTATCCTCGACGTTATCCGAGTCCTCGCGGCGATACCCGAGCGAAAGCATGATCTCCCCGGCGACCTTACGTTTCTCCTCGTCGATAAGGATATCAAGGTCGGTCATAAGGCGAAGGTCGCTTTGGGGGTACTCCTGCTTTAAAAGAAGCCCCTTTAGCGGGACATATCGGATACCCGCCGCCGCGAAAGCTTCGCCGATCGCGGAAAATTCCTCCCGCTGAATGAGATCCTTTACGATCGCGCGGTCGCGAACCTCGCTCCACCGCTTCATCAGTCCCGCCTCGGGCGGTTTTTTCAGCCGCTCGACCGCGTAAAAAGCGGTATTCGCCACGTCGTGAAACTCCGCGAGGCGAAAGACCGTCTCGAGATCGACCCCCTCGGGCGCTTCCTCGGGCGTTTCGCCGTTTAGCGCCGCGCGAAGGAGCGAAAGGAGGTACGCTTCGTTCGTCCTGTCATTCTTCATAGATTTCCCCGTCCTTTATTTTAAAATGCCTTGTACAAATTTTTAAAGCGGCGGGTCTGTGTGTGACCGCGATAAGGGTACGGTCGCGAAATCCGCCGATATTCCCGATGAGCCGCGCCTCGGTCTCCTCGTCGAGGGCGCTCGTCGCCTCGTCGAGGAGGAGGATCGGCGCGCCGCTTAGGATCGCGCGGGCGACGGCGATCCGCTGAGCCTGTCCCTCGGAGATCCCGAAGCCGTTCTCGCCGATCCGCGTCTCAAAGCCGTCGGGGAGGCTCTCGATAAACTCGAGGGCGCATGCCGCCGCCGCCGCCTCGCGAACCTCGCCCGGGGTCGCGCCTTCCCTTAAAAAAGAAATATTATCGGCGATCGTCCCCGAGAAGAGACACCCCCCTTGGGGAACATAGGCGAAAAGCCCGCGCGTCTCCTTCCCGGCGCGAAACACCTCATCGTCCGCCGCGTAAAATCGAACCGCCCCGCCCGTCGGTCGATACGCCCCGAGTAGGAGGAGAAAGAGCGTCGTTTTCCCGCCGCCCGAGATCCCCGTGATCGAGACGGACTCGCCGCGCCGTATCGCGAAGTCGGCGCTCGTGATGACCCGATTTTCCCCATAGGAAAAGGTCAAGCCCTCGACCGCGAGCCGCGCGAACCGCTCGGGCGGGAGCGTTTTATCCGCCTTCGGCTCGTCGGCTAGCTCCTCCAGTTCGATCAGCCGTTCCGCCGAGGCGATCGTCCCGTAATAGCGGGGGAGGAGGGAGGAAAGCCCCGCGAACGGGGACTGGATCTGATTGACGAGCTGTAACACGGCGGTAAGCGTCCCATAGCTCATCGTCCCGTCGAGGATACCAAAAGCCCCTCGGATCATCGCGTAAAGATAGCCCGCCTGAAACACCAGTCCAAAGCCCGCGTTCGCCGCGATCGAGACGCTCCGCCGCTTTAAGCGCGAGCGATAATGAGCCTCTTGATTTTCGCGGTTGAGACGGAGCATTTTTTCCTCCGAGCCAAAGACCTTCACCGTTAAAAGCCCCTCGATCGTCTCCTGTAAAAACGAGCGGACGCGCCCCTCGCGCTCTTGTACCTCTTTATGTAGGCGCTTGATCCGTCCGCGAAAGAGCCGCGCCGTCAAAAAGAGAAAAAGCCCCGCCGCGAGGAAGAGCGCCGCGAAGCTCCCGTCGAGCGCGATCATCGCGGCGGCGGCGCAAACGAGCCGCGTCACGAGGCTCACGAGCGCGGGGAGAAGCCCCGTCACCCCGTCCGCCACGACCGAAATATCGGAGAAGAGCCGATTTAAAAGCTCGCCGCTGTGATAGAGCGAGACGCGCTCATACTCCTTCCTTAAAAGAGAGGAAAAAATTTTTTCTCTTAATTTAATCTCGTACCGCGCGCGGGTGCTTTCGTCGATCCCGTTACAAAAAAGGCGGAGGAGGAATTGTAACGCGACGATCCCCGCGAGCCACGCGCCCGACCCGATCAGCCCCGCGCGGTCGCCCGCGACGGCGCAGTCAATCACCGCGCGACAGAGTAGGGCGAAGCCCACGCCGCTCACCGAAAAGACCGCGTTCCCGACGACGAGCGCCGCGATCCCGAGCCTTAGCCCCCTCGTCCCGCTAAAGAGCCACGCGAGCGGCTTTTGGCGGCTCAATCGAGTAAGCCCGCGCCGCTAAGCTCGGCGACGAAGGCGTTCACGTCCCGCGCCGCGTCCTCGTCCCCGACCTCATATTCGCGGGTGAGCGCCTCGACGAGCGCCTCTTTGGTCGTGTCGGTCTTTAGCTTTTCCCAAAGAAATCGCCCCGTCTCGTTGAGGCGGATAATGCCGTTAAATTCCTTCGCCGCCTTACCCGCCGCGAATACGATGTTCTGTTCCCCGACCGAGCGGAGTAAAAAGCCTTTTTTGATCTTCATGCCGTCGTTTCCTTTTCGTGATTTTGATAAATGGGGGTGAGATAGCTTTCGATTTGGTGAAGGACTGCTTCCGCGTTGGCGATCTGCTCCTCGGCTTCCTCGGCGGAGACATAATAAAAATTCTTAAAAAGCGCGTCGCTCGATACCTTGTACGCACGTCTGATCTTTGGGCTCAACTCGCCGTTAAATTTCCCCCTGTTGATATAGTTTCGCTCAAAGCGATAGATAACGTTCGGGTGTCGCCGCGAGCGAAAGCCGTCTAAGACCATGACCGCGCTCATCGCGTGATAGATCGCGAAATAAGCGCGATCGACCGAGCAGTTATAACCGCTTGTACGACCGTAGCTCAACTTCGCCGTTTCGAGATCGTCCTTTGCGCTATCCAACATATATTTGGACTTCTTTTTTAAAATCCCCTCCGAATAGTCGGTCACTCTCATAAAGTTCCCGCCCTCCCTTACTTTAACTTTAACTATATTATAGTATAATCCCCCCAAAAAGTCAAACCCTTTCGTCCTATTTGTGCAAAGGTCACATTTTTTTTTTTTTTTTTGTGCAATTTTTCGGCGAAAACAGAGAATTTTGTTAAAAATGTATATTTCGGTTGACTTTGGTTGGATTTTATTATACAATAATGATATACAAATTTAACCTTTAAAGGAGGAAATTCTATGAAGTTTAAAAAGATATTGTCGGGCTTTTTAGCCGCGGCAATGGCGGTCACCTCTATGGTGACGGCGAGTGCGTTGGATGCTGAAAGCAAGACGACGACTCTTTATAAATTCGATGATAGTCAGATTGGCATCATTGATGCGGTAGAGTTTGATGCTTCTTCTGCGACCAGTAGTATTTCGATAAATGTAACTGGTGAACAAACAGATGATGTTACACCTGATTCTGGCGCGGGCATTCAATTTCAGGAGTGTGCAAGTTGGAAATGTTGGGGTTGGGTGAATTTCGGTGATACCCTTACTGTTGACTCAACGAATGATAATTGGTCTAATCTAGTTTCTTCAGGCGGAAAAGTGCTTATAAGCAAAATCAAGGTAGAAAAGGTAACTCTGACTATTGATAATGGTACAGCAACAACAATCTATGATAGTTCTACGGCGTCTAAAGGAATGGAATTTGCCGCAAGTGGTACAAATTATACTATTTCGGCAACTACTTTAGCGTCTGCTGGTGTTACGTCTGCTAACATTGCGGATGGTAAATTAATTGTGACGATTACGAAAGTGAATGAAACAAACTCTAGTCGTGATTTAGCCGTTTTAGCAACTTCAAGTGATTGGGAGAATCAATTTACATGGCATGGTGCGTCTGACTTAGTTGTTGGTAGTTTAGAATTACCTTTAACAGGTAAGTCGGGAGACACGGATTTGGGTGCTACTCCTTTAACAACGGGTTTGCTGTTACATGCAAAAGACATTGTTGTGTCTCAGATTGATATTGTGGTTCCTGTGGTTGACGCTATTACCCACACCGTAACCATTGCCAATACGATCGCCAACGGTACTGTAACCACCGACAAAGCCACCGCCGCGAAGGACGAAAAGGTAACTCTTACCGTTACTCCCGCGACGGGCTATGAACTCGATACTTTGACCGTAAAGGAAAAGACCTCGGGCGCGGCTGTGACCGTTGCGGCGGATAATACCTTTACGATGCCCGACGACGACGTGACCGTGACCGCGACCTTTGTAAAGGCGGAAGTACCGCTCACCGGGATCACGCTCGATAAGACGACCGCGAATATTGTTGTCGGAGCTACGACGACCCTCACCGCGACGAAAGCTCCCGCCGATACGACCGATGATACCGCGATCACTTGGACGACCTCCGACGCGACCGTGGCGACCGTAGCGGGCGGCGTTGTTACCGGCGTTAAGGCGGGTACGGCGACGATCACCGCGACTTGCGGCGAAAAGACCGCGACCTGTGCCGTTACCGTAAAGACGGACGCTACGCCCTGCACGGCTGTGACCTTAAATAAGGAGACGGCGGAAGTAAAGAAGGGCGAGACCGTCACCTTAACGGCGACCGTTACCCCGACCGATACGACCGACGAGCTTACTTGGACGACCTCCGACGCGACCGTCGCGACCGTCGCGAACGGTGTTATTACCGGCGTTGGACGCGGTACGGCGACGATCACCGCGAAGTGCGGCGATAAGACCGCGACTTGTGCGGTATCCGTGACCGAGGATAAGGTAAAGACCGAAGCTCTTGTAGCCGTAGGCGGTTCGACGTCCTATGATACGTTATCGTCGGACGGGAAGTTAAAGACGATCGACGTGGTTTACGCGATCTCCGAAGCCGATCTCGCGTCGAAGGGCTACACCGTAACGATCACGAACGAAAAGAACAAGAAGAGTATCACCAAGGACATCACGACCGCTTATACAAAGGTGACCGTTCCGTCCACCGAGAAGCTCGGGAACGATACTTATACCGGCTATTACCTCGTGGTTCGCGTGATCAACGTTCCGGCGGACGTAACGCTCGCGTACTTGTTCGCGCCGATCGCTTAAAGGAAGGAGAGATTTTAAACAATGAAAAAGGATTATAAAAAGCCCGAAATGCTCGTGTCGCTCTTTGATACAAAGGACGTTATCACCGCGAGTAAGCAGATGACCAAGAACGAAGACCCGATGATGATCGGCGGCGCCGGTTCAGCCGGTAACCCCGACACGATCAACTTTATCGGCTCGGGATTAGAGTAATAATTATCAAGTAAAAAAACGGCTTTCGGGTTTTCCGAAAGCTGTTTTTTATGTCCTCTAAAAGGGGAGGAGGGGGTTCGTTTATGCCTCCCCTAAAAGGGGAGGTGTCGCGAAGCGAGGGAGGGGTTCTCTCTTTCTTTTCTTTTTTCTCTCTAATCTCTTGACATTTTCTCCCGACGGGGGTATAATGGATATAACGCGAAAGGAGTTGAACGAGATGAAACGAAAGGGAATTGCGGTATTATTGCTTGGTTGTCTGCTCCTTTGCTCTTGTGGCGGGGAAAAAGAGGAAACGACGACCGTCGCCGAAACACCGAAATTTGAGACGACCTCAAATACGTCGACCGACCCGGAGGATAACGAACCGATCGAGCCGATCGAGGACGACACCGAGGATATTCCGACCGAGGGCGGCGGAATGACCGTCGCCAACGAATATATCATCGGCGAGGGCGTCGACGGCGTGATCGATTTTGATGAATAAAATCTTTTAGAGAGATTTTAAGAGAAAATTTAAGAAAAGCAAAGTAAATGATTTAGGGCGGGGGCTTTGCCCCCGAAACCCCTACCAAGGGGAATGCTTCCCCTTGGAACCCCCTGTTCCCACGACAAGCCCTCCCGTTCTCGGGTCTGCGGCTGTCAGGTCGATAGACCTTCGTAAGTGGCTTTTTTCTAAAAGTATTTTATCAAAAAATTTCTCCCCCGGTATAACCGAGGGAGATTTTTTCGTCCATTTCACAAGACTTACGACCTTACAGCCGCAGGGTTGAGATCGGTAAGTGTTGTAATGGGTTAAAAGGATTCCAAAGGAAATTATTTCCTTTGGTGGGGGTTTCGGGGGCAACGCCCCCGCCCGAATATATTGTTTCTCTTTAATTCTCTTAAATTTCTCTCAAAAAATCTCTTTCAAAATCTCTCAAACAAATCTTACTCCGTCCGTAAAGCGACAACGGGGTCTTTTTTCGCCGCCACGCCCGAGGGGAGCAGTCCTGCAATTAAAGTAAGGATCACACTAATAACAATTAAGATCAGCCCCGCGATCGGCGGGAGCGCCGACAGCCCCGAAATATCGGTGATCTCCTCGATAATGATATTGATCGGGATATTGAGGAGGACGGTCACGAGAATCCCGAGACAGCCCGAGACGAGCCCGACGATGATCGTCTCGGCGTTAAATACGCGCGAAATATCGCGTTTTGACGCGCCGATCGAGCGGAGGATACCGATCTCCTTCGTCCGCTCGAGTACGGAGATATAGGTGATGATCCCGATCATGATCGACGAAACGACGAGCGAGATCGCGACGAAGGCAATCAGGATATAGCTGATCGCGTTGATGATGTCGGTGACCGACGACATCATCATCCCCACCACGTCGGTATAGGTGATGACCTTACTTTCCTCGCCGCCGTCCTCCATACGGCGGTTATAGTCGCCGATCATATCGGTGATATGCTCCTTCGCCTCAAAGTCGATCGGATAAATACTGATCGCGCTCGGCTCGTCGAGGCTGATGACCCCGAGCGTATTCATATTGTCGTAATAGGTCGAGCCCGAGACGACCCCCGCGCCCGCCGCCTGTTTCATATACATCTCAAAAAGCTGGGTACGCTCCTCCTCCGAGAGGGACATAAAATATTGCTGCTGCTCGGCGGTGAGCTGAGAGAGGTCGATCGACGAGAGGTCGAGGTTTCCGTCCGATACGGCGGCGTCGACCGCCTCCGACGGCGCGCCTTCGCCGAGCGAGGCGAGATAGGCTTCTTGTTCATCTTGGGGAAGGGATAGGAACGCCGCCCTCTGCTCCTCCGTGAGTAGGGATAAGTCGGGTTGGCTCTGTGGCTGGAGCGTGGCGAGGTACGCCGCGCGCTCCTCCTCGCTCA
Organism: Roseburia sp.; assembly: GCA_023666265.1. Lineage (GTDB taxonomy): Bacteria > Bacillota > Clostridia > Oscillospirales > Ruminococcaceae > Ruminiclostridium_E. The sequence continues at coordinate 48,944 of JAMPCH010000012.1, forward strand.
TCGCCATGAGCGCCGCCTGTTGTTCCTCCGAGAGCGCCGAAGGATCAAAACCGCCCGCCGCCGCGCTTGCCGCGTTCTCTTGCGCCTGCGCCATTTGCTCCATGAGCCTTTCGGCTTCTTCGCGGCGCTCCTCGGCTTCGGCTTCCGCCTTTTCGAGCGCTTCGTCGCCCGCCGCCGTCCCGTCAAAGGGAAGTCCCGTGAATATGTCGTAGTCCTCGCGCTCGCGCTGTTCCTTTACGATCTCGCTGTCGTTGATCTGAGCGGAGATATACTCCATCAGCTCCTTTTTATAGCCGATCGTACCGCTGATCCCCGTCCCGGCTTCCTTCGCGCGGACGATCCCGACGATCTTCAGCGCGACGCTGTTCTCAAGTACGTCCTCCATGAACAAGCTGTCCTCGCGCATATCGACCCATACGCCGTCGTCGTCCTTTTCATAAAGCGCCGAATTGGGCGCGACGCGGAAGGTGATCCCGAGGATCTCGTCAAAGCTGTAGTTTCGCCCCTCCGAGAGCTCGCTGATCTCGTCCTCGTCCTTTTTCTGGATCATATCGCGGACGGCATTTTTGAGCTCGGTCACGTCGCGAAGCCCTAATGTATATAAGGTATAGTCCGTGATCTCGTTATACTTGTCGATGATGAGGACGGCCTCGTCATAGCTCTCGGGGAGCTTTCCCGCCGCGAGCTCGTATTTCGAGTTAAACATCTCCTCGCTCTCGGTCAGCTCCTCAAAAATATCGGCTCTCCCCGCCGTCGAGGAGGACATCTGAGACGCGAGCCCCATCATACCCGACATCGCGCCGAAGCCGATCTCGTCGAGGACGTTGCTCGGGTTGACCTGGCGGATCTCCTCGGTGTCGTCCGCGAAGACCTGTAGCGTGATCCCGTAGGAGTATTCGATGTTGGAACAATATTTCGACAGCTCCTCCTCCTCGCTCTCGAGAAATTCCTTAAAGCTCTTGAGGTCGTTACTGTTCGTCTCCTGATACATCATGGTGAACATATCGCCGAGGCGGTTGTTGGTATAGATCGTGTTCGGGTCGCGCTCCATGGAGCGGTTCTCCTGCTGCGCCGTGACCGAGGCGGACATAAACGACATCATATCCGTCGAGCTGTTGTCGATGACGAGCGGGTAAGAGGCGAGCGTTTCCGCCTGTATATCGTCGATGTACTCCTGAACGCCGTTGGAGAGCGAGAGGATCAGCGCGATCCCGATGATCCCGATACTTCCCGCGAAGGCGGTAAGGATCGTCCGCCCCTTCTTGGTCATAAGGTTGTTTAAGCTGAGCGACATCGCTGTTAAGAAGGACATCGAGGTCTTACGAACCTTCTCCGGGGCGTTTTTTTGCGGCTTTTCGTTTGTGAAGGGGTTCGTGTCCCCGGTGATCTTCCCGTCAACGAGACGGATAATGCGGTTTGAGTATTGCTCGGCGAGCTCAGGGTTATGCGTCACCATGATGATTAGCTTATCCCGCGAGATCTCGCGGAGGATCTCCATGATCTGGACGCTCGTCTCGCTGTCGAGCGCCCCGGTCGGTTCGTCCGCTAAGAGAATGTCCGGGTCGTTGATGAGCGCCCGCGCGATCGCGACGCGCTGCATTTGTCCGCCGGACATCTGATTCGGCTTCTTCCTGAGCTGATCGCCGAGCCCGACCCTTTGGAGGACCTCGACCGCGCGCTTTCTGCGCTCGGTTTTGGATACGCCCGAGAGCGTGAGCGCGAGCTCTACGTTCGCGAGTACCGTTTGGTGCGGGATCAGGTTATAGCTCTGAAAAACGAAGCCGATCTTGTGGTTTCGATAGGTGTCCCAGTCGCGGTCTTTATACTTTTTCGTCGATACGCCGTCGATGACGAGGTCGCCGTCCGTATAGCGGTCGAGACCGCCGATAATATTGAGCATGGTCGTTTTACCGCAGCCCGACTGACCGAGGATCGACACAAACTCGCTTTCGCGGAAGTCGACGCTGACGCCTTTGAGCGCGTGTACCGTCGAATCTCCCATCGTATAGTCCTTTTTGATATTTTTAAGACTTAACAAAGCTTCTTTACCTCCTTTTACCTCAATATGTAAATTATAGAATACTTGAGAGGAAATGTCAAGCCGAACGGCATAAACTTTCATATAAAATTCACGCTACCGCCTTATTTGCTCCTTCGTTTTCACCAAAAGCACTTGCGAAAGAGATTTTTTTATGCTATAATTTATTTTGGGAAGTATGATGACCCGGCGGGTCCTCGAAAAGACGGAAAGGAAGTTGTAAAAAAATGAATGAAAAGGTAAAGCTTCTTACGGATAATATCGAAAAAGTCATTATCGGAAAGCGGAAGGTCATTATCAAGCTGATCGCCGCGCTTCTTTCCGGCGGGCATGTCCTGATCGAGGACGTCCCCGGGGTCGGGAAGACAAAGCTCGTTACGGCGCTTTCCGCGAGCGTAAACGGCGAATGTCGCAGGATACAGTTCACACCCGATCTGATGCCGTCGGATATTACCGGGTTTACGATGATCAATCGCTCCACGGGCGAAAACGAATACCGAAGCGGCGCGGCGATGTGTAACTTCCTTCTCGCCGACGAGATCAATCGCGCCTCGCCGAAGGCGCAGTCCGCGCTCCTCGAGATCATGGAGGAGCTTCAAGTCAGCGTCGACGGCGTTACATACCCTTTACCGAAGCCGTTTATGGCGATGGCGACCCAAAATCCCGTAGAGACTTACGGGACTTATCACCTTCCCGAGGCACAAATGGATCGCTTTTTGATGAAGCTCTCGATCGGGTATCCCTCCCCCGAGGAGGAGACCGCGATCCTCGATCAAAAGGAGAAGGAGCGCGAGGCTTTGGACGCGGTCATCACCTTAGACGACCTCCTCGCCCTTCGCGAAAAAACGGAAACGATCGAGGTTCACGATAGCGTTAAGCGTTATATCGTCGATCTCGTGAACGCCACTCGCGCCAGCGAGTTTACCGCGCTCGGCGCGAGCCCGCGTGGGAGTATCGGCTTATTCCGCGCCGCGCGCGCCGCCGCGCTGATCGACGGGCGGGATTACGCCGTCCCCGACGACGTGAAACGGATCGCCTCCGAGGTGCTTTCCCACCGTCTGATCCTCTCCCCAAAGGGAAAGTCCGTTCACGGAAGCGCCGAAAGCGTGATGAAGGCGATCCTCGCGGAGACCCCGATCCCGCCCGCCGTCTGATCTCCCGAAAGGATCTTTTCGATATGAAAATAAAGCCTATTTTAGCGTACTTGGTCACGGTCGCGGTCTCGGTGTTGTTTATGCTCTATCTCGACGGTCCAGGCGGGAGCTATCTTTTGATCGTTTTACTCCTGTCGGCGGTCTTATCGGTCGCGCTTTGTCTTTATACAAAGCGCTCCGTTTCCGTCAAGCTGAGCGTGAGCGAGGACGTATTAAATAAAGGGGACGTTCTCCTTCTGACGGTCTCGGTGAAAAAGCGCGGCTTTCTCCCTTCCGCCGTTTTTTGCGCGGAGCTTTTCGCGAGCGATCATCTCGCGCCGCGTTCGCCGCTGACGTTAAAGGCGGTCTGTCTCGGGCGAAACGAGTGTTTATTAAAGGCGGAGTTTTCCGCCCGCTATTTTGGGAAGGCGAAGCTCGGGCTCTCGGCGTTCACCGTTTCGGATTATCTCGGGCTGTGTACGTTTCATATCCCCGTGCGGGGCGGTATGCTCGACGCGCGGATCTATCCCGATCTCCCCGAGATCCATCGTAAGGACGGCTTTGCCCGAAGTCTGACCGACGCCGCCGCCTTTGACGACAGCGAGGAGACGACGGAGTCTCTGTTCGCTTTTCAGGGTTCGCCGGGCTATGACCACCGCCTTTATGAGCCGGGGGATAGCCTAAAGCTCATTAACTGGAAGCTCTCGGCGAAGCGCGAGGAGCTGTATGTGCGCCGTATAGAGGGCGTGGGCGGCGCGGAGCAAATTTTTATCCTCGATAAGATGGGCGGAGATCGCGAGCGGGAACAGCTCGTCGCGGAATCGATGCTCGGGCTGATCGCCCAGTTCGCGCGGTCGGAGCTTCCCGTAAAGCTGTTGATCCGCTTTTCCGAAAGCTGGGAGGAGGTCGTCGTCGCGAATTACGCCGATCTGAACCAGCTTCGTTATACCTTGACGAATTTCGGATTTCTCTCCGAGGGCGTGAACCGCTTTCCCACTTCGTTTTCGGGCGGACGAGCCGTGATCTTTTCAGTGAGCGGCGGAGTGGGGCTTCTTTCGTATATGGCGGAGCTTACCGCTCTTGGGAAGGACTGCTCCGCAGCGGTCGCGACGGAGACGGCGGGAAACCGCTTATGGAGGATCGAGCGCGAGGACGCGGTCGTTCGCTTTGTGGGATAGCTGATTTTTCCCCGGGTCGCTCGGGGGAGGGAAGGAGTGATGACCGTCTTGACGGATTTTTTTAAGAGAAATACGATCCCGATGCTCCTGTTTGTGTCGCTATGTAGCTCGGTCGTTTATATTTACGCCTCTTCCGATTTTTCGGTCGTCGCTTTATTTACCGTTGTGAGCGCGGTATACGCGACCTTACTTTTCGCCCTGTACGAAAAGCTGAAGGCGCTCGGGAAAACGGCGATCACGACGATCGCGGTCGCGGCGCTGATGATCTTATCGGTCGTGGCGGGAAGCCGCTTTTTTGAGACCGACTGGGCTCAGACGACCGAGTGGGTCTTAGAGCCTCAGAATATGCGACAGATCTACGCGGGGAATATCGCGGCGCTCCTCACGATCGGCGGCTTTATCCTCGGGAGCGCGCTCTATTATTTTACGTCGATCCGTTATCGGGCGGTCTTTGTCTTTTTGATCTGTATGTGCCCTTTCTCGCTCTTCGCTAAGACCTTTACCGAGATCCCCGTGATCTATATTATCCTGATCGCGACGCTGTTTTTTATTCTTATGATCTTAAAGGCGAGCGGGGAATCCGCCTTTTTGGGGACAAAAAGCTATCTCGCCTTTGGGGCTTTTGTCGCGGCGGTCGTTTCGGCGGCGGCTTTTTTACCGAAACTCGAAAGTGCGCCGTACCGTGAGGATTTCGACGAGCTGATCACGGGGATAAGGATCGGCGGCGCGAGCGGAATGGATTTTAACGGTTTTTCGGATTCCTCCTCTTATTCCGGGTCGGACGACGACGAAACGGTTTTTTTCACGATCTACGGCGATAACCCGATCCATATGAAGCGTCAATGCTTTAACCTTTATCGGCGTGAAACGGATCAATGGGAATATTACGGCGAATCCGACACCGGCTATAACAATTTCGACGAATACATCAATTGGGAAGATCCCGCCGCCCTCTCGGCGGAGGTCGGGATCGAGACGGAGTCGGAGCTAAAGGGCGCTTGGATCCGCTCCGAGCGGGGGAAGCTCCGCGCCCTGTACACGACGGAGAATATGACGGTGATCGAGGTAGCGGACAGCTCGCCGCGCGAGCTTTATCGAACGCCGATGGACGAATATTTTATCTCGTCGGGCAGTAACGACTATCGGTATTATCGGATCGAATGGTCCGACGCCCCGTACAGCGAGGAATTTTCGGAAAGCTATACCGACGAAGCCGCGCGGGAGAACGCCGAAAACGATCACGGAGCGGGCTATTATAAAGCCTATACGGAGATGAAGGCGCTTTACGCGTACCTCCTTCGCGAGGATACACGGCGCGAGGCGTATAAAAGCGACGCGGATCACCAAAGGGTAAGAGAGCTCGCCGAGACGCTGACCGAGGGGCTTTTGACGGATCATCAAAAGGCGAAGGCAATCGAAGCCTATCTTTTAGGTCCCGAATTTGTTTATGACAATAGCTTCGCGCCCGCCGACGGGAGCGTCGAGAACTTCCTTTTTCGGACGCGGCGCGGCGCATGCGCGGATTACGCGACGGCGATGACGCTCCTTTGTCGCGAGGTCGGTCTGTACAGTCGGTATGTGGAGGGCTTTTTAGTCCAAAAAAAATCGGAGCGGGGAAATTATTATGTGACCGCCGCCGATTCTCACGCATACGTCCAGGTATGGATCAACGGGTACGGCTGGACGGATTTTGATCCGACGAGTAACAATATCGACGGCGGTTATGTGGACTATACCTTCGCGATCTTTGGGGCGGTCGTCCTACTGGCGGCGCTGTCCGTCGGGTTGACGCTCCTGATCCGACCGGCGGTACGCGAGCGAATGTTTTTGAGCCGCGCGAAAAAGCTGAGCGGTAGGGAACAGATCCTAACGCTGTACCCGAGGCTGAGCCGATTCCTTCATTTAAAGCTCGGACAAAAAAAGGCGATCTATACGCCGCGCGAGCTAAAGGAGCGGGCGGCGCTCGTCTATGGGGTCGATCTCGCCCCACTCGCGGACAATTTTGAGCGGGCGGCATACGGCGGGAAAGAGGCGGACGCGCTCGATTATCCCAGCCTATACGGCTCGGCGATCCGCGCGGTCAAGGCGGCGGAGAAAGAGCGGCGAAAAAAGCCGCGCCTTCCTAAAAAATAAAAAACGGATCTACGGCTTTGGGTCGATCGGTTCAAAGTCGTATTTTTTATTTAATTGTCACTTTTTTATTTAGGGAAGTTGACAAAATCGGCGGGTTGTGATAATATATGAGTTGGAACGCAGTTCCAACAAGGCGGCATCGCCGCCACGCCGCG
>JAMPCH010000013.1 GCA_023666265.1 Roseburia sp.
CGCGAAGCCCGTAGCTCCCGCGCCGAAGCCCACGACTCCCGCGCCGAAGCCCACGACTCCCGCGCCGAAGCCCGCCGCTACCGCGCCTTCCCTAAAAACGACAACGACAGCGGCGAAGCCCGCCGAACGGCTCGCCTCGACCGTCACAAGACCGGCGACGAAGCCCACCCCCGCGAAGCCGACCGCCGCTACCGCGTCGGCGATAAAACCGGCGGCGACCGCCGCTCCCAAAAAATCCGAGCCTATGCCGACCTCGCTCCCCGAAAAGTTTGAGACGGTACAGTTCGTAGACGTCCCGGACAGTAAGTATTAAGTATGATAAACTACATATTGACCAGGCGAAGGGGGATGAAAAATCTTCGTCTCCGCTTAGATGCGGACGGCTCTGTCCGCGTGAGCGCGCCCTTCGGCGTTCCCCGCGAGCGGATCGACGCTTTCGTCGAGAGCCGCGCCGACTGGATCGAGCGGCGGCGCGGCGAGCTTTCCGCGCCGGTATCGCTCTCGGACGGCGCCGAGCTGACGCTCCTCGGGCGGCGGCTTCTCGTTCGGGTACGAGAGGGCGAGGACGGCTGTCGCGAGGAGGACGGCGTTCTTACGGTGACGCTCGGCGAGCCGGAGAACGGCGCGCGGCTCGAAAGTCTCGTGCTTGGCTACATGGCGGAACGCTGTCGGGCGGTTCTCGAGGACGCGTTCCGCCGCTTTTTGGTTCTCTCGGGCTACGCGGGCGAGCGCCCGACGCTCGCGCTCAAGCTGATGAAAAGCCGCTGGGGGAGCTGTGATCGGGGGAAGAACACGATCACGCTGAACCTCCTGCTCTGTAAGCTTCCCGAGCGCTTCTCCTACTACGTGGCGGCGCACGAGGTCGCCCACCTCTTTATCCCGAACCATTCCGACGACTTTTACCGCTTCGGCGAGGCGCTTTATCCCGGCTTTTTGGCGACGGATCGCGAGCTGAATCGGGTACGCGTCGGCTCGCTTTTTTCTTAAATTTATTTAGGGCAGGACTTCGCCTCGGCGAGGTCGCTTTATGTCCGAGCCTTTGATCCTCGACCCCCGTTATCGACCAAATCACCCAAAACCGAAAGGAATCACTCAATGAAAAAAACAAGCTTTCGCCTTCGGAATTTCCTCATGCTGACCGTTTCGGGGATCGTGAACGCGATCGGGATCGTCCTCCTGTTACAGCCCTCTAATTTATACGACAGCGGCTTCTCGGGGACGTCGATGTTCCTGTCGTCGGTGACGGGACTTCCGCTGGCGGTGTTCCTTTTGGTGTTAAACCTTCCTTTTTTCATATTCGGGTTTCGTCGGCTCGGCGCGGCGTTTACGGTCTATTCGGTCTACGCGATCGCGATCTATTCCGCCGCCTCCTACTTGATCCCGCTGATCGCCGAGCCTTCGTCGGTTTTGGGGCTATCGGGTGAGGGGTCGGATATTTTACTCGGCGCGGTCTTTGGGGGGCTGATCTCGGGGATCGGGAGCGGTCTTACGATCCGATTCGGCGGCGCGATCGACGGGATCGAGGTTCTTTCGGTCATTTTCGCGAAGCGGCTCGGGATCACGGTCGGGACGTTCGTTATGGTCTATAACGTCGTCCTTTACGTCTTGATCGGGGTCGTCGAGAGCTCGTGGATCTATCCGCTATACTCGGTATTGACCTATGCGGCGGCGATCAAGTCGGTCGACTTTATCGTCGAGGGTCTCGATAAGGGAAAGGCGGCGATGATCATCACGACCGAGGCGGCGGCGATCTCGCTTCGTCTCTCGGAGGAATTTGGGCGGGGGATCACGCTGATCCCCGCGAGCGGGTATTATTCCAACGCCGAAAAAACCGTCGTTTATTTCGTCGTGAACCGCTTTCAGATCGGGAAGCTCAAGGCGATCGTCCGCGAGGCGGATCGAAACGCCTTCGTCACGATCACCGAGGTCTCCGACGTATTCAGTAACGCGACGAGAGACGGCTGATCCTCCGTAAGCTCCCAAGGAGGTCTAACGGTTCGATCCCGAATGAAGAACGGTTGGTGTTGATGTGCGATTAAACGAAGGGTTTGAAAAGTCCGTGACCTCCGCCGAGGTCGAGCGCTGGCGCTATCCGCGCTTTTTTACCGACGAGATCGGCGAAAAAGGCGCGTTTTTACGCGGCGGAGAGGCGAAGCATTGTGTGCGCGTGCTTCGTATGAAGGCGGGCGATCTCGCGGTGATCTGTGACGGGGCGGGGAACGATTATTTCTGCCGCGTTTCCTCGGCGGAGGAGGCGACGGTCGCCTTCGACATTCTCGATCGTCGCCCGAACGAGGCGGAGGCGAGCGTATACCTGCGCCTGTTTCAATGCTGTCCGAAATCGGACAAAATGGAGTTTATCGTCCAAAAGGCGGCGGAGCTCGGCGCGAGCGAGGTCGTCCCCCTTTTGTCGAAGCGCTGTGTCTCCCGCCCGAGTGAGGCGGACGCGGCGAAAAAGCTCGTCCGCTATCAAAAGATCGCCTACGAAGCCTCCAAGCAATGCGGGCGGGGGCGGATCTTAGCGGTGCGCCCGATGTGCTCCTTTCGCGAGGCGGTCGAGGCGTTTCGCGCGGAGGATCTCGGGATCTTATGCTATGAATGCGGCGGCGAGCCGATCGGGACGATCCTGAGCGAAAAGAAAGCGAGGAATATCGATCTCTTTATCGGGAGCGAGGGCGGCTTTACGCCGGAGGAAGTCGATCTCGCGCGGGAACGCGGGATCGCGGTCGCCTCGCTCGGGAAGCGTATCCTACGGTGTGAGACCGCGCCGATCGCCGCGCTCTCGGTTTTGATGAATCTTACAGGAAATCTGTAAATAATTTGTGAAAAACGCAGAATTTTCAAATACACTTGAAAATGGCTGAAAAATCGGTTATAATGAAACAGAGAGGCTTGTTCCGCCCGAAACGGAACGGGCTTTGAGACGGTGATTTGTTACCGAATCAAGAAAGGTAGGAACAGCTTATGAATAATAAAAGTATCATCGCGATCCTCGTCGGGATCATCGCGCTCGCGGCGGGTGCGCTCACGGCGGCTTATTTTATTAAAAAGCGGCTCGACGCGGAGTATGACGACGAATCCTTTGAGGACTTCGATATGATCGGTGACGAAGAGGATTTCTTCGGCGAGGACGATTACGACGCGATCGACCCGCCCGCCTCCTCCGACTCGATCCCCTATACGGATCACCTTCCGACGGATAAAAACGGGGAAGAATGACCAAGGCGGGGGAGAGAACCCTGTCATAAATCATTTAAGGCAGGATCGGACGTCCTCGGATCTTGTGTAAAAAAAGGAAACGACGGTATTTAGACTTGGTGTAAATACCGTTTTGTTTCAATTCGGAAAGGAGCATCTATGAAAATCTTAGCGAAACTCGGTAGGGCGGCGCTCGCGCTCGCGCTCGCCGCTTCGACGGCGCTCGCCTCGCTGACGGTCACGGCTTCGGCGGCGGACGAGACGATCAAGCTCCCCGAGAACGAGGCGATCGTTTTCGCGGATAATCTCGGCGCGGGCTGGAATCTCGGGAACGCCTTCGACGCGTCGAACTGTGACAGCTGGATCTCGAACGAGCTGGACTATGAATCCGCTTGGTGCGGGGCGAAGACGACGAAAGCGCTCATCACCGAGATCAAAAAGATCGGCTTTACGACGATCCGTATCCCCGTTTCGTGGCATAATCACGTCGACGAAAGCTTTAAGATCAGCGAGCAATGGGCGGATCGGGTACAGGAGGTTGTCGACTGGAGTCTCGACGCGGGGCTGAAGGTCATCTTAAACGTACATCACGACGTGGAGAAGGGCTATTACTTCCCGACGGACGGAGAGTATAAAAACGCGGAAAAATACATAACCACCGTATGGCGTCAGATCGCCGAACGTTATAAGGACTATGATGATCGTCTCGTGTTCGAGATCATCAACGAGCCGCGCGAAACGGGTACGAACCACGAATGGTGGTTCAACGTCAGCTCTCCCTCGGCGGAGGTCAAAAAATGTATTGAGAACGTCAACCGATTAAATCAGGCGGCGCTCGATACCATTCGCGGCGCGGGCGGGAAGAATGCTGACCGCTTCGTGATCGTCTGCGGCTATGATACCTCGACCGACGGACTGACGGTCGACGGTTTTACCCTCCCCAAGGACAGCGCCAAGGACCGCCTGATCCTCGCCTTCCACGTTTATACGATGAAGGTCGGCGAATATACCGGCTATTATAAGCGCCTTTATGAGAAGTATATCAGCAAGGGCATCCCCGCGATCATGGACGAGTATAACTTCGACGCGAATAATAATAAGTATCACGCGAAATCCGCCGAGGCGCTCGGGGAAATGGTAAGAGCGGCGCGGGAATACGGGATCAGTACCGTGATCTGGGACAATAACGACGGCGCGTATAAGCTGATCGACCGCGCGACCGCAAAATGGGATCATAAGGACATCGCCGAGTCGATCGTCAAAAACGGCGCGCCGAAGCTCAAGGAGACCGCCTCCTCGACCAAGACCGAGGAGGAGGACCCTTCCCAAAATAAAAGCGAAAAGCCCGTCCTGACCGCCAAGGCGAGCGGGACAAAGGCGGTCTTAACTTGGACGGCGGTCGAGGGCGCGACAAAATACCGCGTCTATCGCTATCGGAACGGGAAGCTCGTCAAGGTAAAGGATACAACGAAGCTCAAACTAACGATCTCGGGCTTGACGAGCGGTAAGACCTATCAATACGCCGTCCGCGCCTATGTGGACGGTAAGTGGACGACCGTTAAAAAGTCGGAGATCAAGTCGGTAAAGATCAAATAAAACAATCTACCGCCGCGTAAAATAACGCGGCGGTCATTTTTGTCCCCCCTTTCACATAAAATGGGGATAAAGATCCGTTTTTGTTTTTTCGTTTTGTGAAGGCGTGCGGCTCGCCCGGGACGGATCAAAGGGGGTATTTTTTGTGATTTGTCGGTTTGAGGAGTTGAAATGTAAGGAGATCATCAATATCCGGAGCGGTAAAAAGATGGGCTATGCGGACGACATCGAGTTCGATACCTGTACGGCGAAGATCTGTAAGCTCATTATCTGTGGGAAAAGTCGATTTTTCGGGCTATTCGGGCGAGAGGAGGATTGCGCGATCTGTTGGAGCGACGTCGAGATGATCGGTGAGGACGCGATCCTCGTCAGCTGTGAATTTCCAAATCAGCCAAAAGGCTTCGGTGGGCGGCTCAAAAATTTGTTGAAATAGACGAAAAGAAAATATTGTAAAAACGCGCCCTTTATGTTATAATATCTAGTGACGGTGTTTTCCGTCAATCCACACGTTCGGTATACGCCCTTTCGGTGTCGTTTACGGCTTGGGGCGGTGAGCCGTTCGGAGGAAATAACCAAAACATAAGGAGGACGCTACTAAAATGGCAGTAGTATCAATGAAACAGCTTCTCGAGGCGGGTGTTCACTTCGGACATCAGACGAGACGCTGGAACCCCAAAATGGCGCCGTATATCTTCACGGAGCGTAACGGTATTTACATCATCGACCTTCAAAAGACGGTCAAGAAGCTTGATGAAGCGTATAACTTCATCTTTAACGTGACCGCCGAGGGCGGCGAGATCCTTTTCGTCGGGACGAAGAAGCAGGCGGCGGATTCCATCAAGGAGGAAGCCGAGCGCGCGAACGCGCACTTCGTGAACGCGAGATGGCTCGGCGGTATGATGACGAATTTTAAGACGATCCAAAATCGTATCCGCCGTCTCGAACAGCTCCGTATCATGGAGACCGACGGGACGTTTGATCTCCTTCCCAAAAAAGAGGTCAGCCAGCTCAACCTCGAGATCGAGAAGCTTGAGAAATTCCTCGGCGGGATCAAGAATATGAAAAAGCTCCCCGGCGCGCTCTTCGTCGTCGATCCCCGTAAGGAAAAGATCGCGGTCGCCGAGGCGAAAAAGCTCGGTATCCCGGTCGTCGCGATCGTCGATACGAACTGTGACCCGGACGAGATCGACTATGTGATCCCCGGGAACGATGACGCGATCCGCGCGGTAAAGCTCATCGTCGGCGCGATGGCGGACGCGATCCTCGCGGCTCGTCAGGGTACGGCTGAGGCGGAGGTCACCGGCGAGGAAGCCGAGCCGACGGTAGAGACCGCGGCGGAATAAACAGGAAACAGATAACGGGAGGCTTCCCGATAAAAGAAAGGAAGAGCAGAAATGGCTATATCGGCACAAGACGTAAAACAGCTCAAGGAACTGACCAACTGCGGTATGATGGACTGTAAGAGAGCGCTCGAGGAGACCGGCGGCGACGTAGACGCGGCGATCAAATACCTCCGCGAAAAGGGTCTCGCCAAGGCGGCGAAAAAGTCGGGTCGGATCGCGGCGGAGGGTCTTGTATACGCTAAGGTCGACGAAGCGAAAAAGATCGGCGTCGTGGTCGAGATCAACAGCGAGACCGACTTCGCGGCGAAGTCCGAGCGCTTTATCGAATTCGTCGAGCTCGTCGCTCAGACGATCATCGATAACGACGTCGCGGACGTAGAGGCGTTAAAGGAAACGGTCGCCTCGGGGTCGAACGAAAAGATCGGCGATATCCTAACCGAGCGGATCGCGACCATCAGCGAGAATATCCAGATTCGTCGTTTCGTGAGAATGAGCGGCGATGTTTATACCTATGTCCATAACGGCGGCGGCTCGATCATCGGCTCGATGATCAAGCTCGAATCCGAGAACGGCGCGGACGACGCGGTCAAGGCTTGCGCGAAGGATCTCCTTCTCCAGATCACGGCGAGCGCTCCGCAGTATGTTCAACAGTCCGACGTTCCCGCCTCGGTCATCGACGCGGAGAAAGAGATCCAGCTCGGTCTCGTAAAGAAGGAAAACGAAGAGGCGGCGAAGCCGAAGCCTCAGAACGTTCTCGAAAAGATCGTCGAGGGGAGAATGAGGAAATTCGCCGAGGAGATCTGCCTTCTCGACCAGCCCTTTGTTAAAGACCCCTCTACGACCGTCGCGAAGCATATCGCCTCCGTCGGGAAGGGAATCAAGGTCGTTTCCTTCGTCCGCTTTGAGAAGGGCGAGGGTATCCAAAAGAAGGAAGAGAACTTCGCGGACGAGGTCGCTTCCATGATCCAGTAAGTTTATCCTTAAAAATAACAATTCGGCGGTATCCTTCGGGGTATCGCCGTTTTGTTTTTTTGAAGGTGTGCGGATTTGACATTTCCGCGTATTTCGTGTATAATGAGTAAAAGAAGGACACCCACCGAAACGGGAAAGGAACGGAAATAATGATGAAGATCGACTTTCACTCGCATATTCTCCCAAAAATGGACGACGGCTCGTCGGGGACAAAGGAATCGCTCGCGATGTTAAAGATACTGGCGGATAGCGGCGTCGATACGGTCGTATTGACCTCCCATTTTTATCGGCGCGAGGAGGGGATCGCTTCCTTCCTCGCGCGGCGAAAAGCCGCTTTTGAGCGGCTAAGCGAGGCGGCGAAGGAGAGTCTCCCCGCGTGTCCGCGCCTTCTCCTCGGGGCGGAGGTCTATTTTTATCCCTCGCTCTCGTCCGACCCCGACTTTCACGAGCTTTGTATGGAGGGGACGGATTATATCCTGCTCGAGCTACCCTTTGAGCGCTTTCACGATAACTTTTACGGGAATTATTCCGCGTTTATGAACCGCTGTGAACAAAAGATCCTCCTCGCTCATATCGAGCGCTATTTGAGCTTCGGGAATACGCCCGACGACTTTCGCCGCCTTATCGGCTATGGGAATACCGTCTGCCAGATGAATTGCGGCTCGATCGCCGAGGCGGGAATGTTTGAGCGAAAAAAGCTCCTCGGGCTACTCGAGAGCGGGATCGTGAGCGTCCTCGGGACGGACGCGCATAATCTCTCCGCCCGTCCGCCGCTTTATGATAAGGCGGAGAATGTGATCATGAAAAAATGCGGACGACCCGTCTTTGATCGTATCCTTCGCCGCTCCGACGCGCTCCTCGCGAACGCCGAAGCGCCCGAGATCCTTCACATGGAGTAGGAAATTGATAGACCGTTAAATTAAAAATAACACGCCGTATTCCCGTCAGAATACGGCTTTTGTGAGAAATGTCAAAAAAGACCTATAAAATTCGTTAAAAATAACGGGAACTTTTTTCAAAAATTTTGTCACTTTTCGGGCTTCTAAATTGTATTATAGGTGAAGCCCAAAAAAGGCAGGAATCTTTTTCGAAAGAAAGGAACGGAAACCGACATGAAAAAATTCTCTCTTAGACTTGCCGCGCTCCTCATTAGCGCGGGGATCCTTTCCTCCTGTTTTTCGTCGCCCTCGGGGGTCGACGAAACAACGGAGACGAGCGAAACGACGGGACAGGCGGTCGCCGCCTTTGACCCCGAGACGGGCGAGCCGATCCGCCTCCTCCCCGCCGAGACGGCGGTCATCTCGCTCGAGCCTCAAAGCCTAAACGGCGAACTCGTCCGAACGGACAGCACCTTCCGCGTAAAGACAAGGGAAGACCTCGCGGAGAGCGAGCTTAGCGCCCTCCTGACGGTGAGACCCGAGCGCGAGGTACATATCACCAAAAACGGCGCTTGTGACTATACCCTCGACCTCGGTACGCTCCCCAAGGGCGAGGTCGTTAAGGTCATGCTCGGCGACGGGAAGGGGAACACCGTCGACAGCTGGGGCTTTGAGACCGAGGACGAGTTTCGCGTCCTCTCGACGCTCCCCGCCGATCTGTCCCGCTATGTTCCCCCCGAGTCGGGGATCGAGCTGTCGCTGAGCCGTCAGGCGGATCTCGCTAAGGTCGGCGATTATATCGAGATCAGCCCCTCCGTCAGCGGGAGCTTTACGAATTATTCGACGACGCTCGTCTTTGTCCCGAGCGAGCCGATGCAAAATAATACGGTCTATACCGTTCGGGTCAAGGCGGGGCTTCCCTCGGCGGACGGCGACGCGCTCGGCGACGAGATGACCTTCTCCTTCCGAACCGCCGAGGGCGACGACGATAATTATTGCTACGCGATCAACGGGATTTCGGAGAGCTACCTTCCCGACGACCCCGTCGTGATCGACGTTTACGCCAACGCTTGGTTCGCCAAGCAGGAGTTTGACCGTAAGCTTTATCGCTATCCCGACGCGACCGCTTATCGTGAGGCGATCGAGGATTATAACGCCGCGACGGACTGGGACGGCGAATATCTGATCCCGACCGAGGGGCTCGAGCTGATCTCGGACGGGAAAGAACCGCTTTATCAATACGAGGCGAATGACAACGGTTATTATACCTACCCGAACCGTAAAAAATCCTTCGTCCTCTCCGAGCGTTTAGAGGAGGGTCATTACCTCGTCGACCTCTCGACCGAGCTCGACGGGCGGGTATACCGCGTCCAGCGCCTGATCCAGATCAGCTCGCTCTCGGTCTATTCAGCTGTTCTTTCGGGGCAGGCGATCTTTTTCCTCAATGATACCGATACGGGCGAGGCGGCGGCGAGCGCCGAGGTCACTTTAAGCGTTGGCGGTGCGGACTTCGGCGGAGAAGCGGACGCGGAGGGGATCGCCGTCCTTGACTATTCCGCCCCGTCGGAGCGGCTCGTCGTAACGGAGGAGACCGGCTACGGAAGCGCCGAGGCTCGTTACGGGGTCGTCGAGATCCGTTACGGCGATCGGGTCTACTGCGATCGGATGCTCTGTGTTCCCGACCGCGAGCTTACCCCTGAGGAAAAATATTATATGTATCTTTTTACCGATCGCGAGGCTTATCTGACGACCGATACCGTTCGCTTTTGGGGCGTGATCCTCCCGCGTGACGATCGGTTCGACGTCCCGACCGACCTGACGGTGAAGCTCGGACGGAGTACAAACGACGGCTTCTCGACCGAGGTCACGGTCGAGGCGGACGGGACATTCCTCGGCGAGATCGCGATCGACGGCTATGGCGATAGCTGGTATGAGCCGCTGACGATGTTTGACGGCGAGACCGAGCTTTATTGTAAGTATATGATGATCCGCGATTACGAAAAGCCGATCTATCTGATGACGCCCGACCTTCCCGAGATCGTGTGGCTCCCTCAGGAGAATGGGCTTGAGGCGGGGGTCAGTCTCACCTATTACGACGGGACGCCCGCCGTCGATAAGGTCATCAATATCGACGATTGGCTCGCTCCGCCGACCGACGAGACCGGCTATACCTCGCGGACGCTCACGACCGACAGCGGTACAACGTATTATTCCGAGTCTCCGTCCCGCCCTTGGGAAAATCATTATATCGGCTTTCGGCTGACCGGGGTCGAGGATCGGTATATCGCCGCTTATGACGATGTCCTCTGTTTTATCCGCGACGTCGATCTCGAGAC
Source organism: Roseburia sp. (assembly GCA_023666265.1). Taxonomy (GTDB): domain Bacteria; phylum Bacillota; class Clostridia; order Oscillospirales; family Ruminococcaceae; genus Ruminiclostridium_E. The sequence continues at coordinate 10,321 of JAMPCH010000013.1, forward strand.
GAAGTCGACACGCGCCGAGGACGGCTCGACGACGATCGACTTCTCGGGCTATGCCGTGGAGCTTGGCGAAAATATCAAGTTCGATGATTACGGCTATCCTCTCGAGGACACATATCGCGGCGACCCGACCGACCTGACGGTCGACGTTCGGGTCAGGAGAAGGTGGTCGGAGAAGCGCGAGATCGGGAGCTATTATGATTTTATCCAAAAAAAGAACTTCCCGACCTATCAGTATATCGACCGCGAGGAATATGTCGGTCACTATACCGTTGAGCTAAAGGACGGTAAGGCGACGCTCGCGGACCTCCCGACGACCGACCCGGACAGCTGGTATTACGTCGAGATGACCTGGACGGATCGCGGGGGTCGACCGATGTCCGACAGTATCTTCCTCTCGGGGAATATGGTGTATTACTACAATATGACCGATTATATCACTTACAGTCTGGACGTCGAGAGCGACGCGGGGCGTTGGTATAACACAAAGATCGGCGAAACGAGAAAATTCGTTTTAGAGAATAACGACGGGCTTGTTTCCGAGGACGATTTTACCGGGCGGCTTCTTTATATGGTTAATCAAGATCGCTTTTTATCGATCGATACGACCGATAAAAGCTCCTTTGAGATCGAGATGGAGGAGACGTATATCCCGAGCTATTCCGTCTCCGCCGCGTATTTTGACGGGCGGCATATTTTCCCCGTCAACGACGTATTTATGCGCTTTAACGAGGAGGATCGCGAGATCGACCTGACGATCGAGACGGATCGCGCGTCCTACGCCCCCGCCGAGACCGCCGAAGTAACGCTCACCGCCAAGACGACGGACGGGCGGGCGATCTCAAACGCGCGTATCCTTTTAAGCGTCGTCGACGAGGCGGCGTTCGCGATCGCGCCTCAAAGGGCGGATATCCTCTCGCGGATCTATCTCGCTGTTTATTACCGCGACCCGCTGACCTATACGAGCTATCTCCAGCATACGATGTTTGATGATATAAACGGCGACGGCGGGGGCGGAGGCGGCGACGACTCGGTACGGCGAAAATTCGTTGATACCGCGTACTTCGCGGAAGGGTTCTCCGACGCGAGCGGGCGGCTCACGCTCGCGGTCGAGCTCCCCGATAACGTGACCTCTTGGCGCTTTACGGCGGTCGCCGTCGCTTCGCTCGACGGCGGGCGGATCTACGCGGGGGACGAGATGATCAACGTCTCGGCGACGCTCCCGCTCTTTATCACGCCGACGATGGTCGACGAATACGTCGAGGGCGACGATATTGTCTTCGCCGCGCCCTGCGCGGGCGATCCGAACGCGGTCGTGACCGCCGAGGTGAGCGGCGCGGACTTTAATAAAACGCTCGACGCGGACGCGGACGGCGAATTTAACTTCGGTAAGCTCCCCGTCGGGGACTATACCGTCTTATTCCGCGCCGAGGGAGAGCGGGGGAGCGACGCGGCGGAATATCCCTTTACCGTCGTTTCCGCGCGGCTCACAAGCCGGATCGAGCGCGAGCTTCTCTTAGACGGGTCGAACGAGCTTTCTCCCGCGGTTTGGCCGATCACGCTGAATTTTTATAACCGCGATACGGCGCTTTACGCCGAGATCTTAAACGACCTCCTCTGTCTGAGCGGTTCAAATCTCGATTATCGGCTCGCGCGGGAATATGCCTCCGTCGAGCGGGGGTGGAGCGACGGATCGACCCTTTCGCGGACGGTTCGTGAGGAGACGTCGAATACGGTTAGCGGAGGCGTAAGGCTTTATCCGTATACCGAGGGGGACGCCGAGCTGACGGCGCTGGTTTGTATGGCGTTCCCCGAATATGTGAACCGCGCGGCGCTCATCTATATGCTCGATGAGGAGCTTAAAGGGCAATATGATCGGAGCGAGGACGAAATGATCTCTTATTACCTCGCGCTCGCCGCGCTCGAACGCCCGGTATTAAACGAGACGCGCCGCCTCCTCGCGGAAAAAACGGGGCTCACCGCCGGGGAAAAGCTCAAGCTCTGCGCGGCGGTCGCCTTACTCGGCGATCGTGATACTGCCCTAAAATATTATTTAGAGACGACCGATGATCTCGCGTTATATCAAAAGGACGGCGAAGTTTTCGCTTATTTCACCTCGGACGGCTCCGACGACTCGGATAAGATCCAAGGGGATACGCGGCTCGCGCTCCTCGCCGCGTCGGTCTTAAACCTCCCCGAGGCGGAGAGTATGGCGTGGTGGCTCAACCGCGAGCGTCATCGCGAATACGGCTGTGCGCTCGAACGCGTCGTTTTCCTGAAATACTATACGCCCGCGCTGAACCTCTCGGCGACGCTCGGCTATACCGCGAACGGCGAGGAAAAGACCGAGGAGGTCAACAGCTTTTACGGGCTTAGCCTGACCTTTGGCGAGGAGCAGTTTAAAAACGCCGTGTTTAAGGCGGTCGACGGGAATATCGGCTGTACCGCGATCTATGAGGGAAAGACCAACGAGCTCGAGGGCGAGCCGACGCTTAAACTCACAAAAACGCTGACCCTCGACGAGGGAGAGGCGGGTCAGCCCGGCGCGGTCTATCGCGTCAGCCTCGAGATCGAGGGGGACGGGCGGTACTTCACGATCGAGGATATGATCCCCTCTAACGCGCGCTTCCTCGAGGGCGTAACGGTGTCCGACGGCGTAAAATTCGTCGCCTTTGAGAATGACGACGGTCGTCAGGACGTAACGATCTCTCTCGGCGGGATCAAAAAGGCGAGCTATACGTTCCGCCTTGTGACAAAGGGCGAGACCGTTCTTGAGTCCTCCGTCGTGCGAAACGAGAAGGGCGACTTCGGCGTCGCGGAGGAAGGAATACTGAAATAGCGGCGAGCTTTGGATAAAAAAATATCCCCGTTTCCCGGAAGGGAAACGGGGATATTTTCGTTGTTTTATATGCCAAGCTCCCGCCATAACTCCTCGATCGATCTGCTTTTTTCGCCCGAATTGAGATATTCTTGATATGCTTTTTCATAAACCGCGAGGTCGTATTCGTCTTCCTCTGTCAACTCTTCCGAAAATGGCATAAAGTCAACTCCTTATCTTCGTGAAACTGTCAAGTACCTACTTCATCATCTCCTCCGCGAGCCGATCAAGCGCCTCCTCGCTCTCGCGATCCATCGCCGACTTTACGGTGACGGTCGTCTCGGCGAAGGTGATGTTCTTGCTCTTCTCAAACATTCCGCGCATGACCTTCGCCGCCGACGGCGCCCATGTCCCGTTCTCGATCAGTCCGATCGTTCGGCTTTGATAGCTCCGCTCGGTGAGCGCCTCGATGAAATGCCGCATAAAGGGGAAAATATCGGCGTTATAGGTGACCGAGGCGAGGACGAGCTTCCCATAACGGAAGGCGTCCTCGACCGCCTCCGCCATATCCTCCCGCGCGAGGTCGGAGACGACGACCTTTGGACAGCCTCTCGTCTTCAGCTTTTCCGCGAGGGCTTCCGCCGCCGCCTTCGTATGTCCATAGATCGAGGCATAGGCGATCATGATCCCCTCGCTCTCGACCCCATAGGTTGACCATGTCTGATACAGACCGAGGTAATAATCGAGATTTTCCTTTAAGATCGGTCCGTGGAGCGGACAGATCGTCTCGATCTCGAGCGCCGCCGCCTTTTTGAGGAGCGCCTGCGCCTGTGCGCCGTACTTCCCGACGATCCCGAAGTAATACCTCCGCGCCTCACAGGCCCAGTCCTCCTCAACGTCGAGCGCGCCGAACTTCCCAAAAGCGTCCGCCGAAAAGAGGATCTTTTCCGCGCTTTCATACGAGACCATGACCTCGGGCCAGTGAACCATCGGCGCGGTCACGAAGTGAAGCGTATGCTTCCCGAGCGGGAGGGTATCGCCCTCCGCCGCGACGATCCGCCGATCGGCGTAGTCCGTCCCAAAAAATTGCCCCATCATTGTGAAAGCCTTCGCGGTCGCGACGATCGCCGCGTTCGGATACCGCGCGGCGAAAGCCGCGATATTCGCGGAATGATCGGGCTCCATATGGTGGACGATAAGATAGTCGGGCGACCGATCGCCGAGCGCCTTTGCGACCTTCCCGAGCCATTCGTCGCCAAACCGCGCGTCGACGGTGTCGAGGACGGCGGTCTTATCGTCGCGGATCACATAAGAGTTATACGCCATACCGTTCGGGACAACGTATTGACCCTCAAAAAGGTCGACCTCGTGATCGTTTACGCCGACATAATAAATTTCGTCTCTGATCTTCATTTGTTTGTTTTCCTTTCTTTTTGTTTTGATTTTTTAGGGAAGGCGTGCGCTTTTGCGCCCTCCCGTTAAAATTACGAGTTCGTAAAATCCGCCTCCGTGAGATAGACGGTGAGCGCCGCTCCGCGCCCGTTCCAGGTCGCGCGATAGGTATAGTCGCCGTTAAAAACGCCGTTCCCCGCGATCTTCATGGTTCGGTCGAGGGTGATACTGTTGACCGAGTCCGCGTTCGGGTCATATATCTTTAGGTTGAGGCGGTTCGGGTCGTCGACCTCGCGGCGTAGGGCGGTCAAGAGGACATAGCGGCTGTAATGATCCCCGTTCTCCTCCCACGTCATTTTTAAAAGGAGCGGCTCGCCCGCGCCGAGACGACCGCGTACAAGGTTAAGCCCCGCCTCGTCCGTCAGGCGAAAGCTCTTCCCCGTATCGCGGAGCTTATGATAGAGCGCGATCGCGCGAAGCATCTCGTAATCGTCCTCGCCGTATTTAAGGCGAAACTTTTCGGAGGTATAGTTCGGGACGAGATATTCCGCCCGCCGCCATTTCCCCTTGTTTTCCTTTAGCGGCTCGATCCTGATCGTCCAGCCGAGATCCCGCGCCTCCTCGACGACCGCGTCGCCGGCGGGGAGCGCCTCGCCTTCGGAGTAAAAGTCGAGATAGCTGTCGGGGGTCAGATAACTCGCGCCCATCGAGGTGAGGATCACCTTTGAGAGCGGTTCTTTTGGGTCGATCGTCGACTCGGAGAAGTCGTACTCATACTCCGTCCCCTTCCCGTCGGCGGTCTTTACGCGGTTTAAGAACCAGTCCCGCGCGAGCATTACCATACCGAAATCCATCGTCGCCGCCTCGGGGGATTTATAATTATAAAAGCGAAAGCCGTTCTCCTTGGCGCGAAAGCCCGTATCAAAAAGGGAATAGCTGTCGGGCGTACCGTCCTCGTCCTCGTCGACGATGTCGTTTTCCATCGTGGCGATGAGGGTCGAATAAAGCCCCTCGAGCGCGTTCGCGTCCGAGATCGGGAAGTACATTCCGCCCGTCCGATCCGCGAGACTATAGAGGAGGTCGCGGTCGATGTCCTCGCCGAGGCTGATCGTCATGATCATGACGTTTTTCGCCTGTGCGCGGTCGGTAATGGCTTCGAGCGTATAACCCGCCGTATCGGTCGAGATCCCGTCCGTTAAGAGGATGATGACGTTTCGCTCGTTCTGTGACCCCTCGGGGAAGCTGTCGAGCGCGGTCATAAGCGCGCGCTCGACGCTCGTCCCGTCATAGCCCGCGCCGAGGCGGCGAACGCCGTTGATCGCCGTAATGGTCTCGACCTTATTCCATGTGAAGTCGGAGAGCAACGTACAGGCGTAGGTAAATACCGAGATCGCCGTTTTAGTATTATTCCCCACTTTTGATACAAGATTCACCGCGAAGGAGAGACGCTTAAATTCGACGTCGTTCTCCTCCGAGCGATAAAGCGAGGTCGAGGGATACATCGAGCCGGAGTTATCGATCAAGAGGTGGATATTGACGTTCGTCTCCTCGTCGATCGCCGCCGACTGTAGGACATGCTCCGCGCCGATCAGGTATACGCCGTTTTCCTCGATCCGCCCGACGATCTCGGCGTTCTCGGTGTCCGCCGTCCCGCCGATCATTGTAAATGTCTTCGTTCGCGGATCAAAGCGATAGATATGTACCTCCTCGGGCGTAAGCCCCGCCGCCTTCAATAGGCTCTCGCTGTAATTAAAGCGAAGCTCGGCGAAATCAAAATCGGCGTCACAATAGACCTCATACGCGAAGGAGAGCGCCCCCGCGTTCGCGGAGATCGAATAAAGCGAGAGCTTCTCCGCCGTGGCGGCGTAAACCTCCGCCGATCCCGTGATCGTGAGCCGCCCCTCGTCAAATTTTAGGATACGGGTGAATTTTCGCTTATTATCCGGCGTCCCGTCCGAGGCGGTCGAGGTCGGGCCTAAGCCAGCTAAGATCTCGATCCCGTCGTCGATCCCGTCGCCGTCCGTGTCGGGCGAGAGCGGGTCCGTCCCATATTGCTCCTCATAGCCGTCTAAGATCCCGTCGCCGTCGCTGTCGGCGACGCTCGCGTTCGTCCCGGCGAGCTCCTCGGCGTAATTCGTTAAGCCGTCACGATCCGAGTCCTCCTCGGGATTGACCGTTTCGGCGGCGTTAAAGGTGGTCGGATAGATTTGGTTAAATTCATATTTTAAGGCGGCAATCCGATTTTCCTTCCCCGTCTGATACGCCGTCCAGCCGATCGCCGCGCCGAGAGCGATGATCCCGACGGAAATACCCGCGAAAATAAGCTTCGCCCGTCCGCTGATAGGATTTCGATAAGAGTTTTTGATTTTCGCCATTTCGTATGACCATTCCTTTTCCCCGAGGAAAACGCGCCGTGGGCGGCGCGTCGTTTTCGCCGTAAAACTGACCGATCAAGCCGTTTCCGAAAGGCGACCGATCGCCTTTGGAAAAGTTCGTCGTAAATCACATTATACCATTTCCTTCCGATTTCGTCAAGTCCTCCAACGATTTATTCCGAAAAGAAACGCTTTTTGTACAGATCGGCGGAATATTCCCGCCCTTTTTGTAAAGAATAACAACAGGAAGGGAAGCGCGCGGCTTTCGCCGCCTTCCCCAAGAGGAAAGGAATGATCACAACCATGAAACTGACAAACACGGAATATGATCGACTGACGAAGGAATGTTCGCCGAATACAAAAATGTATAAAACGCTCCCGATGGCGTTCGTGATCGGCGGGCTGATCTGCTGCGTCGGTCAGGCTTTTTTAAATTTATATACCTACTTCGGTCTAAAGGCGGCGGAGGCGGGGGCGATGACCTCGATCACGCTCGTCTTTTTAAGCGCGCTTTTTACGGGGCTCGGCTTATACGATAAGCTCGCGAAGGTCGGCGGGGCGGGTACGCTCGTCCCGATCACGGGCTTCGCGAACGCGGTCGTGTCGCCCGCGCTCGAGTTTAAGACCGAGGGCTATGTCCTCGGCGTCGGGGCGAAGATGTTCATCATCGCGGGTCCCGTGATCGTTTACGGGCTCGCCGCGTCGGTCGTATACGGGGTCCTCCTGTATCTGATCCGACTGGTATGACGGGAGGGATCGCTTTTGAGTAATTATCTGAACGGCGGGACGATCGAGATGAGTAACCCGCCGACGATCCATTCCTACGCGGCGGCGGTCGGTAAAATGGAGGGCGAGGGACCGCTCGGGAGCTGTTTTGACTACGTCGGCGAGGACTCGACCTTCGGCGAGAACACATGGGAAAAGGCGGAGAGCCGCCTCCAACAACACGCCCTCGAACACGCGCTCGCGAAGGGCGCGGTCTCGGAGGGGGAGCTAAGCTTCGTTTTCGCGGGCGACCTTTTAAACCAGTGTACCGGCTCGGCATATAGCCTCCGCGACATCGGCGTCCCGTTTATCGGGCTTTACGGCGCTTGTTCGACCATGGCGGAGAGCCTCTCGATGGCGGGGATCTTTATGGATAACGGGATCGGGAAGTATAACGTCGCGCTGACCTCCTCCCATTTCTGCTCGGCGGAGCGCCAGTTCCGCTTCCCCGAGACCTACGGCGGTCAGCGTACCCCGACCGCCCAGTGGACAGCGACCGCGAGCGGGTGCGCCGTCGTCGCGCCCCACGCCGACCCGCCTTATATCAAGTCGGTCACGATCGGGACGATCAAGGACATGGGGATCAAGGACGCGAACAATATGGGCGCGGCGATGGCGGGCGCGGCATATGAAACGATCGTCGCCCATTTTAAGAATACGGGTCTCGCCGCCGACTTTTTTGACCTGATCTTAACGGGCGACCTCGGCGAGGTCGGGACAAAGCTTTTACGCGATCTCTTCCTACGGGACGGGGTAAACCTCGAGGCGACCCATAACGACTGCGGTCTGATGCTTTTTGACCGCCAAAAACAGGACGTTCACGCCGGCGGCTCCGGCTGTGGGTGCAGCGCCTCGGTCTTATGCGGTCATATCCTCGAGCGGATCAAGAAGGGCGAGCTCAAAAACGTTCTCTTTACCGCGACGGGGGCGCTGATGTCGACGACGCTCGTCCAACAGGGGGAGAGTATCCCCGGGATCGCGCACGCCGTCCACATCAGCGCGGAATAGGCGGGTCGCACACCTGCCAAATAGGCAATACCGCACAATGACCGGCGGACTTCGTGAGCGAAGTCCTGCCTTTGCCGTCCGATTGACAGCCATATTTTCCGCCATATTGCACAGAATTTTTTTGAAAGGCACAAAGCCTTCCTGCAAACATTCTGCACAATCTGACAGAAAATCTGACTGCCACTCGAACGACAATCATTATGCGGTATAGCCTAAAGAAAGGAAAAAACGAAAATGGATATGTTGATGGATTATATATGGGCGTTTGTGATCGGCGGCGCGTTTTGTCTCGTCGGTCAGCTCCTGATCGACCTGACGAAGCTCACGCCCGCGCGGATCCTTGTCGCCTACGTCGTCGCGGGCGTGATCCTCGGGGCGACGGGCTGGTACGAGTCGCTCGTCGAATTCGCGGGCGCGGGCGCGACCGTCCCGCTGACGGGTTTCGGTTATCTCCTCGCGAAGGGCGTTTATATCGCCGTCTCGGAGGACGGGCTGATGGGCGCGTTCACGGGCGGGCTTCAGTCCTGCGCCGGGGGGATCACCGCCGCGGTCATCTTCGGGCTGATCGTCGCGCTCCTCTTTAAGCGCGGCGATAAGACCGCGAAGGCGATCTGAGCGAAACGGCGCGGAGCTTTTCTGCTTCGCGCCGTTTTGGCTTTATCGTGTTTATTGAAATCCGATATATGTCCCGAACCCCAACAGATAGACCGCCATCGCCGTAGCCAGATCACGCGATCCGATCTTTTGTTTATCGGCGATCTTTTTAAGCTCCTCCGTGACGGTGTCGTGCGGTACGATCGACTCGGACAACTCGTCTACGCATTTTTGAATGACCTCGGGCAACGCCATACACATTTGGTGAAACGCGTCCTCCTGTCCGGTAACGAGCGCGTAAAATCGATCGATGCTCACGCGCCGGATCAGCTTATGTCCGACCTTTTTCGCGTCGACGGTCGTCTCCCACTTGATATTTTGTGAACGCTTCGCGATCGCTTCCACGAGGAAACAGGCGCAGTCGTCGTCGTTCAAGAGCTGATTTTGCATTTTGATGAATGTTTTCCCTGCGGAGGCGGAATTCATGGTGTTATGCTTGTTTTTCATTTCAACATAGACCGTGTGGACTATCCCGCCGCCGTCGGGTATGGCGATCCCGTCCGAGTTCTCAAAAATAACGTCCCAACCGCCCTCGTCGCCGTTATCGGGGACATGACACTTGTCGATATAGTTGAAAATTCTTTGATGAAAGTAGCCAATGTCATTATTGTTGGACTTGTCGCGCTGACGAAAAATTTCACTGCCGACGATCTGCTCCCAGCTTGACCCATACACCGTTTTATCAAAGATCAGCTTTATCGGGTCGATGAGGTTTTTATTGAACCGCTTTAAATCAAAGGATTCGAGCTTTTCGCCGTACTTTTCGATCGTTGCCTTGACGTGCGCGGTGAAATCCCGTTCGCTGATAAATTTTAGCTCCCACATTATAAAACCTCCAACGCCTTTTTGATCTGTACGGCAATATCGTAAGCCAGATTGACCGGAACGGCGTTCCCGACCTGTTTGTATTGCGAGCCTACGCTTCCGCAGAATTTCCAATCGTCGGGGAAGCTCTGACATCGCGCGTTTTCCCGGATCGTAAACGGACGCGCTTCAAGCGGGTGACAGCGATCGGTCTGTTTTTGGCTCGGAGAGGTGAGTACCGTAAGCGAGGGCTCGTCTAAGCTGAGCCGCCGTAAAATACCCGTTCTCCCGCCCCCCATATACCAACAGCTTTTCATGTATTCCTTCGCGATCTCTTCGGGAATATCCCGCCAATAGCCGCCCGGCGGAACAAGCTCAAAGACCTTTCTTTTGTATTCCGAATAAGGAGCACCCTCGCTTTTTGGACAATCCAAAAGAATATCCCTCAAAACGGGCTTATATGGATGGGATCTCGGAAATTCAAATCGGATCTTATCCTTAAGGTCCTCGCGTATCCCGATCGTGATCAGCCGCTCCCTCTTTTGGGCGACCCCGTGATCCCATGCGTTTAAGATCTCTTTTTGGATCACATAGCCCGTGCTTTCAAAAATATCGAGGATCGTTTTATAAGTCCTCCCTTTATCGTGTGTGAGTAATCCTCTCACATTCTCGAATAGAAACATTTTCGGCTGGAGCTGTTCCAGAAATTTCGCGTAATGATAAAAAAGCGTACCGCGCGCGTCCTCGAGACCAAGGCGCTTTCCCGCGTAAGAAAAGCTCTGACACGGCGCGCCGCCGGAAAGCAGATCAAGCTCCCCCTTCTCTATCCCGAAAAAGCGCGTGAGTTCCTGTTCGGAAAGCTCGGCAATGTCGCGGTTGATGACGTTCCAATTCGGTCTGTTGAGCTTTAGCGTATCGGACGCGTCCTTATCGATCTCGATCAATCCGAGCGTATCAAATCCCGCTTTTTCGATCCCGAGCGCAAGTCCGCCCGCGCCCGCGAAAAGCTCGATCGAGGTGAAATTTTTTTGTGCGGGTTTTCTCCCCGCTTCTCCCGCGATCCGGGGTATGACATGGGGATAAAAGCTGAACGATCCGTCCCGATCGGGTGTGTTTTTTTCTGTTTTAACGAGCGATATTTGTTGATTATATCGTGTTGCCACGGCGATCGATCTCCTATATGTATTATATTTATATTGTACCATAAATCTCGGTCGAAATCAATCTTTTTTTAAATTTTTCCCTGTCTCCGATCGCTCTCGCGAAAAAGCCGACCTTCCTTCAAGGTCAATGTCGCTCCGAGGGATCGCGCTCCTTCCCCAAAACAAAAAACCACCTCGGCAACTCATCGCCACCGAGGTGGTTCGTTATGTACGGTATCCGAAGCTTCGTTAATCCTTCTTTCTCGCAGGTACGGTCAAGAGCTTATAAAGTACCGCCGCCGTACACGAGCCGAGGACAGGTCCTAAGATAAACGCCCAAAGGTCGCCGAGCGGATACGGGTTTCCCGATAGTCCCGCGATGATGGCGGGTCCGATGCTCCGCGCGGGGTTTACCGACGTCCCCGTCAGTCCGATCCCGAGGATATGGACGAGCGTCAGCGTAAGCCCGATGATGAGACCGCCGAACGAGCCGTGGTTCGCCTCTTTTGAGGTAACGCCGAGGATCGTAAGGATAAAGAAGAAGGTCAGGAAAAACTCGACGATCAGCCCCGCCGCGCCCGAGCCGCCTACGCCGCTCAGACCGTTTGAGCCGAGCGCCCCGGTCTTATCCTCGATCCCGCCGAGCGTAAAGATCCCCTTTAAGATCGCCGCGCCCGCCGTCGCGCCGAGGACCTGAGAGATCATATAGCCGAACATTTCCGAGAGCTTCATCTCGCCGCTCACCCAAAAGGCGAGCGAGACGACCGGGTTGATGTGACAGCCCGAGATATTCCCGACACAGTACGCCATCCCGACGATCACGAGACCAAACGCGAGCGCGGTCAAGAGATAGCCGCTCCCGCTCGCCGCGTCACAGCCCACCAGCATCGCCGTACCGCACCCGAACAAGACGAGCGCGAGCGTCCCGATAAACTCGGCGGCGTATTTTTGAACAGAAGACATGGTATGATCCTTCCTTTACTCTTTATTTCGGGTATGACCCGTTCTTTTAAGTATAACATACATTTCGCGGAAAATCAAGGATTTTTCGGAAAATTTCGGGACTTTCGTTTTCTTTTTGTGAAGGCGCGGAAAGCGGCGGTCTATGAGAGATGTAGCCTTAATGCGCGAGATAGCCCTCGATGATCCGCGCGAGAAGGTCGTTGAGCTTCTCGACCTGGTACGAGCCGATCGTCGGTTCGAGGTGGCTCAGCCCGATCCCGCTGTGGTCGGTCAGGAAGGTATACGTCCCGCCCGTCGCGAGCGCGAAGGAGCGGCAGAGAAACTCCGTCTCGGTATCGACGCCGCTCGAGGCGACAGGGATGATCCTTATCCCCTTTTTCGCCGCCTCCGCCAAAAGGGCGCGGAGTGTCTCGGCGTTTTCGTCGGTGTCGTGGGGCGGCGCGTCGAGGACGAGGAAGAGGAGCTTTACGCTCTCGTCGCCCCAGCTCTGGTCGTTGATCGCGCGGGCAAGCGCTTTTTCGACCGCCTCGGGATAATCGCCACCGCCGTCGGCGGACTGGGCGTTCATGATCTCGACCGCCCTCGGTATATCGTCGGTAAAGTTACAGCCGCGAACGGTGTATTCGTCCCCCTCGTCGCGATAAAAGGTAAGCCCGAGCCGCGCCGAGACCTGTTTTTCCTTGGCGATCCGCCCGATCACGCCCTCGAGCTCCGCCTGTAAATACCGAAGCTCGTCGCCCATCGACCCGGTCGTATCGATCACGAACATAAGGTCGAGACCCTTCGCGCGCGGTACGTCCTCCGAGAGCGTGAGCGTACAGCTCTCTCCCTCGCGATACTCGGCGAAGGCGAGCCGCTTCCCGTCTCGCTCGGCGGTGATCCGCGTGGGCGCGGGATATTTTTCGTCGAGCGTTTTATAGAGATAGGCGTTCCCCCGATTGTCCGTCACGGCTTCCCAAAGGACGGTCTCGTCCGCGAAAAGCTTCACCGTGACGTTTTCGGCGGGCTTCCCGTCCGAGAGAACCCGTACCGCGACCCGATCGACGGTCGAGAGCCGCCATTTCCGCGAAAGCTCGTTCCATTCCGACCGCTGACCGATGAGGTTTTTCCAAAAATCAAAATTGTCGCTGTCGCGCCATTCGCCGCCCGTTAAAAGCCCGGCGCGCGCGGCGGGGGACTGCTCCGGGTAGACATAATCATAGTCGTAGTCATAAGCGGGGTCGTAGTCATAAACGAAGTCATCGTCCCCGTCGCCGCCGTCGTATAAGTCGGAGGAGGCTTCGTCCGAATACGCGCCGTCCACCGCCTCCGTGCGGTAGCCGAAGGAGCTTTCTCCCGCGACGGCGTCCCCCATGGGCGCCGCGCTGTAATCCTCCGCCTCCGCTACCGCGCTCGGAAAGGCGAGGAGCGAGTCGTCCTTATTTAAAAGTCCGCCGCTCCCGCCGTCCTCATAGGTCTCGAGGGCGGTGGTGACGGGCTTCGTCGTCGTGATCGGCTTTGTGGTCGTGACGGCTTCGGTCGTCGTTTCTTTTTTTGGGGAAGTCGCGCTTGCGGCGGGCGTTGTTTCCGCTGTTTCGGCTTTTGTGGTCGCCGAGGTCGCCGTTTCGGCGGTCTCACTCTCGCTTGTCACGGGGGAGGTGGCTTCGGGCTTCGCCGAGGTCGTCTCCGACGGCTTCTCCGAGCCGCCCGTCCCGCTTACTTCGGGGGCGGCGGAGGTCTCGGTCGTTTCCGACGGCGGCGCGTCGAGGACGATCGGTTCGGACGCGGCGCAGGACGACAGCGTCAAAAGCGCCGCGAGGATCGCGCAGTATTTACGTTTCATAGGCTTTTTCCTTTCTCTTCTTGACGGGGATCTTCCCGAAAAATTTTTCCTTCTATTATATAAAACCAAAAAAACGGCAAAAAAGTTGCAGATCTCGAAAAAATATTTTTTGGCGTAATTTTAGCCGAAAATATTGCTATTTCGGGGGTTTTATGTTAAAATATCCTTAAGTATATCAGACCACCTCGTAAACTTCCGAAATACTGCCTGACTAGTCTTTTTTGTGCCGTGCTTTGCCGGCTTTCCTTGAAATACATACAGTATTCCTGCGGAAACCCGACTTCGCCCGACGCAAAAAATCCGTCGTCATTCAGCATTCCGGAAGTTCCCGAGGAGGTCTATTTTGTGAAGGCGTGCGATCCCGCGCGTCAAGCGGTAAACGGAAAGGAATATGATATGAAAAAGCTTTTAGCGACCTTTACCCTATGCGCTGTTCTTTTAACGGGCTGTTCTCAGAATTATCCCGATCGGATGACGACCCCGACGGAGGAGGCGAGCGGATCGGACGACGCCGTCCCCGACGAGACGACGGATACGGACGAAGCCGATGAGACGATCGAGTCGGGCGAAACGGACGAGATCGGCGACATATCGGAAACGGCGGAAACGGCGGGGACGACCGAGCCGGATCGGATCGATCCTTCGGCGGAGGAGACATCGACGCAAACGAACGCGGGGACGACCGCGTCGGCGGCGCAATCCAATGCGGGGACGACCGCCTCGACGGCGCAGACAAACGCGGGGACGACAACGACCGCCGCGACCACGACGGCGACGAAGCCGACCGCCTCGACGGGGAAGCTCTCCGCTTATTCGACGACGTATGAGGGGCGAGAACAGACCTCGACCTATAACTACGGCGAGGCGCTCCAAAAGTCGATCCTCTTTTACGATCTCCAGCGCTCGGGCGACCTCCCCGACGACCTTCGGAGCAACTGGCGCGGTGACTCCTGTCTGAACGACGGGGCGGACGTGGGACTCGATCTCACGGGCGGCTTTTTTGACGCGGGGGATCACGTAAAATTCAACCTCCCGATGTCCTATACCTGTACGATGCTGGCCTGGTCGGTCTATGAGGATCGGGCGGCGTATGAGGAGAGCGGTCAGCTCGAATACATACTCGACAATATCCGCTGGGGGAACGACTATTTTATAAAATGTCACCCCGAGGCGAACGTTTATTATTATCAGGTCGGGGACGGCAGCGCGGATCACGCATGGTGGGGCTCGGCGGAGCTTCTCGACGCACAGATGAGCCGCCCCTCGTATAAGGTCGACCTTCAAAACTGCGGCTCGACCGTTACGGCGTCGACCGCCGCCTCGCTCGCCGCCTGTGCGCTCGTGTTTAAGGACAGCGATCCCGCCTATGCCGAGACCTGTATCAAACACGCGAAGGAGCTT
This sequence comes from Roseburia sp., assembly GCA_023666265.1. Lineage (GTDB taxonomy): Bacteria > Bacillota > Clostridia > Oscillospirales > Ruminococcaceae > Ruminiclostridium_E. The sequence continues at coordinate 25,462 of JAMPCH010000013.1, forward strand.
TTGAGCTACGCCGAGAGCGTAAAAAGCGACGACGGCTATACCGCCGCGAACGGCTTTTATACCTCTCACAGCGGCTATGTCGATCAGGTCGCTTGGGCAGCGTACTGGCTCGCCGAGGCGACGGGCGAAAACTCGTATCTCAGGAAGGCGAAATCCTATCTCTCGCGGACGAGCGACGACTATACGTGGGCGCATTGCTGGGACGACGTATCCTACGGGACGACGCTCCTCCTCGCGAAAAAAACGGGGGATCAGGCGTATAAGGATCGGATCGAGAAACACCTCGACTATTGGCTGAGCGGGATCAACTATACGCCGAAGGGTCTCGCGTGGCTCGACCAGTGGGGGGCGCTCCGCTATTCGACGACGACCGCCTTTTTAGCCGCCTCTTACGCCGAGAGCGACGCTTGTCCGTCCGCCAAAAAGGCGAAGTACGAGGAATTTGCCAAAAAACAGATCGACTATGCCCTCGGGAGCGGGGGAAGGAGCTATGTCGTCGGCTATGGCGAAAATCCGCCGAAAAATCCCCATCACCGTACCGCTCACGGCGCTTACACCAATAACATCGGCGAACCCGCCGAAACGCGGCATACCCTCTTCGGCGCGCTCGTCGGCGGACCCGACCGTAACGACGGCTATACCGACGACCGCAACAACTATACGAGCAACGAGGTCGCCTGTGACTATAACGCGGGCTTTACCGGGGCGCTCGCCAAGCTTTATAAGACCTACGGCGGTAAGACGCTCGTCGATTTCGGCGCGGTCGAAAAAGCGGACGACGACGAGCTTTACGCCGAGGCGACGGTGAACGTCAACGGCGAGGACTTTATCGAGATCAAGGCGCTCGTCTATAATAAGACCGCGACCCCCGCGCGGGTGACCGATCACCTAAAGCTTTGTTACTTCTTTGACCTGAGCGAGGTGATCGCGGCGGGCGGCTCGGCGAACGACCTCACCGTCACGACGAATTATATGCAGGGCGGGAGCGCGAGCGGCGTCAATGAATGGAACAAGGAAAAGAACCTCTATTACGTGGCGATCGACTTCGACGGCGTATCGATCTATCCCGGTAGTCAGGAGAGCTATAAAAAGGAGATCCAGTTCCGTATCCGAAACAATAAGGGCGTATGGGACAACTCAAACGACCCCTCGTATAAGGATATTGCCGCCGCCTCGAGCGGGACGCTCGTAAAGGCGTATAATATGGCACTTTACGACGGGGATACGCTCGTTTTCGGAACAGAACCGAACGAGAGCAACACGGGCGTTACGATCTCGTCCGTTCACGGAAGCGCGGGCGGGGAGAACCCTTCCCAAAATCAAGATCAAAACCAAAATCAAGATCAAGGACAAAACAGCCGGCCGAACCCGACCACCCCCGCCGCGAACGTCTCGGATAAGGGGACGGTCAGCGTCGAGCTGTCTCAACAGGCGACACAGGGGAGCGCGAACACCATCGGCTTCACGATCAAGGTCACGAATACGGGGACGACGGGGATCGACCTCTCTAAGCTCGAGATCGGCTATCTTTTTACAAAGGACGGCGCGGGCGACCTCAATTTCTGGTGCGACTACGCCGACATCTCGGGGAGCGGCTATCAAGCCTGTACCGATACCGTTCAGTCGAAATTCACCTCCGCGAGCGGGAGCGACCGCGATACGAAATGCGTCATGACGGCGAGCGGCGTCCTCGCGGGCGGCGATACGCTCCAGATACAGGGACGGATCACCAAGGCGGACTGGTCAAACTTTGACCTCGGGAACGATTATTCCTCGGGAAATTCGGAGCATATCACGGTGACGTATAACGGAAAGGAGCTTTCATGAAAATCGCTTCACTATACGGGAAGGGTCGGGTCGTTTTTTCCTTTGAGGTCTTCCCGCCGAAAAAGGACGGCGCGATCGCGACGATCTATGATACCCTCGATCGCCTGAGCGACCTAAAGCCCGACTATATCGGCGTGACCTACGGGGCGGGGGCGAGCGCCGCGAATAACTCGACCGTCGAGCTCGCCTCGGCGATCAAGAATAAGTACGGGATCGAGTCCGCCGCCCATGTGACCTGCGTCAATTGTACGCGGGACGACCTTCTCGGGATCATGGCGCGGCTAAAGGAGGAAAACGTCGAGAATATCCTCGCTCTTCGCGGGGATATCCACCCCGACTATCCGCCAAAGACCGATTTTCGCTACGCGAGCGAGATGGTCGCGTTTATTAAGGCGAACGGCGATTTCGGGGTCTCGGGCGGCTGTTATCCCGAGTGTCACTTTGAAGCGCCCGACCTCGTGACCGATATCTTAAATTTAAAGAAAAAGGTCGACGCGGGGGCGGAGGAGCTTGTTTCCCAGTTATTTTTCGACAATCGCGTTTTCTACGACTTTCGCGATAAGGCGCGGCTCGCGGGGATCGGCGTCCCGATCGCGGCGGGGATCATGCCCGTCACGAATAAAAAACAGATCGAGCGTATGGTGACGCTTTGCGGCGCGAGCCTTCCGCCGAAGTTCGCGAAAATGCTCCAGCGCTATGAGACCCGTCCCGAGGCGCTCGTCGACGCGGGGATCGCCTACGCCGCCGATCAGATCGTCGACCTGATCTCAAACGGGGTCGAGGGGATCCACCTCTATACGATGAATAACCCCTATGTCGCCCGTCGGATCAGCGAGATCGTCGGGAAGCTCTTATGACGGACGTTAAAGCGGAGGCGCTTCGCTATCTCGGCGTTCGGGGCGAGGCGGACGGCGCGACTCTCGCCCTCCTTGATCGCGGTGTGAAGGCGCTTGACGCAGCGGTCTCGCCCTCCTTTTGTTGGCGCGTTGAGAAAAGGGAGGACTGCGGCGCGTATCTCGTCGGGGCGGATATAGAGAAGCACCTCGCCGACTGTAAAGAAGTCCTCTTTTTCGCGGCGACGCTCGGCGCTTCGGCGGATCGGCTGATCCGCGCCGCCGAGGTCGAGAATATGGCTTACGCGCTGGTGTTGGATTCCCTCGCGAGCGCGATGGTCGAGCGGTACTGCGACGAATGTGAAACGGAAATGCGCGAAAAAACGGGCGGTTTTTTTACCGCCCGCTTTAGCCCCGGCTACGGCGATTACCCGATCGAGCTTCAGGGAGCGCTTTTGCGCCTCCTCTCGGCGGAGAAGCGGATCGGGCTGACCGCGACGGAGAACCATATCCTCCTCCCGCGTAAGTCCGTCACCGCCGTGATCGGGATCGATCGGGAAAAAGCGCCGCCGAAAAAGCGGTCGTGCGAAAGCTGCAATCTGCGGGATCGGTGCGATTTTCGGCGGTGCGGGGGAGGAGCGGTTTCGTGAAAAAAGTTATACTGCTTATTCTTTTTATCCCGCTCGGCGTTTTGGCGCTCTTATTTCTGCTTGCGCCCGTTCTGAACGACGGCGCGGCGAAAAGAACCGCCGAGGAGCTTGCCGATCTGCCCCTCCCCGAACGGAGCGAGCTTGTCGAGATCGCTTATAAGGCGGGGAAGCTGACGGGCAGCGGGAACGGTATGCAGTATTTCGGCGCGATCCTCTTAAAAAGCGAGCTTTCGCCGGAGGAATTGAGCGAATTTTATTCGGGCGAGGCGAAGGTGAAAAAACAGACGGGTTCAAACATAGAGCCGATCGAACACGGCGATCTCGCGTTTCAAAGCGAGGTCGGGGAGGATGGGTATTATATCGTTTATTCGTGGGGAAGGAATGACGGGTTCTTTCATGAAATTGACCTCCGAGGACATTGAATTTCATTAAAAAGCAATAAAAGAAAGGGTGGAGAAGATCCGAATGATCGGTATTTATCTGAGCGGTACGGGGAATACGAAGCATTATGAGGATTACGTTTCGTAAGGAGGATTTTTATTATGCTTGTCATTTTGGAAGGCATAGCGATGTGCTTTATTCTGACCGTTGTTTGCGTCGTCGGGATCGCGGACGGGGCGGTCGGCTCGGTATATTTTTTTGAAAAAGAGGTTCGCGAGAGGGTCGTCGAGCTGGGGCTGATCACGGAAGAAATGATCCGAAAAAGATACGCGGTCGCGGGGATCGCGCTGTTTATCCCTGTTTTATTTCTCGTCCCCTGTATGGTGTATTTTGTGAACGGGCGAGGGAATTTTGGGACATATTTTGGCAGGCTGCGGCGATCCTTTGGATCACGGGTATATTCGATCGACTGGTATTGGGTCGGACATACAAAGGCTTGGATCATTCCCGGGACGGAAGATCTGATGCCCTATATCCCCAAAAAGACGATGATCGTGAAATGGCTCGGAACGATCGTCGGCTATCCGCTCCTCGCGCTGATCGACGCTTTTATTCTTACGCTTTTTTGAATTTTTGAAGGAAGCGGGGGCGGCGCGCCTCCTGCCATAAATGATCAATATAAATAAATTAAAAAGAAGGAGACCATATGACGGACATCAAGACCTTTTTAAAGCGAAGTTATGTCGTCCTCGACGGCGGCTTTGGGACGGAGCTCCAAAAGCGCGGTATGAAGCCGGGCGAGACCTCGGAGCTGATGAATTTTAAAATGGAGCGGGAGGTGTACGAGGTCCTCCGCTCTTACGTCGAGGCGGGATCGGACGTGATCAGCGCGAATACCTTCGGGGCGAACCGTCTGAAATTAAAAGACAGCGGCTATACGACGGAGGAGGTCGTGGATCGGGCGATGAAGATCGCCCGCGAGGCGGTCGCCGGGACGGAAACGCTCGTCGCCCTCGATATAGGTCCGATCGGACAGCTCCTCGAGCCGACGGGAACGCTCACCTTTGAGGAAGCCTATGATATTTTCGCGGAGATCGTCGAGGCGGGGCGGGGGAGCGCCGATCTCGTCGTGATCGAGACGATGACCGATCTTTATGAGGTAAAAGCGGCGCTCCTCGCCGTAAAGGAGCATAGCGATCTCCCCGTTTTCGCGTATATGACGTTTGAGAAAAACGGGCGCACCTTTACGGGCTGTTCGCCGTCGGCGATGGCGCTTACGCTTGAGGGGCTGGGCGCGAACGCGATCGGGGTCAACTGTTCCCTCGCGCCGTCGGAGCTATGCGAGGTCGTGACCGAGCTGTCGGAGAATACCGCGCTCCCGCTCGTCATTAAGGCGAACGCGGGACTTCCCGATCCCGTGAGCGGGGTATACAGCGTTTCGGCGGAGCAATTCGCGGAGGATTATCGATTTTTCGCCGATCTCGGCGTAAAGGTCTACGGCGGCTGCTGCGGGACGTCGCCCGACTATATCCGCGCGATCCGAAAAATGCTCGCGGAGAACCCGCCGCGTGAGCGAAAGCTCCCCGCCCGGATCGCCGCCGTCTCGAGCTACGCTAAGACCGTCCCGATCGATATGCCGCGGATCATTGGCGAGCGGATCAACCCGACGGGGAAAAAGCTCATGAAGGAGGCGCTCAAAAACCACGACGTGAGCTATCTTTTAAATCAGGCGCTCGAACAGGTCGGCGCGGGCGCGGATATCCTCGACGTAAACGTCGGTTTACCCGAGATCGACGAGCGGGAAATGATGATCGAGGCGATCAAAGCGATCCAAGGGATCACGGACGCGCCGCTCCAGATCGACAGCACCCGCCCCGACGTGATCGAGGCGGCGCTACGCGTCTATAACGGGAAGCCGATCGTCAATTCCGTCAACGGCGAGGAAAAAACGCTTAACGCGATCCTCCCGCTCGTGAAGAAATACGGCGCGGCGGTCGTCGGGCTTACCCTCGACGAAAGAGGGATCCCGCCCCTCGCCGAGGAGCGCTTCGCGATCGCGGAGCGGATCGTAAAGCGGGCGGAGGGATACGGGATTCCGCGCGAGGACGTTTATATCGACTGTCTGACTCTTACGGCGAGCGCGGAACAAAAGGCGGTCATGGAGACGATCCGCGCGGTAAGGGCGGTCAAGGAGCGCCTCGGAGTAAAGACCGTCCTCGGTGTATCGAATATCTCCTTCGGTCTACCAAATCGGGGGCTGATCAACAGTACGTTTTTATCCATGGCGCTCGAGAGCGGGCTGGATCTCCCGATCCTGAACCCGAACCTCCCCGCGATGGCGGGAGCGGTATTCGCGTACCGCCTCCTCGCGAACCACGACAAAAACGCGGCGGAGTTTATCGAGCGCTTCGGCGCGGAGACCTCGCCGAAGCCCGCGCCGACGGCGGGGGCGGAGCTCTCGCTCTCCTACGCGATCGAGAAGGGGCTTCGCGACGAGGCGGCGCAGATCACGCGAAAGACGCTCGAGAGTACGCCGCCGATGGAGATTATCTCCGACCACCTGATCCCCGCGCTCGACCGCGCGGGCGCGGACTTTGAGAAGGGGAAGATCTTCCTCCCTCAGCTGATTCTCTCAGCGAACGCGGCGCAGGGCTGTTTCGCCGTCATCAAGGAGAATATGAGCCGGGAAAGCGGCTCGCTCAGTAAGGGGAAGGTTGTCCTCGCGACGGTGAAGGGCGACATTCACGACATCGGGAAAAACATCGTAAAGACCCTCCTCGAGAATTACGGCTATACCGTGATCGATCTTGGGAAGGACGTTCCCGAACAGGCGGTCGTCGACGCGGCGCAGGAGCATGACGTAAAGCTCGTCGGACTAAGCGCGCTTATGACGACGACGCTCGGCGCGATGGAGCGGACGATCCGCCTCCTTCGCGAGAACGGGCTAAGCTGTAAGGTCGTCGTGGGCGGGGCGGTCTTGACCGCCGAGTACGCCGAGCGGATCGGCGCGGACTTTTACGCGCGGGACGCTAAGGAGACGGTCGACGTCGCGAAGAAAATTTACGGATAGCCCTCGGAAGAAAGGATAAACATGACCCTCTACATATCCGACCTCGACGGGACGCTTTTAAACGGCTCGGCGAAGCTAAAGCCCCGCGCGGCGGAGCTTTTAAACGACCTCATCGAAAACGGCGCGATGTTTTCCTACGCGACCGCGCGGCGGCTTCACTCGGCGGGCGAGATCATGAAGGACGTAAAGCTGAACCTCCCCGTGATCCTTATGAACGGCGTTTTTTTATACGACCCGCGAACGGGCGAATATATCCGAAAAAACATCTTCGGCGAAAAACAGCGCCTTCTTTTAAAAGAAGCCGTCTTACGCTATGGGGAAACGCCCATGATCCATTCGTTCATCGACGGGGAACTTAGGAACAGCTATTCGGTCGGGGCTAAGACGCTCAAAAGCTATGTCGAGGATCGGCGAAACGACCCGAGTATGCGCCCGACGGAGAGCGCCGACGCGCTATTCGAGGGAGAAACGGTCTACGCCGTTTTTATCAATCCCAAAAATAAGGAGGCGCTCGATCGGGTCTTTACCGAGGAGAACGGCTTCTCCACCGTATATTACGCAGACGTATACCACGCGGACGAATACTGGTACGAGGTATTCAGTCATACCGCGAGTAAGGCGAACGCGGTCTTACAGCTCAAGGAGCTGGTCGGCGCGGACGAGGTCGTCTGTTTCGGCGATAACGGGAACGATCTTTCGATGTTTCGGGTCGCGGATCGCGCCTACGCTGTCGAGAACGCGCTCGACGCGGTAAAGGCGGCGGCGGACGGGATCGTCCCCTCTAACGAGAGTATGGGCGTTCCTCGCTTTATTGAAGGAGAACAGATCGTCCGCTTTGACTATATCCGCCCCGAGGATGGCGCGATCGACGAGGCGCGTTTCGCCGAGGCGGTGAAGGCGGCGCTCGACCGCGAGGTAAGTACGATCGGGACGCAAAACGAAAAAGCGATCCACCACGCGCTGAAGCGCTACTACTGCGACCCCGAGGGCTTAGAGCCTAAGATCGCGGGCTTTTACGCCGACGGCGCGGGCGAGAACGGCGTTTATGAGATCCAGACCGCCTCCTTCGCGAAGTTGAACAAAAAGCTCTCAAAGCTTCTCCGCGCCTGTCACGTGACGGTCGTTTATCCCTTTGAGCGAGTTGTTCATAATTTTTCGATCAACGAACAAACGGGGGAGATCCTTTCCTCGTCGCGGCGGACAAATTCCTCCTTCAGTAAGTTTTTCCTCGAGCTCTATCGGATCAAGGCTTTTTTAACGAACCCGAACCTGACGATCTGCGCCGCTGTACTCGAGACAGAGCAAAAGATATACTATCGCGACGCGCGGAAACAGCGGCGAAAGGGAATGAAAAAAGAAAAACGCCCGCTTCGCTATCTCGAGGAGATCCGACTTGACGGCGCGGCGGATTATCTTCGCTTTCTTCCCGCCGAGCTGAGCGGAGCTTTCACAAAAAAGGAAGCCGCGCGGTACACAAAAACGACCGACGCGTCGATCCTCCTCGAGATCCTCGAATATGTCGGCGCGGTGCGACGGGTCGGGAAGCGGGGCGGCTCGATCCTTTACGAGCGGTGCGCCGACGCGAACGACCGCGTAAAGCCATGAATTTTCGAAAAAGCACACCCGTGTTCGGCGGTATAAAGCCGATCGCGGGCTTTTTTATACGTTTTTCGCCCGAGAACGATCCAAACGTGCCGCGTCGCACTCCTTCCCAAAAAAGTCAAACAAAAACCGAAGCGGGTATTTTACGCCGTAAAAACGGCAGGTCGCGTATGACACGCTTGAAAAGCTTCCCGCGTTGTGGTAAGATAATAGCGAGGGGGGATCGTATGAAAATTTCCATTCACATCGACCCGGCGCTTACCGGTACCGAGATCGTCGTGAAATGCGCCGGTCTCACCGACGAGACCGAGAAGCTGATCGCCGCGCTCCATATGGCGGACGATCGGCTCACGGTCGTCAAAGACGGCGAAACGCATATCCTCGAGCTCTCAAAGATCGCCTATATCGAGACGGTCGACAGGCGGACGTTCGTTTACACCGATCGCGACTGTTATGAGTCTAAGCTCAGGCTGTACGAAATGGAGGAGCGGCTCTGTAGCGGCGGCTTTTTAAGGATCAGTAAGTCCTGTATCGTTCGGCTGAAATACATTCGCTCGCTCAAAGCCGATCTCGACCGACGGATCAGGATCACGCTCGAGAACGGCGAACAGCTCGTCGCCTCGCGTCAGTACGCCGACGAGCTTAAAAAAAGACTGGGGGTGATCTAAATGGATAAAAATTTTTCGATCTTTAAATTTCTTTCTCAGGTGTTTATGATCTATGGGATCACGACCGTTTTATTGAATATTTTTTGTATTCTATTCGGCGCGTCCGCCCGCGATTTTTCCACCATTTTTTCTTTGGGAAGGTCGGGGGTCGGCGTAGCGACGAGCTTTGAGTTCTTGGGCGCGATCGCCGCCGTTATCGCTTTAAGGGTCGTTTTTATGACGGATAAGCTCATTAAAAAAATGCCGCTCGCCGCGCGGATCGTCGCGCTTTTCGCGAGCGCCTTCGCGGTGATCCTGATCTTTATTTTCGCGTTTCGGTGGTTTCCCGCCGATCTGCTGCTCGCTTGGGTCATGTTTATCGTTTGTTTCGCGGTGAGCTGTGCGATCAGTACGGGGGTATCCGTCCTCGCGGAGCGTCACGAGAATAAACGGCTCGAGGAGGCGTTAAGACAATATAAGGAGAGGAAGTAGTATGAGGGTCGCGATCGCCGCGAACGGCGTTATAAAATCCTTCGGCGAAAAAACGGTCCTCGACGGGATCGACCTCACGGTCGGGAAGGGGGCGATCTTCGGGCTTCTCGGTCCGTCGGGGGCGGGGAAGACGACGCTCATCAAGATCCTCACGGGTCAGCTCCCGCGCGACGGCGGGTCGGTCGAGATCAACGGGATCTCGGTCGATCGGCTCACGGGCGAGGATCATAAAAAATTCGGGATCATGATGGATAGCTTCGGGCTATACGATCGCCTGAATTGTTACGACAATCTAAAAATTTTCGCGGAGATATACGGCGTTAAAAAAGAGGAGATCCTTCGCGCTTTAAAAAAGGTCGGTCTTGAGGGGGCACAAAAAACGCCCGCCGCGAGGCTGTCCAAGGGAATGCGGAGCCGGCTTCGCCTCGCGCGGGCGTTTATGATCGACCCCGATATCCTGTTCCTTGACGAACCGACGAGCGGGCTCGACCCCGCGACCGCCGACGAGATCCATAAAATGATGCTCGCGGAGAAGGGGAGGGGAAAGACGATCTTTCTCACGACCCACACCATGACCGAGGCGGAGAAGCTTTGCGGCGAGCTGGTGATGTTAAACGAGGGGAAGATCATTGAGCGCGGCTCACCGCGCGAAATATGCGGGAAATACGATCATCGGCGATCGCTGAAAATACATCTGACCGCCGGGTCAGAGCTAAGGCTCGCCCACGACGAGCGGGCGGCGGAGACGGTCGCCGAGCTGATCAAGAGCGGTCGCGCGGAGACGATCCATACGACCGAGCCCGACTTAGAGACGGTATTTATGGAGATCACGGGGAAGGAGCTGACCGTATGAGAAACATAAAAGCGATTTTTTTAAAGCAGGTTTTGGATACCCTAAAAAATAAGATCGTGTTGATCCAGTTCCTGATGCTCCCCGTTATGGCGGTCATTATGGAGAATACCGTTCAATTCGAGGATATGCCCGAGCGCTTTTTTGTGAATTTATTCGCGGTCATGTTCGTGGGGATGGCGCCGCTTACCTGTATGTCCGCGATCATCGCGGAGGAGAAGGAAAAAAACACCCTTCTCGCCCTGATGATGAGTAATGTTAAGCCGCGTCAATACCTTCTCGCGGTCGGCGCGTATATTTTTATAATGTGTATGGGCGGTACGGCGGTCTTCGCGGCGCTCGGCGGCTATCTCGGCGATGCGCTCGCGATGTTTCTTTTCGCGATGATCGTGGGGATCGTTTTATCGGAGGTCGTCGGCGCGGCGATCGGTATCTTCGCGGGCGGTCAGATGGCGGCGACGTCTCTGACGCTCCCGATTATGATGGTGATCTCCTTTGTCCCCATGCTGTCGATGTTTAATGAGACGATCAAAAAATTCGCGGGGATCGTTTATTCCCAACAGATCAGCGACCTCATCGTCGGGATCGGCGTATCCGAGGTCTCGTCAAAAAGCGTGATCGTGATCTTGGCGAATTTCGCGGTCGGGCTGGCACTCTTCGCCTTGGCTTATCGTAAAAAGGGGCTGGAATGAAGGGCGCGATACCGCGATCCTTCTGATAACAAAAACCACCGATCAAGCCGGTGGTTTTGTTTTTTATTTTTACGGAAGGAGTATAAGTCCTATCGCTCGTCTATCTCCGCGACCGTCTCCGGGAGCTCCTCGATGATACAGTTTCTCCCGTGATTTTTCCCGTAATACAGCTTGGCGTCCGCCTCGCTGACGAGTGCGTCGATCGTCCCGCCGCGATACGGCGATATACCGAACGTCATCGTAACGGGAAGCTGTTTCCCCTCAAAGCCGCATCGGTACGCGCGTATCTCCTCCATGATCCGATGAAGCGTCTCGACCGCCTCTTGATAGGGAACACCGCCAAAGACGACCAAAAATTCCTCGCCGCCCCAACGCGAGGCGAAGCCCTTCTCACGAACGCCCTCCTCGAGAAGACGCGCGATGTCCTTTAGGACGGCGTCGCCGCAGGCGTGACCGTAATGATCGTTAAAGCGTTTAAAAAAGTCGATGTCGCCGATCGCCGCGACGAAGGGTTCGCCCTCCTCCGCCTTCGTGCGTAGGTCGTTCATTTTGATCCGACAGGCGCGTCGGTTATAAAGCCCGGTCAAGGGATCGTTTGAGATCAGCTCGCGGAGCGATCGTTGGAGCTTTACGGCGCTCCGTCCCATTTCGCCGATCTCGTCGGCGCGGTTCACGAGGCGTTCGTCCGCGACACACTCGGTATCGCCGAGCGAGATCTTTTTTAAAAATTCCGCCGCCGAGAGTAGCGAACGCGCCATTCGGCGCGAGACGAGGATACTGAGGATCGCCGCCGCGACCGCCATGATCCACGAGATCGCGAGCGAGCCGAGGACGGACGAGACGATATTATTTAAGACCGATTCGCGGCTTTTACCCGCGAATACCATACCCGTGACCCCGCCGCCGTCGTCGACGATCGGCATATAAAATCCAAAAAACTCCGACCCGTTTACGTCGACGTTATCGGAGATAAATTCGTCGCCCTTCCCGAGGACGGTGTCGACGACCTCCGCCGACGCCCTCGTTCCGACCGCGCGCGATCCGTCGGGGTTCGTCGTTGTGGTGATCTTTCGCTCGTCGCCCTCAAAGACCGTGATATAGATCCCCGTCCTTTGGGTGATCCGATCAAACATATCCGTGTTTTCGCCGAAGTAATCATATTTCGCGTCCTGATACCGCTCGCTGTGTTCGAGTAGCTCAAAAACGCTCACACAAACGCTCGACAGCTCGTGAGAGACCTCGTTATAGATATTTTTATAGCCCGAATATCCGATAAAAGCCGACATAAAGACCGAGAGTAAGACGATCGGTATGATCGTTATCGTTACCATTCTCCCGGTAAGTCTAAGCCCCCTACGCTCCATTCGTCGCCTCCTGAAACTTTGTTCGGATCGGGGCTTCATCGGCGACCCCGATCGTATGTATTATACCATAAACGGTCGGTCGATGTCAAGCGCGTTTTTCGCCGACGTGCGGACGAATATAACGTAGATCGCGTTTAGGCAATACTGCACAATTACCGGCTACGCCTTTGCCGCCCGATTGACAGCCATATTGCACAGAATTTTTTTGAAAGGCGTCAGCCTTCCTGCAAAAATTCTGCACAATCTGACAAAAAATCTGACTGCCACTCGAACGACAATAATTGTGCGGTGTAGCCTTTATTTTTTTAGAGAAGGTCGCTTCGCGCGCTCATTCGGGAAGGCGCGTTCGAGCGCTCGGGCTTTGGTTTATTCGTCCCGCTCCGAGCGGGACATACGCTCGACCGCCTCCGCGATGTCCGCGTTCAGACAGAGGACGCGGGGCTTCAGCTCGTCGGGACAATACGCCTCGCCGAAATTGATACAGGCGTAAAAGGCGTTCGGGTTCTCGGCGGTCATTCGCCAAAACGGAAATTTAATGATCGTCGGCGTATTATACCCCACCCCGAGCTCGAGGAGAAGGAGCTTTATCCCCCGATGACGGCGGAGAAAGTCGGCGTATCGCTCGCTTGCCTCATACCAGCCCTCGTCCTGTACAAACGTATCGTCCGCGCGAAGGTTCATCGTCATCGGTCGCCCGCATTTGGGACATCGCGGTAGGAGCTGAGAGGGGACGCGTCTCGCCTCCTGCCCAAAAAACATTTGACGGATCGTCTCCTCGTTATCATAGGTCGCGGTATGACAGGGGGTGGAGCATTGAAATAAGCCGTAATCCCCTTGGGTATAAAAGAGCCGCTTTTTATCAAAGCCCGCCTTTTGGAATTGATGATCGACGTTCGTCGTCAGGACGAAATAATCCTTATCCTTTAAAAGCGCGTGGAGCCGCCGATATAAGCCGTTGTCCGCGTCGGCATAGCGGTTGATATAAATATACCTCGACCAGTACGCCCAGTATTCCTCGGGCGTTTCAAAGGGATAAAACCCGCCCGAATACATATCCCCGAACCCGTACCGATCCGCGAAATCGCCGAAATTCTCCCGAAAGCGCTCCCCCGAATAGGTCAAGCCCGCTGCGGTCGACAGCCCCGCGCCCGCGCCGACTAAGACCGCGTCGGCTTTTTTGAGCTTATCCTTTAGCCGCGTCAGCTCCGCCGAGCGATCGCCGATAGAGCTCGTGATCCTCTTGTTGAAATACATTAAATATCACCTCGATCGTTTGTTCCTTTAAAAAGCGCCTCACCGTATCGACCGCGATCCGCGCGGCGGCTTCTCGCGGGAAGCCGAAGACCCCCGTCGAGATACAACAAAAAGCCACGCTCTCCACGCGGTTTCGGACGGCGAGCTCGAGACAGGCGCGATAACAGCTTTCAAGCTGTGCGCGGTGACGGTCGTTGAGATTCCCGCTTACGATCGGACCGACGGTATGAAGGACATAGTCGGCGGGGAGGTTATAGGCGGGCGTGATCTTCGCCGACCCCGTGGGTTCTTCGCCGCCTTGCGCCGCCATGATCTCGGCGCATTTTAAGCGAAGCTGTACCCCCGCGAAGGTATGGATCGCGTTATCGATACAGCTGTGACAGGGCTGAAAGCACCCGAGCATCCGCGCGTTCGCGGCGTTTACGATCGCCCCGCATCTCAGCGTCGTAATATCGCCCCGCCATAAATAAATATGCGGCTCTATGGGCGTTAGGTCGCGTATATCCGTGATCCCCCTTCGGGCGATCTCCTCCTTTAAAAGCTCGTCTTGGATCGTCAAAAATCCCTCCGCGATCGGCTTCGGCGGACGGACATTTACGAGGCTCCTAAAAAGCCGAAACCGATCCTCCGGGTCTTCCGGGACGGGGATCGACCCGTCCCGCGCCTCCTCCGAGCATAAATACCGAATCAAATAAGCTTCTCTTTCCGTCCGATCCATTTCGCGTCAGCTCCTTAACGTAAAAATATTTTATCATTACTTGACAATTTCACACGACCGCGGCGCTAGAGAGATAAACGAAATTCCGCGGTCGTGTGAAATTGTCTTTATGATCTGCCCTTTATTCGCCGAAGAAGAATCCCGCCGTCATATCGAGATAATTTTCGCCGCTGTAAGCGGGGAATTTCTTTTTCGCCGCCGCCTTAAACTCGTCGGCGGTCGAAGAGGCTTCGGCGAGCGACTTTACGTCCTCGAGGTACGCGATCTTTGTCTTAGCGTCCTTTAGATCCTCGGACGTATAGTGAGAGGTAAGGATCAGGTCATAGCCCTTCGCGATATAATCGTTTAACTGCGCGATGATCGCGTCGGCGTGACCCGCGCCCGCGACGATCGAGTGACAGTCGTGACCGAGCATATGGGTATAGACCGCGTTGATATCGGGGATCTCGACGTCAAAGGCTTCGTCGGTTTGGTGAATGATAAGATCGATCCCGCCGATCGTGATCCTTCCTTCGCCGATAACGTCGGTGATCTTGTGTACGGACTTGTCAAAAATTTCGCCGAACGCACCCGTGAACTTATCGATCAATGCCTTCCCACCGCCGTTTAACGAATAGTCGGCGGCGTTTTGCGTCGCGTACTTCGGCGCGTCGGGGAGGAAGCTCGCGCCCGCGCCGTGATAGGCGACGAGGATCCCCGCGATCTCGAGATCGCTCAGATACTGTTCGAGCTCCTTAATATTATCGAAGAAACAGGGCGACTCGATCACAATGCCCTTCCCGTTCTTCTCGACGATAAAGACCTCGTCGTCGATGAAGTCGTTCGTCTTATAAGCGTGGAGCTTTACGCCCCCGAAGTCGTAGACGCTCATTTCGCCCTTCCCGAGCTTTACCACCGTAAATGTGTTTTTGTTCATCGTTATGTCCTCCTTGATGTGTTATGAAATTTCGTTCGGGCGTGTTTCCCGACCCCGTGATCTAATGATAACACATAAATTTTAAGCTGTAAAGTATGCACTTTTTTGTAACCCGGTTACGAAAAGGTGAGATTTACACATTTACGCGGGAAATTCGCAAAAAAAATTTTTTGAAATTGACAGGGAAGCGAAAAAATGATATAATAAAATCATAAATCACATTTTATAAAAAGGAGGAGTAAAAATGATCGCGAAAAAAGAGCTTCCCGCGTGCGACGTCGCAACGACCGTCCAAATCATCGGGAGTAAATGGAAGCTTCTCATTATCCGAAATCTCCAGAGCCGCCCGTGGCGGTTCAACGAACTAAAGAAAAACCTCGAGGGGATCAGCCATAAGGTCTTGGCTGAGAGCCTTCGCTCGATGGAGGAGGACGGGATCATTTTAAAAAACGCCTATTCCGAGGTTCCGCCCCGGGTCGAGTATTCGCTGACCGAGCTGGGCGAATCCATGCGCCCGATCCTGTCCGCGATGGAGGTATGGGGCGCGAGCTATAAGGCGAGCCGAAACGGATCGTAAAGGAGGCGATATAATGAGGAGAAGGATCGCGCTTTTGGGAATGATCGCGCTGTTTCTTTCGGGGTGTTCGCTTTTCACCGCGTCCGATCAAGCTATGATCGAGAAGATCGAGGCTTTGACCGAGCCGAAACCCGAGGAAACGATCGAAGCGTCGGGAGAAGCGGTCGCGGAGGAGAAGGACAGCGCCGCGTCGGCTTCGCCCGAGCGGGAGAGCGGCGAGGAGATCGCGTTTGAGCCCTTTCGCGGGGTAGGGAAGGACGAAACGCCGCTTGATACGATCAATTATAAGGATCGCCGCCCCGCGATCGTATGCGCCGACGGGGAATATACCTATATTTCATGGGACGGGGTCGTATACCGATATAACGAAGCGATGACCTCGCCCGAGCCATTATTCGAGAAAAACGCATATGATCTAAATTATCGGGACGGCGGACTGTATTTTATCGAGGACAACGCGTATCGCCTGAACGGGAACGACATTGTACATCAGGAGGGCGTACCGTACCGCTATGATCTCTCTGCGGGTACGTTCCGACAGCTGTCCGATCGATCGGTCGCTTCGCTCTTCGTCTGTGACGAGGGGATCTTTTTCACTGAATTTGCGAGGGCGGACGACCCGCTCCCGAGCGGGGTATATCGTCTCGACGAAGGGACGGGGAACGCCGAGCGGCTTTATGACGGCTATCGCTATCTCGAGTATGGGGGCTATACGCTAAGGCGGCAATGGGGCGAGGAGGAGAAGGTCTATTTCTCCGACGGAGACCGTTTTTACCTTTTGGAAGGCGTACAGCCCGAGGACGATCGGCTCTGTGGCGACTATTACTATTATCGGTCGACGAAGGACGGGACGCTGAGCCGCCTCTCGATGCTGACGGGCGAGACATTGACCCTCCAATGTAGTGAGGAAGAGCTGGACGCGATCTACGCGGACGCGCTTTTTCCCGACGAGCGGGATCGCCTCTTTTTCTGCGCCGACTATACCGTGTTTAACGGCGAGCTTTATTTCGCGGATCTATCGGCGAATTTTTATCGCTATGACGAGGCGGAGGGCGCGTATACCGTGCTCGATTTTGAGCGACCGATCGAGTATCTCTATACCGACGAAAAAACGCTTTATGCCGCGCTCCGCTTAAACGACGGGGAGAGCTATGATCCCGTTCTCCGCTTCGCGAAGCTTACGGTCAGCGGGACGAGCGTGGAATGTGAAGTACTGCTGTAAATGGGGGATAAAGATGAAAAGTAAGCGTATATACGGGCTGTTGACGGCGGCGCTCCTAATGTTCTCCTGTGGGTGCGACCAACGGGAGGAGGAGCGGGAGAGCGCGGCGATCGAGACCTTTATTTATGAGAAGGCGAGCGCCCCGACCCTTATAGCGGCGGCGGGCGAGACCCTTTATACCCTCCGCTCGGACGAAAGTAACGCCTCGCTCTTTACCGCTTATGACAGGAGCGGAGAACCGCTATGGAGCGCGGCGATCCCCGAGCTTTCGCCCTATGACGTAAAGGCGATCTGTGCCGACGAAAACGCGATTTACGCGGCGATCGACGGCGGGCGGGGCATTACCCTTTCACGGATCGAGCTCGGGTCGGGGTCGGTCGCGCCGATCACCGAGCTTGAGGGATTGAGCGGGCTGGATAAGCTCGGCGTATGCGACGGGAAGCTGTACTGGATCGGGAAAGGGACCGAACCGCCGAAGTCCGTCGATCCCTTCGTGACCGAGGAGGGCGTAGCGATCTATTTTGAGGACGCGGGGAAGGAAATGGGCTGTTTCGATCTTAACGGCGGCGAAAGTACCGTTTCCGAGTTCGAGTTTCCCGTCTCGTTCGCCGTGTCCGGCGAGACGGTGACGGTCTACGGCTATGACAGCGAGGGAGGTTATTACTTCGCCGATCACGCGAAGCCGAATTCCAAAAAATATACAAATAAGCTCGGACTTTTTACGAGCTTTGAGTATTACGGCGAGGACGGCGCGTTCGCCTTTATCGGCGCGAACGATTTTACGGGCGTCCTCCCCGTCAGTAAGGCGGACGGCGAAAGCGGCGTGATCCGCGCCGTAAAGGGCGTATATCCGTTTTTCCCCTCGGATATCTGCGCGTCGGAGGCGGGGTATGTCTGGCTAAAGACCGCCGATTCCGCCCTCTCCGCCGAGAAAAAAATCAAGCGCTATGACCTGAGCGATACCGTCATTCAAGGAAACCCGATACGCGTAATCTCCAGTCAATACTTTGTCGAACAACCCTTCGGCGCGGGGAGCGAGATCCAATTGAGCCAGCTCAGCGGCGAGGGCTTCGCGCTGACCGTTTTGTCGCTCGATAAAAGCTATGACGCGGCGATGATCGGCTCGGATCAGGGGATCGCGAGCGACGTCAAAACCAAGGGGAGCTTTTACCCGCTGAACGACGTGCCGGGCGTTTCGGATTACCTCGACCGCTGTTTCCCGTACATTCGCGAGGCGGTCACGGACGAGGACGGGAATATCTGTATGCTCCCCGTTATGGTCGAGATCCCGCTGATCGTCTATCACGAAAAAAACTGCGCCGAGAGCGGGATCGTCCTCTCGTTGGAGTTAGAGCCTTTTATACAGGCGGTAAAGCGGGCGTCCGACGTTTCCGAGTACTACGGCTGTTCGCGCTATCAACTGGTGAATAGCCTGCTCGCGGCGTATCTTACGGAAAATCGATCGTTCGATACCGAGGAATTTCGGCGTCTCGCCGCGCTGATCAAGGAGCAATGCGCCGAGGACATTTTTAAAGGTAATTTTGAATTGTATTCCGCGCTCCTGACGGCGCAGAGCGATACGGAGAATCGGTATTACACGCGAATTTACGAGCAAACGCTGTTTACGCAATTACAATATCGCTTTCAACAGCTCGCGCTGATCGGCGACGAAGATCTTCGCGCCGCGCCGATGCCGCTATCGGGGAAGGGAAAAAGCTTCGCCGTTTGTACCTTCCTTTGCGTCAATCCTTATTCCGACCGCCTGTCCGAAACGCTCGCCTTCCTTGAGAACACGGTAAGCGCGATGTCCGCCGAGCGAAACTCCTTTATGCTCGCCGACCCGGCTACCTATGAGGATACGCCGCTCGCGCGGGATCTTTACGCGATCTATCAAAACGGCGTGATCGGCTTTCAGTTCCCCTCCGAGATCTACGCCGCCGACTTTGAGCGCTACTGCGCCGATGAGATCACGCTCGAAGAACTGATCGCCGAAGCCGACCGAAAGCTGTCCGCCTATCTGAACGAGTAAAAACCTCTCATGTATTAGACCACCTCGGAAACTTCCGAAATATGCTACCCTGTACTGATCTGCAATTAAAACCGTAGACAAAAAATCTACGCAAAACCGCATAAATCCAAGCTTTTGCTTGATTTTTTGTACGGTTTATAATTGCAGATCAGTACGACCAGTCCTTTTTGTGCTGTGCTTTGCCGTCTTCCCTTGAAATACATACAGTATTCCTGCGGAAATCCGACAAACCACAGCGCAAAAAATCCGTCGTCATTCAGCATTCCGTAAGTTTCCGAGGAGGTCTATTAAAAAACGTCAGTTTTCCCGAACCTTTTTCCTTTTCTCCCGACTTATAAGGCGTAGATCGGTTTACAAAAAAGTTTGGCGAGGTGAGACTGTGAAGTATGTGAACGACGAGCTGGTCGAAAGCACCTATCTCTTTTGCGTAAAGCGCGTTTCCGACAGCGAGGCGGCGAAGGACTTGGCTCAGGATATTCTCTATGAGGCGATCCGCGCCCTCTCGGAGGGTCGGGAATTTGTCAGCTTTTATTCCTGGTACTGGAAAATGGCACGGAATAAATACGCCGACTATATCGGGCATAAGCAATGCCCCGACCTTCCGCTCGAGGCGGCGGGCGGGATCGCCGCGAACGCCCCCGCCCCCGTGGAAAGGCTCATCGCGGAGGAGGAGCTTTCCGCTCTCAACTACTCGCTTTCACGTCTTACCGCGTCCTATCGTGAGATCATGATACGCTTTTATCTCCGCGAACAGTCCGTGAACGGTATCGCCGACGATCTGGGGATTCCTGTCGGTACGGTCAAGCGCAGGCTGTTCGACGCGAGAATGCAGCTGAAAGAGAGGTTTGATATGATGAATACGATCGGAAAATCGGCGTATGCCCCCGTTCGGGCGGATTGGTTTTGGGGCGGAATGGCAATGCGCGCGTCCCGCCTTATGGAAAGCTCAAAGATCATTCCCCAGGTAACGGTGATCTGTCGCGCGGAGCAAAAGTCCGTCAACGACATCGCGGACGAAATGGGGATCGCTCCCGTCTACTTGGAGGAGATCCTTGACAAAATGACGGAGGAAAAATTACTGATAAGCCCCGCGAAGGGGAAGTATCTCTCCAATTGTTGCGTGTTCCCAAAGCGGGCATATGCCGAAGCGACGGTGTACGCCAACAAGGCTTTTCACGACGGCGGCTATCCCGAAAGAATTACCGAAAAACTGCTTATGCTCAAGGATAAAATCACGTCCCTGTCCTTTTACGGGAATGACTTTGAGTACGGCTATTTGATGTGGATCCTGTACGCCGTGGCGGAGGAACTTTTCGGCGAGGAGGGTCGCGAAAGACATCTCGAAAAATACGGCGGGAAATACCCTCGCGACGAGCGGAAATATCAGCTCACCGTACAGTTTCTCCCGCCCGACGAGGACTTTGACGGCTCGATCCTTCACGAGAGGAAGGCGGTGAACTGGTCATGCCTGCACCAAAATTTTAACACCGCCGACTATGGTAGAGCGACGTTTGTTAACCGATTTGAGGCAGAACCTTTCCCGAACGACAGCGACGGCTTCGACGACTGGCGGCGAGGACGGGACGGGTGGGTGGACGGGAACAATATCTCCCTACTGCTCGACCTTAGCGAGCGCCCGGATAAAAAGCTGACCAAATTTGAGGAGGAAAAGGCGGCGGAGCTTCTGAAAAACGGTCTGTTAAAAAAGGACGGTGAGCGGCTGATCGTCCAACTTCCGATCTTCGCCGAAACGACGTATGAGGAGCTTCGCGAAACGATCCGCGTTGAGATCAAAGCGCTCGCCCGCGAGTACGCCGATACGATCGGCGGCGAGGTGGAGAAGCACCTTTCCCCTTACGTCCGTCGGGATCTGTTCCGTCATTTCCTTCACTGGGATATGCAAATGTTCTTCCAGATCACGGGCGCGCTTTTCTGGTACGGCTGGGATAAACATCTCGCCCTACCCGAGGATTACAACCGCTCGGCGGCGGGGCTGTACCTAATGAAATAGGCACGAAAGCGATCGTTCTTATTTACATATTTTATGAACAAACCCCCGAGATCGTTTAAAACTCGGGGGTTTGTTTTAGATCTTTTAGGGAAGGAGAGGAGATCGGCTATTAGACCACCTCGGAAACTTCCGAATTACGCTCTGTACTGATCTGCAATTAAAACCGTAGACAAAAAATCTACGCAAAACCGCATAAATCCAAGCTTTTGCTTGATTTTTTGTACGGTTTTTCATTGCATATCAGTACGACTGGCCCTTTTTGTGCTGTGCTTTGCCGGCTTCCCTTGAAATACATACAGTATTCCTGCGGAAACCCGACAAACCACAGCGCAAAAAATTCGTCGCCATTCAGCATTCCGAAAGTTCCCGAGGAGGTCTATTTATCATAAAGAAAAAAATCATCCTTTAAAAACATATTCATGATCCGTCTGATGATAAACGAGGGCTTTGATAAAAAGCGCTCCTTCATTTCCTTCGCCTGCTCCTCATCGGGCGCGAAAACGCTGACCGCGAGGATGATCTGACCGTTGAGCTCGTTTAAAAACTGGACGTTTAGGTCATAGCGCTCGCGGCGGTAATCATAGCTGATAAAACAGCGGATCGACTTTTCGCGTTCTATTCGTTCGAGGATCTCCCGTCCCGTTTCGATCGTTTTTTCACGGATCGTGAGCGGGATATGAGAGAGAAATCCTTCCGCGAGCGTCTTACCGTCGGGGAGGAGGGTATAGATCCGCTCGCCGCGCTCTTTATCCTGTCTAACCCGAATGAGGTCCTTTTTCTCCATTCGCTCCGTCGCGCTCATCAACTCGAAGTAATTGACTGTTTCGAGCGTTTGGACCAGCTCGCTGATCACATAGTCGCCGAGCTCGCCGAATTCATTCAGGATAAAACAAAAATATACGCATATATCAAAATCGTCATAAATCTTGATCGTGGGGATATTCATAAACGCGCCTCTTTAAATCAGATAGGATAAGATCGCGATATTCGCCGCCGCCTCGATACAGGGTACCGCGCGGGGAACGATACACGCGTCATGCCGTCCCTTGATCTCGAGGACGGTTTTTTCTTTTTTGATGTAATCGACCGTATTCTGTGGACGCGCGATCGAGGGGGTCGGCTTGATCACGGCGGTAAAGAGGATGGGCATACCGTTCGTGATCCCGCCGAGGATCCCGCCGTTATGATTTGTCTCGGTACGGATCTCGCTCCCGTCGGTCGTAAAGACGTCGTTCGCCTTTGAGCCGTTCATTTCGGCGAACGTAAAGCCCGCGCCGAATTCCAGTCCTTTTACGGCGGGGATCCCAAAGACCGTGTGGGCGATCCGATTTTCGATCCCGTCAAAGATCGGGTCGCCGATCCCCGCCCTTACGCCGACGACCGCACATTCGATCCGACCGCCGACCGAGTCGAGCCGACCGCTCGCCTCGCGGACGAGCGCTTTCATACTCTCCTCCCGCTCGGGGTTTAAGAGCGGGAAATCCGCCGCTTTTACCCGTTCGAGCGTTTCGCGTGTGACCGAAACGCCGTCAAAGCGGTCGTCCTCAATCCCGCCGATGCTGAGGATATGCGCGCCGGAGGCGATCCCGCGCCGTTCGAGGATCTGTTCGCATACCGCGCCCGCGAAAACGAGCGGCGCGGTCAGCCTCCCCGAGAAATGTCCGCCGCCGCGCGGATCGTTCGCGCCCCGATAGCGTATCGCCCCGGTATAATCGGCGTGACCGGGTCGCGCGACGGTCGCGAGATTTTGATAATCGGCGGAATGTTGATCGGTGTTTCGGATCACGGCGCAAAGCGGCGTACCCGTTGTTTTCCCGTTATAATAGCCGGAGAGGATCTCGGGGAGGTCTTTTTCGTTCCTTCGGGTACTGATCCCGTCCTTTTTCGGCGCGCGCCGCGCCATAAAGCGAAGGACGCGCTCAAGGTCGATCTCCTCCCCCGAGGGGAGACCGTCGAGGACGACCCCGATCCCCGCGCCGTGGGATTCGCCGAAGATCGAGACGGAGAGACGGTCAAAGCGTAATTCAGACGACATGGATCTTCCCCCCCAGTCCTTTTAGATCGGCGAAAAAGCTCGGGTATGATTTCGATACACATTCCGCGTCGCGAAGGATCACGGGATCGGTACACCGCTGGGAGGCGGCGGCGATCGCGAGCGACATCGGGATACGATGATCGTTATGAGAGTCGCATACGCCGCCATGGAGCGCTTCGACGCCCTCGATCGTTAGCTCGTCGCTTTTCGCCGTAATTTTCGCGCCGAGGCGGTTCAGCTCATCGGAGATCGCCGCCAGCCGATCACATTCCTTGATCCTGAGCCGTCCGCAACCCGTGATCCGCGAAGTCCCCTTCGCGAAACAGGCGAGTACCGTTAAGATCGGTACGAGATCGGGCGTCTGGCTCGCGTCGTATTGAAACGCTTCCTCTTTTTCGGCGAAGTCCTTCGCGATCCGAAGGATCGCGCGGTCGCCCTGCTTCGTCTCGGGGGCGACCCCCTCGAGCTTTAGGTTCGCGCCGAGCGCGTTCGCGACGGAGAAAAAAGCCGCCTGTGACAGATCGGCTTCGATCGTGTGATTCGCCGCGCGGTAGCGCTGACCCTCGGGGATCGTATATTCGTTCCCGTTCTCGAGGACGCTCACCCCAAAACGGCGCATCACGTCGATCGTGAGGTC
The DNA here is from genome assembly GCA_023666265.1 of Roseburia sp. Classification (GTDB taxonomy): domain Bacteria; phylum Bacillota; class Clostridia; order Oscillospirales; family Ruminococcaceae; genus Ruminiclostridium_E. The sequence continues at coordinate 49,269 of JAMPCH010000013.1, forward strand.
GATATAGGGCTTAGACTCGATCGGCGGCTTTACCCTTATCACGCTTTTTTCGCCGGTGAGCGGGAGCGCGAGGAGAAGCCCCGTAATAAACTGGGAGGAGATATTCCCGTCGAGCTCGTATTCTCCGCCGCTGAGCTTCCCCTCGATCCGATACGGCATTTTATTTTGCGCGAACCGAACGCCGTGGCGCTCAAATTCGGAAAAATAGGGCGTGATCGGGCGCTCGGGGAGCTTCGCCCGCCCGTCGAAGCTCGCGCTCGTCCCGAGCGCGGCGGCGATCGGGAGGAGAAAGCGAAGCGTCGAGCCGCTCTCGCGGCAGTCGATTTCCGCTTTTTCGGCGGGGTCGCCGATCCCGCGAACCGTTACCGTCCCGTTCTCCTTTCGGATCGCCGCGCCGAGGGCGGAGAGCGCCTCGATCGTCGCCTCCGTATCCTCACAGCTCAATAGATTTTCGATCCTGCTCTCTCCGCCCACGAGCGCCGCGCAGATCAAGGCGCGGTGCGAAATGCTCTTTGAGGGCGGGACGCGGATCGTCCCGACGAGGCGGGACGGCTCGATTTGTATATCCATTATTATAATCATTCCTTTCCTCTGGAGGCAGTTTGTGCCGAGAAGTGTAGCTTTGCTACGCCGAGGCACAAACAACGGGTTTGAAAAATCTTCGATTTTTCAAACTTGATCCTTTCGTATCGCTTTATTTTACTTCCTTCATGGTCTTGTTCTTTAAAAAGATAAAGAGCTTCGGCGAGACCTTTTTGAGCGTCCGCTTCACGAAAATGAAGGAGTCCTCTTTAAACTTCGCCGTTTTATAAAGGAACTTTCGCGGATAGTTTTTCGCCGTGATCTTTTTATCGAGCTTTTCTTCGGCGATCTTCGCCTGTTCCTCGGGAAGCTCATAGATCGCCTTATATTTCTTGACGAGCTTATTAAAGTTATACGCCATATATAAAATGTCGTATTTCGGATACTGGGGCATACGGAGCTGTACGGGGTCGTTCGGGTCGACCGACGGGTCGATAAACCCCCCCTCTCGCGCCGTCCGCTCGAGGATCGTCATCGGATAGGGATAAAAAATATTCGGGATGACCTTATCGACGTCGAGCTTTGCGTTGAGCTTTACCGTTTCGAGCGAGAGCTCGAGCGTTTCATAGGGAAGCCCGACGATGTTATAGGTGAGCGCCGTGATCTTATACTTACGGAACCATTTTGAGACTTGGATCATATGATCGTTTTTCATATTCCGATGGAGATACTTTCGCCGAAACTCCTCATTCCCGTTTTCGAGACCGATGTCTATCATATAACAGCCGCCTTCCTTTAACATGCGGATCATATCCTCGTCGAGAATATCAAAGCGGAGGTTACAGTTAAAGGGGAGGTGGATCTTTTCGATATACATCGGCATAAACTCGTAGAACCAGTCCTTATACATATTAAAGATCGCGTCGCGAAACTCGATATACTTAATAAAGGGATATTTTGAGAGTAAGAGTTCGAGAAGCTCGATCGCCTTTTTGGGGCTTCTAAAGCGGCAGTATTTCTGCTTATTCGGATAAATGTTGCGAAACTGGGAATTACCGCAGTAGGTACAGCTAAAGAGACAGCCGCGCGAGAGCATGACCATCGCCGTAAAATTTTTTGAGCGGTCGAGGTTCGCGTAGTCAAAAAGATCAAAGTCGGGGAAGGGGAGCGTATCGAGATCCTCGATAAGGGGGCGGATCGGGTTTTTTACGATCTCGCCGTTCTCGAGCTTAAAATAAATGCTCTCGATGTCGGTGCGCGGCTTCCCGTCGCGGAAGGAATCCATCAGCTCGAGGAGCGGGTATTCGCCCTCGCCGACCGTGACCGCGTCGACGCCGCGAATTTTGATACATTCGTCGGGGACGAGGATCGCGTGATAGCCGCCGATCGTGACATAGATCTCGGGGAGGTTGTCCGCGAGCCAGCCGCACATCTCGGTAATAAAGGGGATCGCGGTCGTCCGCGCGGTGAAACCGATCACGTCGGGGTGAAAGCTTTTGACCTTTTCGAGAAATTCGTTCTTTTCGGGCATATAAAGAAGGTGATAGAGCTGTACGTTATGTCCGCCCTGTTTTAAAACGGCGGAGATCGAGGCGAGACCCTCGCTGTAATTTCCGAGCTTGTTGCGGTTAAACATTTCCTCTTCCAAAAAATCGGGGTAGATCAAAAGCATTGTTTTTTGTTCTGCCATTTGAGACTTCCTTTCGTGATCGTTTTTTTCCTTTAGGGAAGGAGTGCGCGTCGCACGGTCAAGCGCGAATGGTACGCATACTTCTATTTTACCGCAGAATGAGAAATATGTCAATAGGAAAAAAGGAAGAAAAAGGCGAAATTCGATACGTCTTTTTTAGAAATCGGAACGTTTGACAATCCGCGTAAAAAATGGTAAAATGACAGTAAGACGAAAGGAGTAGCTTTTATGAGTATGAAGGACAGAATACACACGGGCGAGCTTTATCTTCCCGACGACGAGGAGATCTTTTCCGAACAGGTACGGCGGCTTGATCGGCTTTATGACTTTAACCGGACGCGCCCCACGGAGCTCGAAAAAAGAAGCGCGATGTTAAAGGAGATGTTCGCCGAGATCGGCGAGGGCTGTTATATCGAGCCGCCCCTTTACGCGAACTTCGGCGGGAAGTATGTCCATTTCGGGGCGCGTATTTACGCGAATTTTAATCTGACGCTCGTCGACGACACTCATATTTACGTCGGCGACTATACCATGATCGGTCCGAACGTCACGATCGCGACGGCGGGTCACCCGATCCTTCCCGAGCTTCGCGAGAAGAATTATCAATATAATATGCCCGTTCGGATCGGGGAAAGCTGTTGGATCGGCGCGGGCGCGGTGATCCTCCCGGGGGTCACGATCGGCGACGAAACGGTCGTCGGCGCGGGGAGCGTCGTAACGAAGGATCTCCCGTCCGGCGTGGTCGCGGTCGGTAACCCTTGTCGCGTCCTACGGGAGGTCGGCGAGCGCGACCTTGAATATTACTTTAAAGACAGGAAGATCGATCGACGGGCGATCGAACAAGATCGCTGAGCAGAACTCCTGCCCAAAAAATAAAACAAAAACACAACGACCGCCCGCGCGAAAAAGCGTAAGCAGTCGTTTTTTTGTTTTTTGGGGAAAACTCAATCCGGCTCGCGCCAGCGGTACTTCCTTAAGATCAGCCCAAAGATCAAGCAGACGAACACGCCCGCGAAGCCGCAGACGAAGAACAGGAACGCCACGCCCGAACCCTTCCCCTCGCCGAAAAGGGCGATGAGGGGACTTCCCGGCGAACAAGCCGCCATCAGCGGCTCAAACACGAGATCCACCAACGCGCCGCCGAGGAGACCCCCGACGGGGATCGTAAAAAACTGGAGCGTGTTCCGACAGGAGAACACCCGCCCTTGGATCTCGGGCGGGATCTCGGTACGAAAGATCACGTCCATATTCGCGTTCATCATCGGGATCACGATCCAGCCGAGTACCGCGCCGATACACCACGCGATCGGCGAATCAAACAGCGCGAGGATAAAATTCTCGGTACTCATCGAGATCAGGAGCGTGAGACAGATTACCCGAACGCGATTTTTCGGCTTCGGAAGGAGCATAACGAGGACGCTCCCGCCGAGGCTCGCCAGCCCGACGCAGGTATTCACGATCCCGAGCGCCGTTTCGCCGCCGGTCGGCTTTGAGAGGATCATCGCGGGGAGCGCCGCGTCATAGATCGAGGCGACGAGATTGATCGCGGCGAGGAAGAGGATCAGCGTTAGGATCAGCGGGTTTCGCTTTAGCCACCCCAGCCCCTCCTTTACCGAGCGAAGGAGGCTCTCCTTCGGCTTTTCCTCGGCGGGCGGCTCGGGGATATGAATGAAGAAAAGAAGCGTCACGAACGCCGCCGCGAAGGTCAAGAGGTCGAACGCGATCACCGTTTCGAGTCCCGCGAGCGAAAAGAGGGCGGTCGCGAAGATCGGGGTCAAGATCGAGTTCAGCGACTGTGAGAGCGAGCGAAGCCCCGATGTCTTTTGATAATATTCCTTCGGAATAAGGAGCGTCGCCGCGACCTCGCCCGCCGGTTGTTGTACCGTGTTCATAAGACCGTTCAGCGCGTTCAGAATGTAGAGGTAGATCGCGCCGAGGCTATCGAGCCGAAAGAGCAGGAAGATCGTCACCGTACAAACCGCCGCGACCGAGTCACAGACTAGCATCGTCCGCTTTTTGTTCCAGCGATCGCTCAGCGCCCCCGCGAAGATACTCACGATCACATAGGGCGCGTAAAAGCAGACGGATAAAAGCGCCGTCTGGAGCGCCGAACCGCTCTCGAGATAGAGCCATAAGACGAGCGCATAGCCGGTCATGCCGCTCCCGAGCGTAGAGAGGGACTGCGTCCCCCAAAGTAAGAGATAAGACCGAAGTCCGTTTTGTTTTTTCATTTTTGACTTTACTCCTTTGAAATAAGATTCTATTCAAATAAAAGCAAAGTCCGAGGACATGAAAGGCTACCGCCTTCCGATCCCTCCATGCGGCGTCCTCAAACCCTGCATGGAGCGTAAACAGCGCATAAGATCATCGAGTATCCCTCCCTTGGTTTTTTATAGGCTACACCGCACAATTATTGTCGTTCGAGTGGCAGTCAGATTTTTCGTCA
>JAMPCH010000014.1 GCA_023666265.1 Roseburia sp.
GCGGGGAAAGGGGATATTTCGTCTCGCCGTTCAAAAAGCCTTTCCATTTCACGGTCGCTTTTGTCCGATCTGGGCTGATCCAAAAGAACTGATAAAGCATTGTCTCTTCTTTGAGTGACGACTGATACGGGATCTTCTTGATGTCTTCCATTGGCTTATACCTCGTTGTAGCTTTGTGCGGTTGTCTTCTTGTGTTTCATTATATCACATCCTTTCTGAAATTGCAAGTCCCTACGCGACCTTTTGCGCTGATCCAAGATAAGGCAAAGGTGTTAAGCCTGTAAAACGACTTAACACCTTGTAAATGCTTGATTCTTGCGATTATTTACCTAGCCAATCAGTGGTTGTCACAACTCCCAGAGCTTCAAGCTTTGTCTTTGCTATCCGCATTTGTCTCTCTGCTTCCTTTTTGGGATCGTCGGCATTGATAATCAGTTGCAAGTCGGCATACCTATCAATGACGCTCGCGATTAATTCGTAGTCTTGCATTGCACACCTCCTTGCAAAGCTGATAATTCGAGGAACTATGGCTCTAGCGATCTTTGCCGGCTTCCGTTTCCGCTGCCTCTTTCAGATCGGGATCAGCAACATCTTCTATAATGTCTAAAATCTTGTCACTATCCAAACCCTCTTTTTTTAGGCGGTGAATAAGCCGAACGATTTCTTCTCCTGTCATTTTTACGCCTCCTTTACGGTGGAACCAAGTCGTCGTTGAAGCGACGTCAACTACACCGTATGATCAAACCTCGTGACGTACCGTCAATCCTCCGGCAATTCCAACGGCTGAAGCTTGAGCTTTAGGAAACGTATCTCATCATCAATATCCTTTACCGTTTCGGTTGCGTTCTCCTTCAGCGCCATTTTCCGAATACGCTTTAGGCGCTGATACTCTTCGATCAATTGCCCGTTGTACCGTTTGTCGGTATCGTTCATCGTACTTTCTCCTTAGTCCTCTAAAGTTTTTTTGAAGATTTTCAAGCACTTTATCCAGCTTTGTTTCGCGCTTTTCTTCGTCCTCTTCTTCCTTGACTTCTTTTAATGCGTCCAGAACGAAGCGAACAAAGCCGTTAAACTGCTTGTCGGTCATCGTCATAAGATCGTCCCTTCCTCCCTTCGGTCGCCCGAACCCGGGAATACAAACATTAGAGAAATCACGATCTAATCTCAACGTCGTCAAGCTTTTCGATGATTTCCCTGATTTGTTCCCTAATTTCGTCATCCGCCGTTGATTCGTGTTCCTTAAGAATCCTCTCAATGATCTTAAGATCTTTATAAGTCAATGACTTTTTTGACATTATACCACCTCCTTCGCAACATTTGAACTGCTGTTTGCTAGCTATTGCTTTCTAAAATTACACTGCTTTCAAACTCGGATAAAAATTCGTTTAATGTTTTTTCATTTCCCGATTCAACATACTCAAAGGCTTTCAGAATCTGATCCCCTGTGTAGCCTAAACCCTTAAGCAGTTTTGACAAGCGCATCAATTCGGACATATTCATCTCGTCGTTCACCGTCTCTTCATTCTGTGACTCATACAGCCTATATTTCCGGAAGCTCTAGCGGCTGTAACGTGACCTTAATAAACGCGATCTCTTCGTCAAGATACTTCACCGTTTCTTTAGCTCCCTCTTTTTCCGCAAGATTACGAGCGCGTTTTAATTTTTTATACTCGGAAATCAAACGCTCCTTTATGCCAAGATCGGTTGACATTGCAACGCCTCCTTTTAAACATGCGATTGATGGTTACGATATTGTTTCCGATCCCCTCAACTTTTCGATAAGCTCATCGATTTTGTTCTTTTCGCTTTCGTCCGACGTGGCTTTTACTCGTTCGAGATACCGAATCGCGTCCATAATATCACCGACGGTCAAAGAGTTTTGAAACATCTATTTCCTCCTTTCTCCCCTTGGGGCATATGCGGCTACGTGATACCGCTTACTGAGTTAATCCTGCAAACCTGTATTGATACGTTCGATCTCTTCCCTGATTTCCTTTAGCGTCTCTTCTTTTTTATCTGCCTCTAGAAGTTGTTCGAGACGCCTAAACAGCTTTAAGTCCCTACGCAAAATATCTTTGAAGTGAGTATCCGACATTCCCACCTACTCGCCTCCCCTCGTAAGATATACTTTTTTCTACATTATAGCACGGATTTTTTTCGGTGTCAAGTCTGTATTGAATTTTCAAGGTGCTTTTTGGGGTCTACCTCCTTCCTTAAATTACAAGAATTTATACTCTCCGTATAATTTTAGGTCACGCCGCCTTGCTACGTTCGATACAATCCGCCATACGACTCTTGTATGAAGGGTCATCGATCCTGAACGGCAGGACGATAAAAGTATACTCCTTTCCGCTGATGATCATAGGTGACAGCGCTCCGCTCCCGGAGAAAAGCGGTTTGTCGGTGTCGATCGTTTCCAGCACGTTCGCGAGAAGCTTGGGATTAAAAGCGATATGAAGATCGGGTCTCAACGTATTCTCCTTCGTCGCCACAAAGTCGAGCGACTCGTTCTCCGACACCTTAAAGTAGGCGTATACGCCCTCGCCGTTACTGAGTAAAACGACGGGGATCGGGGACTTTACTTCCTTCATTAGATCACGGTCGTAACGCATGACCGACAGCATCTCTTCCCGATCGACAGAAAAGTCGAAGCCGATGTTTATACTTAAAGTCTTATCGACATCGAGATACTTTCCTGTGACCTGTCGGGCGATGTAGGTAAAACTCTTACCCTCGACCCGGATAAACTTTTGATCCCCGGAAATCGTGACCGCTTCCGACGATTTTTTATTCATGACCTTTCGCAGTACGGGAACGCACATATTATGTAACAGAACATTCTCCGCGTCGGGATTTACATTCAGTCCTTCCATCGATCTGATCCCGACCTGAACGCCGTCAAGCGCCTCAACGCGTTTCTTCTTCACATTGAAATGAAAGGCGTGTGTGGTTTCATTAACGTGATGTTCGCTTGTGAACTTCTTTAACATGGAAACGGTTTCCCAAAACCACGCTTCCGAAGCGGAGAAGATCTCCGTTGCCGTTTCCTCCATCTCGGGAGGGGAGACCGCATCCTTCTCCCACGCGGAGATCGTGATATTCTTCTGTCCAACGCGAACGTTGGCTCGGCATTGATCTCCTTCTCCGACCTGTTCTATCGTGACCTCTCCTTGCATTTTGGCAATAAGCTTTAGATCATCCACGCTGACCCCGATCTCACCGACAGAGGCGTCGGAAGCTTCGCCTCGGATCTCCGCGTACTGATCGAAGTCAGACCCCCACGCCGTGACCACCCCGTTCTCGTCCACGCGGAAGTACAGCCGACGCAGAGCCGGCACAGAGCTTTTCTTCGGCACGACGGTCAATCCTTTTTCGATCATTGCCTTTAAATCTTTTGCGTTCATTGTAAATTTTAACATTGTTTTGTCCTCCTGTTGTTTGGTTATTGTAGGTTGTGTTATACGAAGATTTCTTCTAAGGTTTCCCGGTTGGGGATATGAACTTCCCGAACGATCTCCACGCCGTCGTCGAGATAGTCGCCGTTCCAAAAATCGTCTATATCGGAATACTCTTCTCCGATCCGCATAAAGTGATAGGAATATTCGGGACTGTTCACAAAATGGCGGTCAAGAAACCGCATGATCTTATCGATCTCGCCTACTCCGCTATAGTCGTTCGACCACTTCCACCATTCCCATTGAAGGATATAGGTGTCTTGATCGGTCTTATAGATCGTTGTCGGCTTGACATCATACTTTTGAATCGCCGCGAGGAATAGGCTGTACGCCTTTTCTCCGCAAGCGATCGTAACGTCGCTTCTGTAACTCATTGCTTTTTCCTCCTTTAGCTCCAATCGATTATGGTGTTTCCGTGTTCGTCGCATACGGCATAGTCGTACTCGGCAACCCCTTCGCCATTGTCGATCGCCTTTTCCATTTCGTCGAGGAATGGATTTTCTCCGCGATCCAACATAGCGATCTGTTCCGGCGTTGCGTCAAATCCCATCGCGATACGCGACACTTTTTCCATTGTGACTTCGATTTTCATCGATCTCCTTCCTCCTTCTCGATGATGGCGAGGACTTTTAAACGATCCTCGCGGCTTAAATTTTCGAGCATTTGCGCGACATCTTCCGGGTCGGGGTGATTGACCGAGTCCTCGTACCCGTCGGCATACCCCTTTTGATACCACGGATTTTCAAACTTAGTACCTTTCATTTCATTCTCGATAGTCTTATTCATACCAGAATCCCATCCCTTCATACTCGTCCTTTTGGGCGACAGGATAAGACTTACCCGAAATGACGACCGTTTCCTCGATCAAATCGTCGAGACCGTCTACGTCTTGTCGTTTAATATTGAAGACCTCTTTGGTCTCCATGTTGACCTGACAATCGGAAGTGATCTCGATTCCGTCGTCCCATACGGAAACGAACGTCGCGTCAACCGCCATCATCAATTCCTTCATATACTGAAACGCGCAGTCATACATCGGCTTCCCGGTGATTGCGTCCTTAAAGATCGGACAATGCCAATCTCGTGTGAAGCCGTTTTCACGGCAATACTCGTTCACGATTTTTGTCGTGAGCGGTGTGACATATACATACAGATCACTTTCGTGGTGGGCGATTTCTGTGATCGGATAACCCTCGTCCAACAATCGTTTCATCAGCGGCTGTGACATATAAATTCCTCCTTCATATGTATTTTTCACACCCACGCGGGCTCTATCGGTGAATCCGGAAGGCTGAAAAGCCAGTCGATCACCTCTTGCGGAATCTCTTCCTTCTTCCAGCTAGTGCCGTATCGATACCCACACATCGGGCAGGGCTTACAGAGGATACCGATCGGATCTTCATCGTAGCGAATCCATCCTCTTCGCTCTTTCGATGTCGCTCCCTTATCTCCGGCATACAAAGGACGCACGGGGCGGTAGTCAGGCAAATCCAGCTCCTTTCCGAACGATTTAACGGTATAGGGAAGTGAGGCATACATAGATTGTTCTTCGGTCGGGGTAAAGCTTTTGCCGTTTTTCAAAGCCGTAAGCGCGGCTTTCTCTGCCTCTTTCTGCTTTCGTCCGGCTTCATCGGTTAGGCAATAACGATAAATCGTAATTGCCTCTTGCGCCTCGTCCTCCCAGCCGAGCGCTCTCTGATGTTCACAAGACGGGCGCAAATCGTTGAGATGCCAACGCTCCCATATCTCCGAGAACTGTTTGAGCATTTCCTTTGTCCAACCTACCGCCGGCGTTCCTGCCGCTATCTCTTCGCGACATTGACCGCAAGATCCCGTACAGTTGCCGTTTGACTTAGGACCTATCACACCCGAAATACTAAGCCGTTCATCTTCGTATATGATTTTAGCGAAGGCTCTCGCCATTCGCCCGTTATATACCTCGCACATCGCGGGCTGTACGATCTTGACTCTTTCCATTTGTTCCTTCCTTTCTTTGCCTCTTCAATGATCCGATCGATATTTCGATCGAACAGCTCGATCATGTCTTGACGTTTGAGATCTAGCATATGGATTAACTCGCTACGAACCGAATGTCGATCGATCCGCCGACAGTTACATTGCACCGTTGTGATCAGCTCGCGGAATGTGATGTTGTCGAGCAGGTTATCTTCTTCGTACAGATCTTCGCCGAGTATCCGTTGTCTTTTATTTAATTTGCTCACGCAAACACCTTCTTTCCAAAAAGAGCGAGCTGAACGATACAATCGGCGGCGCGTCCATCGATTTGCATGGTGTCGATTCTCCCGCCGCTCAAACAGAGAATACCGTCTTCGTTATCCGAGATCCATAAACGAACCCCGTTCAGCAGTTTCCCAAGCGTCAATTCCCATTTCTCGTTGCTTTCGGCATCGTGTAAGATCAGACTACCGCCTCGGGCGATCTGGTCGCTCGCATATTCTCCGAGATATTCGCCGACGACCTCGGCTTTATAACACCAGTAGGAGATATAGTCGAGCGCCGTCGACATGATGTCGTCTATTTCTTCCGTTGACAGCGAAACTGTGACGGTCAACGTCACAGCGAAATCGGTCGGCTCAGACAAGACGGAAGGAAGCCCGTCACACCGATAACATCCGCACGGCGTTTCCTCCGAGATAGCCAACACGGGAAGTTCCTTACATCGATTATCTCCGAAGTATGCGCCGGCTAGCTTATGCCCGCTCGCCTCATCCAAGTGACCGGAGTAGGCGACCTCGGCACATAGTCGATCCGCGAGCGTTCCGTTTCGAGCCAACTCGATCAGATCGGGGATCGTGAAGTATACACCCGTCCACTCGTCAAGTGTCAAGTTCTCTCCGGGTTCGCCGGAATCACAGTCGTAAAGATTTCCGCTGAAATGCACGAGCTTTTCCCCGTGATCTCCTTTTTCGACTTGATAAAAATACCAGTCCATTTTGATCCTTTACTCCTTTCTTAATAGCATTGAAAATTCTTGTTGATTTTTATTACTCTAAAATATAATGAGACTCCGGATTTAGCGGAGCTGGGGTGTTTCTGGCAGCCGTTAAAATCTGTTTATAATTGGATTTAGCAGTAACCAGTTGTCTTTGGATGACCCTGTGTTGTGGCTTACTTATGGGGTTTCGATTGTTCCTTTACCACCATTTGCCACCCAAGCCGATAACATTTTTACACGCGGCGGGCACAGAGGCGTCTTCGGTTCCTATCCATCCTATCCCCGTCGTCCTATCAAGGTTCTTCTTCCGGTAATACCTAAAAGATCGGCATAGCCGAATGTGCAGTAATAAAAACTTAGAGATCACATTAGGTCAAAAGGCAAGACGGAGATTGCGCCCAGTCCGCCATTATGACCTTACACGGATAGATCCCTAGGATCGCATATCCTTCCTTACAGTACGGCTGATCCTTCAACACGTAAGTGATCCGACACAAGATGCTCTGTCCCGTAAGACGCGGTTCGCGGGCATCCCCGTCAACCTCTTCCGCGCATTCGTTGAGGGCGAGATAATCGCCGACTTTATAATCCCGGTCGTTTTCCCGTACCTCAAAGGTCTTTTCTCCGGACACTAGGTCGTTAAAATATCCCGGAAAGATCTTTAATTCATGAATCATTTCAGCTCCTCCTTTCACTCTTTTTCCGCAATCTCGTCGAGGAGATCGTGTGTCTGTCGATCGGCGACCTCCGCTCGCTTAGCGTCGTTAAATCGATCGAGCGATCCGACAAGGTAGCCGGTGATCCGCCTGATCCTCTCGAATTGGACTTGTTCATAGCGGAACGAAAGATTTACATATTCCCCGTCCACCTCGACGACGACCTCTAAAAGCTTTTGTCTTGGGCTTTTATCCCGCCCTCTTTTGATATATGCTTCCTCCTCCTGTCGGGAAATCGCACCGCCGATGACCGTGACCCTCGGTCTCGTCCCGCTCATCGATGTGTCTTTGTTTGTGGGATACATACGCGTTCTCCTTTCAATTGGCGCTTAATCGTCTCCGTGATATTCACGCCGAATTTTGTGCTGTACTGTCGGATCAGATAGTTAATATAGTCTCTCTCGATCGAAAGGTAGTACGAGATCTTTCCTTGTAAATGATATACGTCGTCCAGCGACCAAAACGTTCCACCGATCGTGTCGGTCGCAAAGTGCGTCAGCATTGATTCAAAGACCTTCTTGTTGCGGTGTCCGATCGTGATGTTATTATCTTTATTCAGGCATACTCCGAGAATAAAGTTCTTCCCCTTACGCGAACAATAATGGGTCTTTTCCGCTTTGATCCGAAACGGCATTTGAAAATTCCCAAGGATCGAGTTGATCTTCTGCTCTACTTCGCGGAAGTCAAAGCTTTGGCGACACGACACCACAATATCGTCAGCGTATCGTGTATAGATGTAGTGGGGCGTATGCGTTCCGCAATAGTTCGTCATCTCGTGGTCAAAGGGGATCATCATAAGGTTCGTTAAGAATGGGCTGATCGGCGTTCCCTGAGGCAGTCCTCCGTCTAGGAACGCTAATTCCAACGCTTCCTTCAAAGCTGTTTTTCCGCGCTCGGAAGCACACACCAAATTGAGAGGGTAGATCATCGACGCCATCCTCATCACAGTCTCCATCGTTGTCGACCCGAAAAAATTTGAGAAATCAAACTTGGCAAACCATTCGGACTCGTTGTTTTGATGGCATCGCACCGCATCCACCGGACAGCGCTCCTTCACATAAGCATAAGCGCTTGTGTGGTGGAACTTTGTCCCGATCTTCATATCAAAAAGCTGTTTTAACTCGTCAAGTGCTTTTTTTAATTCATCGTTCGGCGCGTCGATCTTACGAAGCCCTCCCGATTTTTTGGGGATACGAAACGTATGATAGAGCGAATGGCGCTCCGACGAATATAAAGGATCATAGAATACGCGATACTGTTCCAACGCAAGGATGAAATCCTCCGCGTTGAACGTATCGGGAGTTTTTGAATCGGGAACGACACCGTCTCGCCTCTTTCGGGTGACGGTCAGATTGGGCGATTGCACCGCCTGCTCCGGCAATTCGCCTGTCAGTATCTGTAAAAAAGTCGGTGTGACAAAGCGAGGTGTTGAAGGGTTTACGTAATAGATCATAGTTTTTTTCCTTTCGTTTTATCATTTTATTACTCTAAAAAAAGATGTCAGGATGCAGAATCTGAGTTCAAGTTTTTCCTAAGGACTCTTGGACCCCGAATGTTGAATATACAACAGTCATTTTTTTTACATAGTGCTAGGACGGATGGCAGTACTATGAAAGGCAGAGAGAGAATATAACTTGCTCGTTGAAGTTTCATATCGTTTTCAAGTTTCGTGAAGCTTTCATTGCTATCAACCCTCTCGTGAGTATGCTGGGTTGACCATCAGCCTCCGTCGTCCTATCAAGAATGTTCTTCCGATGATACCTGAAAGATCGGCATAGCCGAATGTGCAGTAATAAAATTTGATGTAAGTATTTAATCCGACTCTACGCGAAAACGGAACGCATCGATCAAAACAAACTTCTTAATAGGTTCTCCTTTTAAGAAGTTGACAAAGTTCGACGCGCCGTAACCACAAATGATCCGAACGGTCGGGCATACGCACAGCGCGACACCGCAAGCCGACATCGGTGTTTCCGCGTCAGCCTCCTCGTCCGTGAAATCCATAGACTTTAAGAAGATCTCACGATCCTTTTGAGAACGCCAGTCCGCTCCGTAATGCTGGGCTTTGGTCAACCCGGTTCGAAAATCGAACATCGCCTTAACGTCTACGGAACTCATTAAGCGCTCCGTGATCGATCGACGGGTCGAGATCTTATCGACGCATAAGAAGACATAGCCGCCCAAATTCTGATCTGTGTAACCTCCGGGACGGAGGCGGATATGACCCTCCGCCTCGGGATTGATCCGAACGATCATATCGCGCACCGCATCGACCTTTTCACGTCCGATATCGGAAACGCTGAACATCTGATTCGCGAGATTGTGTCCCTCGACCTTATCGAAATCGTACAGGTTAAAATTCACAAATCCGAAACGCGCCAAATTTTCCGCAAGGGTCGACCCGACAGAGCCGCACCCGATAATGTGGATCCGGTCATTCCCAATCGAGGTAGGGTCGATAAAGTCCCAGCTCTTCCTTAAATCCATACGTGGTATGCTCCTTTCTTTTTACGACTTGTCTTGCCTTTACGAGATAGTCCTGTAACGGACAGTCTTCAATTTGAAGGATACAGTCGTTTTTTTCGTAGACGATCATATTTACGCCGTCGTACAGTTCCATATAAAAATTCAGCGACTTATTCCAGATCATGAAAAGGTAATATTTCCGATTCGGATTTGAGACGCTTGTCAGCTGTTCCAGCCGATCGTTCCACTCCGACCGATCGATACTGCTCGGCGTTACGCCCATATTCACATGAGAATGAGCGTGCATCCGAACGCCGCAGAACACATCGTTCGGGAGTTCTTCCCGCCACGCAGTATAAGCTTCTTCGTCCGTGTCGACTGTAGCGCCTGTGACTTCTTGTGGAAAAACCAAAATGTCGGTCACGCGAAACAAGTCCCCTTCTCTTTGGATCACGCCATGCCACGCGATTTCCGTGGAAAAGGTCGCGAGTAGCGCCGTCATTTTTATCCAAGCCTCCTGTGTAAAAATGATCCGAGGCTTGATCACGATTCGCTCTGTACGATCTCGTTCGCGCTCCATAATACGCCCTCCTTATCTTCAAAGATTTTTTGATCCTTATTTTGAAGGATCTCCCGATTGAGTTCCTGCATCACAGTTACATCGGAAAAAGTCAGCCCTCCCGTTACCGCGACCAGCTCGGCGATGTACCCCTTCCAATCACTATTTGTCAGTTTCTCGGAGAGCCGCGCCGTTCGTCCCGTTCCGAAGCAATCGTACTTCGTAATATGAGGGTTCGCGATCGCGTGATCCGCTAGGTAGACCGTCATTCCTTTACCGTCACGCGTCGGCTGGTTATTGTCCTTAATATTAAAGCCTTGCTTTATCCGAAGGAAGTATTTCTTATCTAAGAAAACCGTTTGATACAGCTTCCGAAGAAAGTCCCCTTGAGGTTCGTCCGAGTCCGAGAAGAGTTCGCTATTCGGCGCCGTGATATACGTCTCGGCTACATCCTCCTCATAGTTAGTCGCGAGCGTTGCACAGGTGATGTGTAAATAATCGCCTTGTAACTCCAACTGAACACCCATCGAATCGGCAAATTTGATCAATTCCGTCATATCGAGCGACGCCGATGAGGTCTCGTATTGTTTTCTCAAAGCGTCTACCTCCTGTTTTCTTTTCGCAAGACGGTTCCCGTAACCATAGAGCTCTTGTACAGCGTTCTCGTATTCGTCTTCGGCATTTTTCAACAAGATTTTGCCCGTATCAAGTCTACGTAGGATATCTGCTTGCAAACGATCTTTGAGGTTCTTTTTTAGAAGCTCCTGCCATTCGCGGTGATGCCTATCTCGTGTTGTCGAAACAAATGGGGTATCGTTGCCTTTTCCCAAAGCTTCCAGCACTTTTAGTTCCTCCGCCGTCAACGGCGTTTTATTTTTAAAGATATCCGGGAGCAGAGACGGGATTACCGAGGCGACGAACATCCATTGGGGATAGGTCGCAGCCACCAAATCAAAGGCGACCACCACCTCGTCTGTATCTTCCGCGTGTTTTTTTCCAATTGCCAAATCCAAATGGCACTGTTTATCAGCCAAAGATTGGATCGCGGTAAAGATCGGATCTTGCGTCCATTCTCCCGCATTCACACATTGTTTCGCATATGTTATAGGATCGTACTGAGACGCAAAACGCACCTTCGGCTGCTCGAATAGGCTATTATTCGAAGGTGTACGCTCGTATTGCGACGAGAGCTCCGGTCGACCTTCCGACAAATAATGGAGAACGTTTGACACTACATAGTTTTCGTTCAAACTAAAACTCGTGTCTCGGAATGGGAATAAATTTTCCCATATTCTCACAATGATCACCTCCTTATGGCGCGATGAAAATTTTTATGATTAAGAGAGCGGGCGATTTGTCCGCTCTCTTAGATCAGTTCTGTCTTTATGCACAATTATTCTTACTTACTTGGATCACCTTAAATTCTTCCGCCGCTTCGTCGATCTCCGCGAATGAAGTGTCGAGATCGCGGTAAGTGACCGCGTTGACCAAGTATGATCTCGTCGGATCAAAGCCGTTCTCGGCGAGGACATCGCTGACCTTTTGATCCGAGCTAACGATCACATCCTTACGCTCCGCGTCGTTACTTAAAGAGACTTTAATTTGATTCATAATAAACCTTCCTTTCTTGATACTTAAAATTAAGAGGCAGAGAAAGATCCCTGCCTCGCCCGTTGTTCATCTTACTCGATCATCTCCAAGAACGCCGCCTCTTCCTCCTCGATCTCGGGGATCACCGCCATGATCTGTTCCTCGATCTGTTTCAGAAGCGTCGTCGGTTTCAAGAGCGTCGCCGTTAGCGCGGTGTTGACTTCTTCCTCGTTCCCTCCGAAACCGTTATAGACCATGGTAGCGCATAGCTTTCCGTCCATTCCCGGAACGAGTGTCGCGGCAAAAGGTTTGAGCGTTCCCGTGGGGATGCTGTCGGATACGGCGAGTTTGAAATATTCGTTTCCGTCATCGTCCTTTAAGGTAAGCGCCTCGGGTCGACTTCGCAGGACCTTGTCGTGCTGATCCTCCGTTAAGTCGGTTAAGATGTTTACGGTGTTTCCGCATTTGACAATTCTCATATGATTGTCCTCCTTTGTAATAATATTTTGTCCCATATGGGATGGTAGCGGCTGATCGGGTATTTCTGCGCCGCCAACAGAAGATCAGATGACCGATGGAAATTCCCGAATGATGATCGAGCTGAGTTTTTCGCGCTCCTGCACCGACATGGTAACGCCTAGGCTTCGCATCATCCGCTCCGCCGCCTCTCGTACAAGTTGCGATTTTTGTTCCAACTTCTTGTACTTTAAGTATTCCGAATACGGCTTTATCGTATAGCCGATCGGGAAATCCCTTAGCTCGCTCCGTAGCAGGCGTTCGAGATCGTCCTCGATCGTTTCGAGTGATGTTCCGATCGCGCTGACTTCAACGGGCGCTCCGTATTGCCTCCGATATACGGTCAGTTCGGGTGTGTTAAAAAAATTCGTGAAACAAATCTCCACACCGCTTGACGGACAGTTTGATAAAAACACCGGGCAAGTCCGAGCGGATTCCGAGCAGATGTCCACCTCATGGACGTTTCTGATATACACGACCATTGCGTTCTTCCTCCTTCCGATCTTCCAAAAACGACTTACGAAGCTCCCTCCAACGATCTATGAGCCACGAAACGATATAGGCGCAAACGCTCTCCCAAACAAACAGAAACGCAAAACCTTCCATCGTTTGACAGAGCATAAAGGCAACCACGATAAAGACCGTCGGCATCACGACCGCGATCAAAACGAGCGCGATCCGGATATGATTTCGAATGAGCCAACATTTCAACGATTTGATAAATGATCCCTCCTTACATATAAATGATCTATGTTCTATTGGTTGGACTGGCGGGGATTGAACCCACGAATGACGGAGTCAAAGTCCGTTGCCTTACCGCTTGGCTACAGTCCAACGGGCATATCGCTCGGTCTGCGATACGACCGTTCGTTCAGTGCTCCTATTCGGAGCCTGCGGGATACCTGTTTTTTGTTCCCTCAAACGTTACAAGGTTTTGTAAAACCTAAACCCGGGCTTACGCCATCGTTCCGCTAGGCGAAACAACCTCGCCTTTTGCGGCGGCGTGTTCATTCGACACCTTACTATCGGTGTCGTTAAACGCGCCGATACGCCGCTTAAAACTCCTATTTTATGCACTTGCTAACCGTAAGCGCCGGGAAGTTGGCGAGTACAAATGTACGCCATTTTTGATAGCTCCTTTCATAAGAATTGTTCCCCGATTCGGGAGTCGAACCCGATCTCGCGGACATGATCCAAGGACGACCGAAGTCCTTACGGATGATCCGCTCAAGTTCCCACTCGGGGGCGGTTCAACCCCGAGCTGGGGCTGAACTTAGGAAAAGGAACGCTATGGCGGGGATCGGGAGTTGAACCCGAATAAACCCTCCCCGCATATCGTAAGCGCTCGGCGCTTACACGATCGTATCTAAGCCTGTACGATTCCAGTCGCGCAGATCGACCGTAAGAAAGATCCCGTCCTTTTCGAGCATGATTTTTCCGAGAGGAAGCACCGTCCTTTGCACCTCGGAAGGGCGCGAAGCGGCTAAAATTTTTCGGATAGACATAGCTGAGATTATCTCCTTTTTCTTTTTATTTTTCCGTATTGGCGTTACCCGGGCGAAACCGCGTGGAGGTTCGGAAATTCTTCGCCCTTTGCGGCGACTGTTGCCGCCGCTGAATATGGTTATGGAGGTAGTGAGATTAGGCTTCTTTTGTTTTGGCGGGCTTACGCGTTTTCTTCGCTTTCGGCTCGGGATTTTCCGCAGATCCTTCCGTCGCGTCGGGCTTGTCCGAAGCTTCTTCCGATGTCCCGATGATCTCGGGTTCACCTGTCGACGCGGATTTTTCCGCCGTCGCGGGAGGCGTGGCTTCTTTCGCCGTTCCGTATGTAAGGCTCGCGTTTCTTCCGTTGACGATCGCGCATAATGCGTCCGCAAAAAACATCTCGATCGAACGGCTGTTGAGGATCTTAATTCCTCCATATTTTGCCTTTTTATTCCCGGCGGTTACGGAGAGGAGGAGTGTGTTCCAATGCCGATTATTGACCCGATACAGGTTTTTCGTCGGATCGCTTTCGCACGGAACAAACAGGATTTCGTCCAGTAACGCTTGCATCGCGTTGACGGTTTGTGACTTAGACAGCGGGTTTATACCGATCCCCTCGTCCGCCTGCATCTTCTGTTTGGCAAGCTCGTTCAGCTTATAACACGACTTGACGACAGATAGATCTTCCGCTCGCGTGAGATCCGCCGTTGCTAACGTAAGCCGCAGACCGAGGACATCGAGGGACGGCTTAAAGCTCTCATATCCGAGCCATTCCCATACTTCGAGTAAGTTAAACTTTCCTTCCATTGTTTCGGCGCTCGATCCCGTTTTGTCGTTGACCTTGCATCCGGTGTACGCAAATGTGCGCTCGGCGATGACCTTCTTTTTGATTGCTCGGGCGAGATCGTCATCGGACAGACCCGTCGCCTCGTACTCATTCGACCACGTAAGCACCGCATACTTGGCGCTCGCGGTGATATTTTCCGATACCGCCGTCTTGATCTCTTCCTTGACGCTCGCAAGTTCCGCCGCTTTCGCGGTAAAGCGAACATCGTTATACTTCGCGGATAAGGCGCTTACGCGCTCGGACGTTGTGAGAACGTCGTTTTTTAATTTTTCGATTTCGTACATAGTGTGTACCTACCTTTCGTTGTTGTTTTGTGGTTTTAGCCATATGAAAACGTCCTCACGCTCCGAAACGGAACGCGAGGACGCTTGATATATAGCTGTCGCATAAAGCGACTAAACTTCTGCTTATACATTCGCATTTCGTCCGCTCTCAAATATACGCCTACGTTGAAGATCCGCCCATCAGACTTCCCTTCCGCTATGTACGTCCGCATAACAGCCGCACAGTCTATGCGTTTACGCTTACGCATCTTACAAGATACGGATTCGATCCGAAGATCCGGTCCCCAGACTTCCCGCCTCTCGGCGCATCGGGTTTAGTTCCGGCATAATAGCGGTATCTGACTGTCCTGCCCCTTACGCAACTGTTTATCCGCTTCTTTTCTGCCCGATAAACTGGGCGTACTAGGATACGCTCCTATGGGCGGTACGCTATCGTTGTGTACCCGCCATTCCTTCGAGAATGGTAGCGTTTACGGGTTTGATATTCTACGCCTACCCGTTTAGGCGTTTTTTTGGGAGCGGGGCGGCTTTCGCCGTTCCCGTCCGTTACTAGGGGCGGGGGTGTAACACTCGCCGTTCCCTCGGAGCGGGGCGGCTTTCGCCGTTCCCGTCCGTTACTAGGGGCGGGGGTGTAACACTCGCCAAAAAAGAAAAGCCGCCCGAGTGGGCGGCTAAAAAGTATGTTGATTATAAATATTTTGCAAGCCCTGCATTCACGGCGGCGGCGCGGATTTTAGCAAAAGCGCGTGATACTTTCATTGCGTTTGTACGGCGATCACGCGCGATCGCGCGGAAAGACAAGCCGCGCTCGTGATCCGCCAAAAAAGCAAGCTGATCGGGCAATAATCTGCTTTCAAACTCGTTATAGTCCGCCCAAAAGTCGGCGCTGTCGTCGCGATCCTCAGCGGCGTAAAACTCCCGTACTGTCTGCAAGCTCGTTAAAAAGTCTATCAATTCGCGGTCTGCTTCTATGCTCGCGGCATTGATCGGGCTGTCAAGGCGGCGACGGTTGCTGTCTTGATACCGCATAACAGCGGAGCGGGCGGCGTTGCGGATCGAAAGCAAGCGGAGCGCGGGGAAGTCGTAAGTCTCGGCGGTCTCGGCGGCTCTCTCGATCATAGCCGTAAGGGCGATTGATATGTATTCCTGTACTTCTTGATCGCTCCCCGAAAGCTTGCCGACTATGTAGGTATTAAAACTTTCGATCTCCGCTCCACTCCGCGCGAGATCATAATATCTTGATAGATCGGCGGCGATCTTGAGAAGGCTATTATAAATCGCCAACATATCCTTTCGCGCCGTGTTGTCGTATGAGGTCTTGGCGCACCCTGCACCCACGAGCGCGGCGGCATAGTAGCGGACTATATCGCCGTATTGATCGGAGCGGGTCACGTCATAGGCTCGACGGATGCTCGGTGCTTGCTTCTTTGCGTCGTAAACGGTGACAGTAACACGGGCTTCGAGATCGATTTTCTTAAGCGTCTTTTTCATAGCGTTTCCCTTCTTTCCCCAGCGGGGGAAGCCGTCTTTTTGATCGCCCGACGGCGGGACGAAATTATTTCGGGGGAAGCCCCCGTTGTCGTCAATATAGCACGGATTTTTTGATTTGTCAAGAGGTTTTGCAAAAAATTTTTAGTTTTTTTTGCGAAAATGCCGATTTTTGTTGTATCTACAACAATTAAAAGCCTAGTAAGTAAGTAGGTTTTACCCTAAATATAAACGCGACTTACCTTGGAGTATTACGATAAAAAGTACGCCCCGTTATTTTACGACGAAAAAGGCTTGAAAAAGCCTACAAATACGTAGTTATATCTTTCTATCTCTAGTTTTAGTTTTTAACTCTTCTCAATCTCGTACAGCTTTTCGCTCTACCCAAAGTATAGTATTTATCACCAAAAAGATAAGATAAAATCATAACTTTTGCACAATAGTGTTTTTATTTTATATCCAAAAATCCAGTAAAATTCTAAAGTTTTCTGTAAATTTTAATTACGGCATATTGAATAAAATAATCTTGATTTCATCTATATTTTTATGGAATTAGTCAATTGTAATTTTAGTCAATGTATGATATGATTAAGTCAAAGAAAGATTTTGTCATATAATTTGATCTGGAGTGCAAGATATATTTTAATAAGCTATTAAAATATATAGCTCTGATTAAAAATCAAAAATTAAATATTATTCTCTGGCTAATAAATAATTATATATTATATTATATATAAATAAAAAATAAAAAATATATAGATAATTAAAAGTAAAAAAGGACAAATTTTTTCTGCTATGTACGTTTGGCTTTCGCAAACGGCTTTGTTAAGCCAAACAAGCAAGGGTATTGACAAATCAAAATTGTATTTTTTAATGTTTAATTCATCTACGAAAAAATGAGGATTTGAAGTAAAAAGTTATATGGCTTTTATTTGGATCTTTTTTCGGAATAAAATAATGCACATAGAAATCAAGAAATTTAAAAATAAATTTGTGCATTATTTACAAATAAAAATTTTTAAAATGGAGGTTCACAATGGAAAGGTATGTATTGGTAAGCACAGAGACGGGAGAGGTACTGGATACATTGGTGTTTGATGCGGAAAGTCAAGACGAATATCGCTTCTCTAAGCCGGAGGCAATTAAACGAAAAGTCGGGGACTATGTGATCATCAATTTTGAAGGCTTCGCAGGAGAACAGGATATGACTAAAATCTCACCTAGAATACTATCCTCTTATTTGTTCTTGGCTAGTTTCGCAGACGATAAGTACCGTGTTGCATGGAGCAATCACAAGGCAATCTCCGAGAAAGATATTCGTTCTTTTGTCGGTGACAACACACTCGATACATTGCTACAAAAACACTTTGTGTGTAAGCTCGGGAATGCGCTCTTTTTAAATCGACGCACACTCTTCTCGCACGAGAAACCTATTAACGCTTACAGTATACGATGCGTTGTGATGTTTAAGGAAGCTTATAGATGTCTGTTTAGGTCTCTCGACAACAAGGGGAGGACAACGCTTGGGCATATCATCAGAGCGTTACCTATGACAAATTATCGTTGGAATTGTGTAAGTTATAACCTGCGCGAGGAATACAAAGAGGATATTGACCGAATGAACGCCGAAGAGCTGAACGAGGCGCTATTTCAAAACAAGCAGAATGTATACCAATGGCTCAAAAAGGCGACGAGCATTACATATGTTCACGATACGCATGAATATCGCTTGTGTATGTATCAGACACCGACAAAGTCGAACTTCGGCGGATTCTTCATTTCGCCCTATCTGTTCTACCGTGGGAAGGACATCGGAGCCGCCAGAAGCGTTCGATCCGGGAAAGACGGCAAGGACGGCTGGATCGTAGAGATTTAATGGGAGGAGGAGAAAGCAATGTTCAAAAGAAGAGACAAAGGGTAGCTTTGGTCGTATCGGAAATTACAGAGATACAACGGTTATTGCCGAGGAACAGTCGACTTCTTATCTGGAAGTCACATTAAAAACATTGACATTACAGGAGGACACAATAATGAAAAATCAGATTCAGGTATTTACTAATTCGGAATTTGGCGAGATCAGAACGCTGAATATTAACGGCGAGCCGTGGTTTGCCGGCAAGGATGTTGCAGAGATTCTCGGTTATGAAAGAACGACAAAAGCAATTGTCGATAGAGTTGATGAAGATGACCGCATTATGTTGGACAAAGATACTCAGTCCCAATTCAGGACTGAGTTGGGTCAGCGTGGCGGTTGGATCATCAACGAAAGCGGCTTGTACAGCCTTATTCTTTCGAGCAAACTGCCGAGCGCGAAGAAATTCAAGCATTGGATTACTGCCGAGGTCTTACCTTCAATCCGCAAACACGGAGCGTATATGACCGAAGACGTTCTCAAACAAGCGATCACCACTCCCGACTTCATTATTCAGCTTGCAACAGCATTAAAGGAAGAACAGCAAGCCAGAAGATCGGCAGAAGAAACGCTTTGCAAACAAAAGCCCCTCGTGGACTTCGCTCATCAAGTGTCCAATACAGCGGATTTGATCGATATGAACACTATGGCGAAACTTCTCAGCGACCATGGTCTTAGCATTGGCAGAAATCGCCTGTTTCGATTTCTGAAAGAGGCAAACATTCTTATGGATAACGGCTTACCCTACCAAATGTATGTAGACGCGGGACACTTCAAAGTGAAGGAGTCTACATACAGGGATCATTACGGCAATATCCATACAAACAGACAAACGCTCGTGACCGGAAAAGGACAACTGTATATTACCAAAAAGGTAAAAGAGCTTCGGACTGTTTGATTGTTGGCACTAACTATCGTATACAAAAAAGGGAGGAAAAAATGTCGAGAATTAAAATAGAAAACCAAGCCTATCTCTTAGGACTGGCAACACCGCATGATCGGAGCGATCAGAGATACTACGCGTCGCTTATTGATGAGCTGAAGCTAAAAACTGAAGCGTCAAGTAACCGCTATATGCCGAAACCCGGCAAGTCTCCAAGCGGTCAGGGTGTAGTTTATCAGGAAACGCTTTACAAATACTACGTTGATCTGATCAATGACACATTACACGAGATCCGTCAAAAGGGACATAAAGCCTATGTGTTTGATCTCTTTCAAATCAGAGATGTGGTCAAGTATGAGCCGTTGGCGACATTTCGATACTTAAAAGCCAGCGATTCTTTCGAGGTCACATTGCAGGCTACATAAGGTTTGGAGAAGGAGGATTATTGATGAAAGAACAGCAGGGAGCGTATATCGTAAGACTGGAAGCTAAAGACCTTTGGCTTGTCAGTCATTACAAGAAGGGTGTGGGGTGCGGATATAATCTGTATACCCGATCCGGAAAACTAAACTACAACAAATTCAAAGGTGCGTTAGACTATAGTTTGGATTTTCAAAAACTCCAAAAAGTTTACTATAACGTATATCGCCGCAGAAATTTCATTGTGCGCCACGAAGGCAAGCAGTATGTTAAGTCAATCATTAGCGTCGATTTTAACTATAGTGTTAAAGAATTTAATCGTGTCACCTATCTCAGCAAGTATACACACACATCTGCCGACAACAGAGTCAGCGCATATGTAAAGATAGGATATGACTATAGCGACCTGACCTTCAACGACAGCGTAGCGTATGCCGACGGAGAGCTGGTGGGGGTGATCGTCAATAGTCCGATAGAGTGTCCGTTGGACGAATCGGTACTGGGAAAAGCCTTTAAGTTTGAAGGCGGCATTTATAAGGCGGCATCCATTCCTACCGTGGTCAGCGTAACACAGCTTCGTGAGTGGATCTATGAAAACGGCTTTGTGTGTGATAATCGCAAGTACATACGATATAAGCGCTCAAACGGAAGCAGTCGACTTGGGAAATGTTTATTCATTGACGAGCGACTCTATCATTTGATGGATAAGTGGCAACGATGCGGACTGAAGCCGGAGCAATCGGACAGCTTTGACCTCGCCGCCTACGAGGCTTATATCAGCCTCCCACTCAGCTCGATCATCGGAACGGTTCAGATCAAGCCGGAGAACATTCTGTTGATCAAGGATTTCGAGAGTGTCTTCACCGAAAACATGATCGTAACAAGAGATGTGAACGGAGAACTACGCTCACAGGCAGAGGAGCATGAGGTTCACAACAGTATTTGGGACGGGCAGAGCTTACTGGACACTTCCCTATTCGCGGGCTATGAAGATCGCGGCATGCTATTGCTACGTAACCGATTTTTTAAGTCTTGCTGTTTTCACACGAAAATTCAAGAGTGGTTTCGAGACAACGGAATCACCGAGATTGACCAGTTAAACGGATATACGACAGCGAAGCACGTCTCGGACATTAAGCTGATCACTACGCCGAGTAGTATCAAGTATTTAAAATTCGGCACAATGACCAACTGGCTTCTCCGTCTTGATCCGTCGTTTGGGATCGTCAAGCACGAAAAATCAACACACATACTCGGCGGAAAGCTGGTTCAAACACACTACCAGCTCATCAATACGCTCCAGATGTCCAAGGAAGAGGTTGAAGAGCTGATCCAGCCTACCGCACATTTGTTAGAGTCGATGAACGATGATCCCACTGTTGTGAAGCTGTACAACGGATTTGTGCGACGCGACACCGTGTCCGATTGTTTATATACGAAAAATGACTTGATCTACAACGCCATGAACATAACAGACCGATTCTGTGAAACAAAGATGTACGAGGATTTTAAGTTTGAGCTGATCCAATCCATTAAAGACGATATGAAGGCGGGGAAGATTCTGGTACACGGCAACTATTCGGTGCTGTTCGGAAACCCGGTCGAAATGCTCAAAGCCGCAATCGGAAAATTTGACGGGACAAGCCAAATCGGAGCCGGTAACATCTTCTGTAAAAATTTTAATTTTGACCGGACGATCCTCGGGAGCAGGTCACCTCATGTATGTGCGTCAAACGTTTATCTCGCGACTAACGCATATAACGAGGAGATTGATCGCTACTTTAATCTGAGCAAAGAGATCGTCGCCGTCAATAGTATTGGTGAGTCGCTCCTCGATCGACTTTCCGGTAGCGACTTTGATTCGGACTCGTGTTTATTGACCGATAATGAGATTTTAATCCACGCGGCACAGAAGAATTATCACAAGTTCTTAGTTCCGACGAGCGCGGTCAGCGCAACAAAGCGTGTTCGTAAATATTCGCTACGTGATTTAGCCGACCTTGACACATCGATCAGCCGAAACAAAATCGGCGAAATTGTCAATCTCGCGCAAATTCTCACGACGAAATTCTTCACAAATGTGAATAACGGGCAATCGTTTGAAGAGAACGAGGAAATATACAATGACATTGTAACGCTTGACGTACTTTCGGGTATTGAGATCGACAAGGCAAAGAAAGAATTTGACGTCGACACATCAAAGGAACTGGATCGAATCCGAAAGAGATGGCTGGAGCGGGACGAAGACAATAGGGTCATCATGCCGAAATTCCTCGGATATATCGCGAACAAAAAAGGGTATTACGATGCCTCGAAGAAGAACTATGCCTATCATCAATCCTCAATGGAATACGTTCAACAGGTCGTGCGTAGTATCAGGCTTCGTCATCGGAAGGATTTTTTGAAGCTCTCCGACGTGTTTACGGATGGCTCGTATGACTCCGGAAATGTAAACTACAAAACAAGGAACTCGATCATTTCGGCGGTAGAACAATATAGAGGCTGTCGTATTTATTATTTAACATCGGATGACGTCGA
The DNA here is from genome assembly GCA_023666265.1 of Roseburia sp. GTDB lineage: Bacteria > Bacillota > Clostridia > Oscillospirales > Ruminococcaceae > Ruminiclostridium_E. The sequence goes on from JAMPCH010000014.1 coordinate 22,116, forward strand.
CTATCAAGTAAAACGCAACGAATTAAATAAGCTTTATAACAAACTTTTAAACTTTGTCTCCAATAAGGATCTGAACGAAGACACGATCATCTCTCTCATTCGGGCATGTGAATCCGATAGACACAAATGGCATCGCGGTACGCTATTTCACATATTGTGTTGCCCTGAAACCGGCTTGATCCATCGCTTATTTACCGCGTGTCGGCAGGAAAACAGCTTTTTGGAGGAGGCGATTGACGGCGAGATTGTGTTGTTTGACACCCGATACATAAAAATTAAAAAATAAAAACTAACAACTTTTTTAGATTAGCCGGTAAAACCTTTTGTTTGCAATCCCGAAAATGCGATCATAGCGCGATTTGTTTGATGCACAAATAACCGTTTGATAGGAAAGGGGCGTGGCAACTCTCGCGCATTCATTACACATTACGTACATTTATTTGTAAAAAAGGATTGTAAGGATATGACTAACAACAAAACATCGTCTCAGGATTTTTCAACAAAGCAACCAACCGAATCTTTCGATGACTATGCGTTGCGGCTCTATCAGAATCGCAACACATATGGATACAGTCATCGATATATCGCGTCATTACTTAATCGGGAAAGCGGACAAAGCAAGGGGGAAAGCGCGTGGCGAAAGTTCTACGCGGGATTTATTCGTGGGGTCAATTACTCTGCTGAGAAGCAGACTGTCGGACAAAAGCGAATTTTGGCATTATCGGATTTTCACTTCCCTTTCGCCCTTCCCGTATCGACCTTCTCGCAATACGTCGGTACAGAAACGTTGGTCTTGAACGGGGACATACTGGACTGTCAGTCCATATCATCCTTCCCAAAATTGTATCGCGTCCCGATCATGGAAGAAATGATCGGCGTTCGAAATTATTTGATCGATCTGATCACGCTGATCCAACCGAAAGAAGTGCATATCACGGTCGGCAATCACGAGCATCGGCTGGGAAAATATCTTGCCACGCGTATGGACACGGATGTGATCGAGCTGATGCCGGACACCTCGCTTGATTATATTGTAACGGACGGCTTCTATCATTATGACAAACGGTTAGGGATCAAGACTTGGTATGAGCCGATCACGTCGGTCTTTAAGAACACGGTCATTCACTTTGACGGCGATTGGAAGTGTAAGGTAGGAAAAACGATCTTTTGTCACCCGCTCACCTTCTCATCGTCGATCATGAAAACCACGGAGAAGGCGGTCAATCACTTCTTCCGAACCGAATCCGACTTTGATGCAGTAGTACTTGGTCACACACACAAGCTCGGATTTTACCCGCAAGGCAATGTAGCCTTATACGAAATGGGTACTTGTAGCGATGTCTCGCAACTGGATTATATGAACGGAAAGCTAACCGACCCGCAACAATCCGGCTTTTTACTCTTGATTCAGAACGAAGACGGGTCTATCAATACAAACGAAACAAAATTAATCAAATTATAAGGAGAATTACAACTATGACACTCAACAAAAAGGAATTTGCGGCGGTCGTCGCGGAGAAAGCGAATTGTACCAAACAGCATGCCGAGGAGATGGTCGACTGTATTATGGGCGCGATCACCGATACGCTCGCGGGCGGCGATGAAGTCAAGCTCATCGGATTCGGTACATTCGGCACACGGATCGCCAACGCGCGAAACGGCATCAACCCGCTGAACGGGGAAACGATCTCGATTCCCTCGAAGGTAAAGCCCTTCTTCAAGGCGGGCAAAACGCTGAAAGACTCGCTAAACTAATACCTCTCATATATCTTTCCTCTTTTGTAGCGTGAAGCCTTATACGGCTTCGCGCATGGCGGGGTAGTGTAATGGTAGCACATCAGACTCATTCCCTGAATATGGCGGTTCAAGTCCGTCCCTCGCAACCAACAATGGTATGGTTTTCGGCGATTTTGCAGACCATTTCAAAAAAACAAAATTGCGAAGCTTTGCTTCATAGAGCTGTCCTTCGGGACGGTTCTTATTCTTTTTCAGAAAGGAACATGGATCGTGGCGACGAGAAAAACATACAGAAAAATCATCACCTCGGACGAAACGTATGAGCATGTAGACGCTTCGACGCGGGAACTTGTGGAAGATTTTTTAAGAGACTATAACATCAGAAGTTCGCCGAGATCGGTAGAGATCTATCGCTCCAACTACAGAATATTCCTATGTTGGAATTATCAATACAATAACAATATCCCGTTTGTGCAAATCAACAAACGACAGCTGAAGCGATTCTTTATTTTTGCTTCCGAAGAGCTGAAGTGGGGGTCGTCGCGCTATAAGAATATGTGGAGTTCGTTAAATACGTTCAGCGAGTGGATCGAGAATGTATGCGACGACATTTACCCGAATTTCAGAAACAATGTAAAAAAGATCGAAAAAGTCCCCAAGAGCGTTGCGCGGGAAAAATCCGTCTTTACAAAGCAAGAGCTGGACGGCTTAATGGAAAAGCTTGCGGCAAAGGGCAAAGTACAAGAGTGCTGTTTACTGGCTTTAATCATGTCGAGCGGTATGCGGATCTCGGAAGTAGCAAGAATGAGAACAGAATATATCGATCGAAACAACACGGCTTTTGACGGTTTATTCTTGGAAACGACCAAGCAGATCCAAACCAAGGGACGCGGACAGGACGGCAAGCCGCTTCACAAATATCTGATCAAGGATCTGTTTCTTCCCGCCTATGAGAAGTGGATGGCGGAGCGAGAGAAGACACTTGTACAATGTGAGAAGGAAGACCACGGCTATATCTTTATAACCGCAAAAGGAGATCCCGCCCAAGTGTCGACATTCCGCTATTGGATGTCGCGTTGGGATAGCCTTCTCGACGGCGGTAAGCATTGGTACGCGCACGCCGGTAGGCACTTCTGGACATCATACCTAAGCGCGATCGGGCTGGAGAAGCAATTGATCCAAGAGCTACAGGGGTGGTCGTCCGATACGCTGGTCGATCTCTATGATGACAACACCGCCAAGGATATGGCTTGGAAGGGACTGGAAAAGCTAAAGAACGAGTTACAGAAGGGGGATGACGCAAATGCCGGCGACTAAGTACGGAAAAGGCAGGGGGACTTCCGCGCCCGCCTCAAAGACAAACAAAAAGCCGGAAACATTCATGTGCTGTCGTTGTAAAAAAGTGATGACGAAAGTACAAGTCAATAAGGAATGCAGTATTGTCAAGTCGCCTCTTTGGGAGGGAAACGGCTATCGACTCCCCATCTGTAATGATTGTCTCAACTTTTTATACGGATTTTACTTCAGAGCGCTCGGAAACGAGTATGACGCTTATCGAAGAATCTGTATGAAATTTGATATTTACTATCATAATGCGATCGTGGATAGCGCGCTCAAGAACGACGCGTCGACCGATCGGATCGCGCCGTATATCGGTCAACTCAACTTCGCCCGATATCAAGGAAAGACCTATGACAACACGATCGAGGAGGAAGCCAACGAGGAAGCGCCGCAGCCCTCGGAAGAGCCGACGACAACCGTATCGATCGAAACGGAGATCGAAGAAAAGATCGATCCCGAATTGGAGCTATTCTTTGGACTCGGTTTTAAACAAAAGGAATACGCGTTTATGGATACGTATTACACGGCGCAAATGAACGAGATCCCGGAGTCCTGTCGGGAAGCGCTCGATGAAACGGTCAGGGATATGAGCCGTTTTAAGGCACTTCAGGCGCGGGGATTTGAAAGCGGTATTGTAGACGAAATCGATAAGTACAGCACGCTCTTTCAAAAGAGCTTAAAATATAAGGACGACTATATCGCCAAATACAAAAAGACCGAATCGTCTACAACCGAGGATTTGACGATGTCGAACTTGACGGAGATGATCGAAAACTTTTGCCCTGCCGACGTGTATCGAAACAAAGGCGTTTTCCAAGACGTTGACAGGATCAAAGATTATTTTACACGGTTTGTTGCCAGACCCCTCAAAAATTTCTTCACGGGTTCTCGCGAGATGGATAAGGAGTTTAACGTAAATGGCTACAACGAAGACGAATGAAAAGTGGACATCTCGTGAAAGGATCGTTCGGTTCTTCGACGATCGTCAAAAGCGACTGCATACCTTCTTCCCGGAAGGAAGCTTTCTCTCCAATCAAACGAACGCAGAAAACGCCCTAATGCTTATTACATACTACCGCAGAAACCTTCATCGGTATGCGACCGAATACCTGAAGATCCCGTTGTATTTATATCAACAGATCCTTTTGTATTTCATGGGGCGCAGTCGGACGATCGTCATTATCGCTTCGCGATGCGCCGCCAAATCCTTTCTTTTGGGCGTATATGAAATGTGCATCTCATCGCTGTATCCAAACAGCGCTTGCGCGATCGTTTCGAGAACGCTACCGCAGGCGGAGATCATCATCAGCAAGAAGATCCAAGAGGTACTGGTCGGGATCAGCCCCACGCTCAAACGCGAGATGAACCTGAATAAATGTAAGACCACAACGGGGAAGGCGACGGTAAAGACCCGAAACGGGTCGACTATATTTTCGGTTGCGCTTTCCGGGAGTGCCAGAGGAAACCGATCTACCAGTAACGTACACGAAGAGGCGAGAGAACTGGATGAAAACAAGATCAACGAATTTATCAAGCCTTTTACACAAGCTCGTTCCCGCGCCTTTCTCATGCTTCCCGACTACGACGCCAACGACCCGGAACTGATCGAGGAGCCAACAGACATTTCGATCAGTTCCAGCATCAGCGACACGCATTGGCTCTATAAACGAGCAAAGGACGCATTTCTCGACTTTTTAAACGGCGGCGACTCTTGTATGGTCGCGCTCGATTATTCGGTCGTGCTGAAGCACGGGCTAAAGACCTACAAGGATCTGGCAGGCGCAAAAAGAACAACAGACCCGACGACGTGGATGGTCGAGTATGAAAACGCGGTATTGCGCTCCAACGCAAAAGCCTATTTTACTTATGATATGGTAAGAGAGGTACAGACAGAGCGTAAAGCCTTTTATCCTCGGAAGGTGGACGACTTTGTCAACCAAAAGAAAAATCCTTACGCGATCCCTAAGCAACCCGGCGAGGTACGGATCGTTTCTTGCGATATCGCCTTCGTTGACCGCGCGGGGAACGATAACTCTTGTTACTCGTGCCTGAGGCTTCTCCCCGAAAACGTCGGCGACGGAAGTGAGACAACACAAATTCAATATCGCGTCAAGATCCCCTATCTCGAAGCAAAACGCGGCTCGGAAACGCGCAAGCAAGCAATTCGGATACGGCAACTGCACGCCGACTTTGACGCGGATTATATCGTACTGGATACACGTAACGGCGGCTCAACGATTATGGATTATCTATGCCGCCCGCTTTATGACGACGAGCGGTTTATCGAATACGTCCCGATCAGATGTATGAACGACGACGCGCTTAACCGCGCTTGTACCAGTCACACCGCGCAACCGATCGTCTTCGCGATCTCCGCATCATATGCGCTTAATAGTAAGATCGCGATCAATTTTAAGGGGATGATGTTAGAGCATCGGATCGATTTATTGATCCCAAAAGATGAAGGCGTGGAAGAACTGCAAAAATACGCGCCCGAGTACCGAGGCTCGGACAATCCCGATGTCCGTATGTTCTACGAAAAACCGTATCTGGAGACTATGCTTCTGCTCAACGAACTGATCAACCTTGAGGGCGAGCGCAACGAGATGGGTATGGTTCGTATCCGCGAACATTCCAATATGACGAAAGACCGATATACCTCGGTCAGCTACGGTGTTTATTTTGCCAGTGAGTTAAGCCGCGACCTCTTACGGGAAGGAGAAACGCTCTCTTTTTCTACGGCAAGGCGCTGTGTATCTCAACTAAAATTTTAAGAAAAGGAGGAGAGCTATGTCCGAAAATTTTTCCGTGTTGTACCGAGGGACGGCGATCGACGATCAACACGTCTTGATCACATCGACCGAGCCGAAGTCTTCGTTTAACTTTAAGGAATACGAAGAAAAGGTCTTAGCCTCGTCGATGGAAAAATACGGCGATGACGCAAAAACTTATTCGGCGATCGTATCGGAAGAAGGGTCGGGCGCGTCTCTGACGATCGACGATGTTCATAAGTTGGCGGTCAACATCAACAGCGATCTAAGCAAGCTGAAACGGGCAAATCAGCATATCTTACAGTACGTATTGACCGACCCATACGCGGGTCGCGCCTATGAGTGTATCTATGCCAATATCAACACGAGTATTAAACTGAACTACCCCGACAAAGAGGAAGGCGACGACGAAAGCATCATAAGAGACGTACAAAAGGCGATCGAAGACTTTAATCGAATGATCGACATCGATCGATTTACGCGCGAAGCGATCGCCGGGACGGTACTGGAAGGCAATTATAACACGTATTTACGTATCACTTCCGACCCTCAAAATCCCGCAACCGTCACAAGCGTAGCGATCGACCATTATCCTCTGTCTTTATGCTATCAATCGGACTATTATCTGAACGGTGAAAACGTGTTACAGTTCGAGATCGGCGAGTTACGGAACAAACTACAGAAGCAGTATCCGAAATACCGAAAAACGAAGAAGGCGGTATTTTTTGAAAACCTAGAGGAAGAAGTCAAGGCGAATTATTCCAACGAGATCTATGAAGCATATATGGGAAAAGAGCAGTATCTGAAGCTCGATCCCGCTATGACATATACGATCAAGATAAATTCGATGGGAAGGAAGTTTGGCGTTTCACCCTTCTTTAAAGCGCTCAAACCGCTGATCGTCTTGGGGAACATCGAAAAGGCTGATGTCGCCGACTCAAAAACACGATCGAAGAAGATCATCTTTCAAAAACTGCGGAAGGAGCTTTTGGGACCGGGCGGTCAGTACAAGGGATTCGCCGAGATGGAATACGCGCATTCCGCCGCCGCCGAAGCATTACAAACAAATTTCTGTCTGTACACCGCTCCGGCATTCGTAGAAGATCTATCGTATGTCATCGACAATTCCACCAACGACAACACCGCGAACACCGTCAAGATCTATACGTCCCGGCTTTTAACAGCGCTGGGCATTAGCTTCGCGGATAGCGAGCTTTCTTCCTTCTCGGCGGCGAATATATCGGTCGACCAGCTTATGCGAACGATCAATTCCATTTCCGAACAGGTAGAACAGCTCTTGCGAAAATATTATCAAGTATACTTAAAGGCAATCGGATTGCCGCCCGAGCTTGCGCCTACCGTCAAAGTACTTGACTCCGAAATGATGGATTGGGGACTAAGGAAGGAGTTCGCGCAATTCGCGTACAACACACTAAATATCTCCCGAGATACGGCTTTCAAACTGGTCGGGCTGGATATTCAGGACGAAAAGACAAAGCGCGAACAGGAAAACTCCGAGGGGTATGACGCGATCTTTACACCCAGACAGAACGCTTACAACTCGGATGTCAGCAACGTTTCCGCCCAAGCGGGACGACCGCCGAGTTCCGACGACTTAGCAAAGCAAGCTTTTGACAAAAGCTATTCCGACAAGGTAAGGTGAGATATATGAATGGAACAGAATAAAACAATTATTTTAAGCTCCTCTCCGATCGAGGTCGCCGAAGACAAGACTTGTAAATACGCGACTTTTCTGATCTCGGTTTTAGACGAGTATGATCGGATGGGGAGGAAGATCCCGCTCGAAGCGGGAGAAAAAAATCATGCTACGCTTCGCGGATTTCCGATCGTCGCGAAGCTGGTACGCGATCGCGCCAACCGCCCGGTTGATTTTGGCGGTCATGAAATGCGCCAATGGAAGCGCAGAAACGGCGAGACCGAAACGGTATTCAATACTTACCCGATCGGTTCCGTCACGGACACATGGATTGAATCTCGCGAAGTAAGCGGCTATGAAGGCGAAAAGCCTTGTATGATGGCGAAAGCGAAGCTTTGGACGAGCCGCAGTCCCGAATATTTCAGCGTATTTGACAAGCTATGGAACGAGGGGAAGATCAGCTCTTCGTGGGAACTGGAAGCCAGCGAGGTAGAACACGAGTCCGGCGGGAAGTCGATCTTAAAGAACTTTTCGTTTATCGGGAACGCTCTCCTCGGCACCAACCACGTCCCCGCCGTATGCGGAGCGGGCGTGTATGAATATGCGGAAGTAGACGGTGAATACTGCGACTCTACGGAAGAGCTTACCGCCGCGCTTCTCAAGGATATTGATCATAATTTAACAAGACAGGAGGACAATCCTTTGGCAGACGAACTTAAGCAGGAAGAAGAGAAGAAAGAGAAGGAAGAGGAGCAAACCACTCCGAACGCTCCTTCCGAACCGTCAAACGAAGAACAGGAACAGGAAGATTCCAAAAAGAAGGAGGATCACAAGGCGGCTGATGACGCTCCGAAGAGCGGCGATCAAGGCGCACCGGATCACGACATTGTCGAGGAACTCAGAACAGCGCTCATTCACGCGAACGAGATCATCGAAGATCTACGGGCGACCGTACAAGCGTTAGAACCCTTTAAGGCGCAAATGGAGCAGATCGAGCAGGAAAAGCAAGCCGCCAAAAAGAAAGAGCAGATCGCGCAACTCAGACAGTTCGCGGCAGACAGCAAGCAATTTACCGAGGAGGAGCTTGCGGAAGAGGGCGGCGACGAAACGCTTAACAAGATGATCGCCGATCTGGACATCGCGGGGATCAAAGCAATGATCGCGGATAGACTGGTCAAGTCGTTTACGACGCAGGCAAGCGAGAAGCAAAACAGCGGCGTATCGGTAGCGTCAATGGGTTACGCGGTACATAAGACCGATCTTTCCAAGCTTGAACCGCAGATCAGCGATGACAACCTCGTCAGCGCATACATTCACAGAAACAAGAAAGGAAGATAACAAATGCTTAGAGAACTTATTGTACATGAAGGGTTAGCGGCGGACGCGACCTTTACGGCGGCGACCGATCTCAAGACCGGTATGGGCGTTGTATTAAACTACAAGGATCATACCGCCGGTCTCCCCGAATCGACCACGGCGGACAATATCGTCTTAGTGCAAAAAATGCCGATCCCGACCGGGAGAAACGCGGCGCTTACTCAGTTTTCGGATTACGAAGATGAGTTTAATACGGTCAATGAGGGCGACAAGTTCGTCGCTTATGATTATCCGACCGGCGACACCTTCGCGACCGATCAGTATAATACTGCAACGCTGACCGAAAACGCGATCGGGAAGACGGTCGCCGTCGGCACGGACGGGCTTTGGACGGTTGCCGAATCGGCTTCGCGCTTCAAGTTCGTAGGACTTAAAAACGACAACGGTCACGTGCTTGCTAAAATTTATGTGAGCAACGTCGCCGTCGCCAACTAAGACACAAGGAGGATTTTATCATGGCAGATTACAGCATTGCCGAACTCGCGCAGAATGTAAATATGTACGAGTTGGCATTTAAAACAAATCGCGGCATGACGCTGACCGCCGAGGAGGACAAAGCCAGAGACAATCTGGATCAGTATTTCAAGGAGGTCGGCGCACGCGGTCGCGACAAGGAGCATCAGGTCGCAGACTTTATGCAAGAGGTCGTCCACGAAGAGCTTTACAACACGCCCGACGAGCTTCTCGACGTGATGTTCGATCAGGGGGATGTCGGCGAGTTCGACGATTACGAGGGCTACACCGAGCCGAAGAATACGCTCGTCGCGTATGAGGCGGCAAAGGGTGGCAATGTAGAGCGTTCGTTCTTAGACCCTTCGTTCCTTAAGCCGACATGGAAAAATCGTCAGATCGAGACGGACATTTCCTTCGCCGAGCTTGAGAGAGGAGGCTGGAAGAGCGTATCGAAGTATACCGAATATGCGACAGCGGCTTTCAAGAACGCACGTTTCCAAGACATTTTCGCAATCATCGACGCGGCGATGGCGCCCGGCGCGGAGAATGTTATTACGGTAGCTTCCTCTTTCCCGACACAGGTCGCGGTCGATCAGGCGGCTCTTTACATCCAAGATCGCGCGGACGACAAGGGGATCTTCATCGGTCGGTCTAAGTACATTCAGGCGATCTCTAAGCTCCCCGGCTTTATTTCTCAGGATATGATGAACGAGATCAATCGCACCGGCAGACTCGGTACTTATGACGGCGTAAGCCTCATCCCGATCTCCAGCGCAAAGAAGCTCGGCGACGGTAGCGGCTTAATTATGGATAAGCGTATTTTCGGTATTGCGGGTAAGATCGGTCGCCTCAACACAAAGGGATCGATCAAGACGTATCAGGTCGAGGATCCGAACAAGGAGAAGATGCACATTATGTTCAAGAACTTCACTTACGGCTTCTCGTTCAATAAGGACACGCTCGAAAATATCGTAAAGATCACACTTGAGTAATCGGGAGAACGTTAGGGGCGGCAACAGTCGCCCCAATATACGCGAATGAAGAAATATTTTTACTGTTATTCTCGGCGCTTAAAGAAAGCGCTGTTAGCCAATGGCTTCCGCTACATCTGTGTTGGGATCAACAAAAACAGCGGAAGCCGCTTTTGGCTTTTCCCGGGAACAAGGGAACTGAACGATTATAAGAATTTTATTTACCAAACAGAAAGGGATCGATTTTAAATGGCATCTGTTGAAGAAAAAACCTACTTACTTTGTAACTATACGCCGTCCCGTGTTGTAGTATCGCTCAAAAACGGCGAGGGCGTTTGTATTGAGCGAGGAAGATACGATCTCCCCGCCACCTACCCTTTTACGCTCAGCGAGATCCAGCACATCAACAACACGTCAGCCTGTTTACGAAACGGCACATTAGTCCCACACGAGGATTGTCGAGAGTTTATTTACGAAACGCTCCGCATTGGAGATTGGAAAGAGATCCTGACCAACTTACAGATTGAGGAAATCATTCTCAATCCGACCGTCGAGGGATTACAAAAACTCCTCGACATCAAGGATCATCAGTATTTCGACCGTGTTTACGGCGTATTTTTAGGGCTTAAAAACTCGGACGCTCCTATCACGTCGAACGTCGAAAAAACAATCACGACAAGGTATCGAGAGCTACTCGCCGGGAAACGCACATCGGAGATCACGTTACGCAAAACGCCCGCTCAAACCTCAATGTCTTCTGTCGGAGACGCAAAAATGGCTTCGATCGAAGAGGAGATCTCCCAGCTCAAATCGATGATGACGGCGTTCTTGGAGTCGCAAGCACTTGGCGGGAATCAGCCCATCTCTGACGCGGGAACGACCTCCACAGCCCCGAAGGGCAGAACACGCAAGAAAGCCACCAATCCCGCCGATCATCCCTCTGAAACGAATGAATAACACGACCAGCTATCAACAGATCTACGAATGGTTCTTCTCCAGAATCGAAAAGGATGAAGAGTTCTTTCGCTATTACGATCTGACCGCTAAGGACGCTATTCGGCTCGCGAAACGCCGCGCGTCGAATTATCTAGAGGAAGCTATTGGGTTGATCAAACTCAAGGCGCTCCCACAAGTAGACTTCAACGACCGAACTCATAGAGGCTTTAACTTTCAATTTAACGCTATGGAGCGGATATTGATCCCCTCGCTCATGTACGAGATGTACTTGGATCGGGACATTGCCTACCTAAAGCTGTACAACGTGAATTTTACCTCGACCGACATCCGGGTTTTTGATCCATCCAACGCGCGAAAGACATATCTGGAGTTATATCAAACCGTTCGCGACTATAATAAACAGCTCATCGATGACTATAAAAACACCGACAGAACGACGGGAAAGTTCAGGAAGATGAGCTTTAAAAAATACGATATTCGGAGGGATGACGATTGAAGGGCTTAGACTACTTTCGAGCTATTCATGGATCGCTCAATATGCCTTCACAGTCGGAAACAAATCGGCGAAAGGCGGTCGATCGCACAGAACGAGATTATATGAAGTCGCTCGATGTGGATAAGTTCTTCTTATGGGATAAGGGAATTACCGACACGGAAGCCTTTCTCAACATCTACGATCAAAAGTTTTCGACGGTGATCGGGCATCAACAAAGTTTTACCTGTCCCATCGATCAGTCCATTCAAACGGGAGACATCTGGTACAACCCGATCGACCAGCAATACTGGCTTGTTATGTATGTGGCGAGTAAGGATCGAATTTACAAAACGGGTGTTATGTATCGGTGCAGCGGAACGCTTAAATGGAAGGACAGAGACGCAAGGGTATGGGAATATCCCGTACACGACACAAACGCGACACAATACAATTCCGGTGTCGACCAAGGACGGATCGTAGATTATGGTTCGTCTCAACATAGGCTCATGACGACGACCGACGAGAATACCTTAAAGCTGGTATTGGATCAGCGGTTTTTTGTTGGGGAAAGCCTTGCGATCCCCGACATCTACAAATTGACGCAGATCGACACGTCCGCACAGCATTTCGACAAAGGGATCATCTCCTTGACGCTGACAAAGGATCAGTACAATGCGCTGAACGACGACATAGATCAGCGCCTTTGTGATGTCAGAGGAGAAAAAAATACCGAGTCAGTCGGCACAAGAGCGCTTGCGCTTAAGTTCCGATCGTCTCCGACGATCCGAACGGGCGGCATCAAAACCATCGTGGCGGAGAGTGCGTCGGGCAATTTGACGTGGGCGATCACTACACCCGAAATATCCGATCTGGTCGACCTCTTCCCCACCGATCGAGAATGTAAAATCAAGGTGAAACTATCGAGTGAACTGATCGGAAAAAGCTTTGTGCTTACTTGCACGGACGATAGCGGAGAGGCGGTGTCACAAGAATTTACCATAACGGGAGGAGTGTAAGTATGACCCAAGAAAAGGGAGTAACGGATCTCTATAGCCCTGTCGGCGTTTTAAAATCCAGAATTTGTTAGATCATTGCGCGTTCCGAACGGGTCAGAAACGCGTTAAATTATCTGGGAATCGACGCGACGCAGGACTTTGATCCGGAAGATCATCTGTCTTATGTCGGGAATTGTATCCTTCCGTTTTTAAAAGACCCGGCGACGATCACTACGACCGACCCGCAGATCCTTGTGGGAGTAGACACACAGTTTAACCCGCAAAATCCCGGTATCTTAAACTGTTATATCACGATCGTCATCGTCATTAACTATGATGATATGAAGACAGAGAAGGGCTATGTCAGAGAGGATCTGTTAGAGGACGGCGTGGTATGTTACACAAAAGCGGATTTGATCGCGGAAGAAATCCTTATGGCACTCGCGGAAGACCCAAGTAAGACATGGATCGGAGAGATCCGTTTAAGCTCATCGGAGGAAGCGTCGCTCAATAATTCGGCGCATTATGCCCGAAAGCTACATTTATACGTACAAGAAATCAATCCGGCAAATAGAGGGGTCTAAAATGAATCGAGACCTGATAGCACGATATGGTCGCGAGCTGGCTTACGCCGCGCCGATCGAATATGAACATATTCTTTTTTATCCCGTCAAATTCAAGAATCTTACCTTATATCAGTCGCTGATCCCTTGTTTATTATTCAATCCGATCTATTACCCGGATATGGAACTCAGCTCTCTTCCCCGACTCTATTTTCTGACGGAATGTCTGCGACACTCGAACAACGAGGCATTTGCCGCGCAACACCCCGAGTTTCACGCATTGCTCTTTAAAACGATCGGGCTACTGTCTTTGGTTCTCGGAGATCAGCAGTTCGACTTCGTCGAAACCGCGTCGGGGCGGTACGTCATTCAGGTACAGGATCGGAACGATCCTAATATCATCTACACGATCAATTCGAAGCAATTCGATACGATCCGCGAGATCATTCTGATCCAGAACGACACATTTTATGATGATGAATACGTCCACCCCGATATTCAAAAGTGGATCGACGAACAAAAAGCGGCGGAAATAAAACGGTCGAAGGCTACGCCCGAAACGATCGAAGACAAGATCGAGGCGCTTATGTTAGAGTTTCATCAAATCGACGAACATTTCTTAGATGAAATGACGATCCGTCATGTAAATCGCCTCTTTGAAAAAATGACGAGACGAGAGAGCTATAACGCGCAAATCACGGGAATGATGAGCGGTATGGTCAAATTTAAAGACGATCCGATCAGTTGGGTAGCGACTCAGCCGAGGCGAACGGATCTTGAACAATATTTAAAGGAATTAAAATAAACGAACGGAGGACATTTTTAATGAAAGAAAATATTGCACAGACCAGCGGGAAGCTGTTCCTGCCGAAGTCGGCGAACGCGATCTTTAAGGTCGATGATATGGTCGCGTTTATCGCGAGAGCGAATACCAGCGCGAATGTTGACATTCAGACAACGCAGGATACGCTCACGGGCGGTCAGAACAATGCCGTCATCGGTATTATCACTTCCGAAAAGGCGATCGACGTAAGCTTTGACACGCCCGAGTGGCAACCGGAATTTCTCGCCGCGAATATCGGTACGGCGATCCGATACGGCTCTCAGAATTTTACGATCGACGATTTAACCTTTAATGTCGAGAATGGTAAGATCCTCTTATCCGAACGTCCGGCGGACGATCAGATCCAGATCTCTGTCGGTTCCGCGTGGGTTACGATCGAAGTACCCGCCGACAGCCTCTCGATCGATGTCTCGGAGTACGGCTTCCAAGACGGCGAATGCGTCAGCGTGATCGGTCTGTTTAAGAGAGTCGGGAAGGAGATCTCTCTGGCGATCGACACCGACCCGACGGTAGGGACGCTGATCCTCTCTTCTCCGATCTTTAAGGGGACGAAGGGCAAGGTAGGTACCGCACAATACACCTTCCCCGCCTTTGTACTTTCGGGCAACTGGACACAGGCGTTCCAAGCGGACGCTTCGTATACGATCTCGGGTAAGCCCGTAGCGGTAGCCGGTGAAAAGTGCGGTGAGGGCGAAACCTACGGATATTACAGGGAGTATATCGACGACGAGGACACGGTCGACATTGCTGTTATTGCGGCTTCCCCGTCCGTGGTAGAACTTACGGTCGGCGATACACAACAGCTTTCCGTATACGGCGCTCGCAACGCAATGTACGAGAAGATCCTGCTTGAAAGCGACGTAGTATACGCGGCGGAAGGCGACGCAGTAACCGTTTCGGAAACGGGTTTAATTACTGCGGTAAAGGAAGGGGAGGCAACCGTAAAGATCGCTTATAATAACCTTACCGCGACCGCAACGGTCATTGTAACCACCGCGACAGACTAAGAGTAATTCAGAGTACGGGCGGGATCGTGTATCCCGCCCCCTGCTCTTTTAAGGAGATAATATGGCTGAACAAGAAAAGACGATTGAATTAGGCGTTGTTCCCGAAGATGTAATTGCCTCGAATGTGGCGATTACACCGAAGGAAACAAGGCAAAACAAGAGTATTTCGGCGAAGGTAACGCGAATTGCCAAGGAAGAGGTTTGGGTCATCGTTGATGGTTTCGGCAAAATCGTTCCTCGGTCGGCAATCGCGGAAGACACGCTCAAAATCGGCGATACGGTTTCAATTCCCGCCGCCGTTTTTAAACCGAAGAAAAAGTGAACACGATTTGCAAAAACGCTTATGTCAGCTCGCGGAACAAGGACGATAACGGCATCAAATATATCATATGCGCCTTGACAAGATCCAACTGCATCGCGCAGAGGTTTTGTCGGGACAGAACGGAATATATCGTATCCGAACGCGCCGATAAGCAATGTAAGCATTACAAAAAATAACAGTAAAGGATTGAGGGCTGGGTCGTATCGTTTCTGTGGGAGGCGATGCGCCAGCTCCTTTATTTTTAATGATGAGAATTTTAGCGCTTGATCAATCTACCCGCTGTACGGGTTATTGTGTGATCGCGGACGGTCACATTGAGAGTTATGGGGCTATCGACCCCGATAATAAAAAGGGCTTTGTCAATGATCGTTTAAGGAGTATGTTCTTTAAGATCAGAGAGAAGGTCGAAGAGATCGATCCCGATTTTGTTGTGATGGAAGGGACGCAGTACCAAAAGAACGCGCAGTCATTCAACATTCTCAGCAAGTTACAAGGGATCATTATGGCGATTTTGTTCGTTAAAGATATTGGTTCTTACATCGTAGCGCCAACGTGCTGGAAATCCTTTTGCGGGATTCAAGGGCAAAGACGGCATGAACAAAAGGCTAATACACAAGCATTCGTACAGGAAAAATACGGTCTGACCGCAACGGAAGACGAAGCCGACGCAATCGGTATCGCAACGTGGGCGGCGGCAAATGTTTCAAAATTTAACGAGGAGAAAGAATAATGGCAGTTGTAAATTATAAGGACATTCAGTTTAAGAACACATTAACGCTTGATGAATACAATCAGGTCGTAAGCCGTATCGTCGAAGAAACGGCAAGAATGTTTGAAGCAGAACAGTTTGGGATGCTTCGCTATGTACGTGCAACGGCTCTGATCGGCGCGGTCACAAACATCAAGCTCGAACAGCTTTCCGCCGAAGACAGATGGCGGCTCATCAACGAAACGAAAATCGAGCCGGATATTGCCGCCCATCTCGGCGAGCTGTACTTCAATATGCTCTCCGACATACAGGCAGCTCTTACCTTCCGCTTGTCCTTAAAACCCACTCTAGGGTCGCTCATCAAGACGATCGACGAGACTGTTACATCTTGGAAGGACAAGGTGAGGGAGGTTGACTTAACCGAGTTCGTTTCCCGCATCTTCTCTATTCCCTCTAACGCAACCGCTTTTTCGCCCGATGAACAGATTGGTGAATAAAATCAGCATTTTATTCAGAGCATAAACTTATGATCGCGAGACATTTTATTCAGATGATATTTGTGCCATTTTGCATAATTTTTGCAAAATCGCATAAAAATATATTGATTTCTTGCGGAATATGTGGTATAATAGTATCGGTTTTGAAATTTGTCTTGCAGGAAGGAACGCCTTATGTTACTGAATTTTACGGTAAAGAACTACAAATCCTTTGCGAACGAAATGAATTTTTCGATGATTGCCTCACCCAAACAGAACGATTTAAAATACAGTCTGTTTGAGAAAAAAGCGAGTGGGCGCAACTATAAGATTCAATGTTCGTCTGTTGTTTACGGCGCTAACGCTAGCGGAAAGAGCAATATTATCGGCGCGATGGATACATTAAAGGCTGTCGTTTTGAGGGGCAATATCAAAAATATAGAAAAAAAGAACCCAAACGTTGCTTCTTCTAAACTTGAGCTTATCCCTAATTTAAATAGTCCGGACGGCGAACCTGTCGAATTTACCATTGAATTTATTGACGATTCTTTGCTGTTCAAATATACGCTGTTGCTTGATTTGGGATGCTTCCTCAACAAGGAGCATCGCAGAAGGATTATTTCAGAAGAATTGTATCTTAACAACAAGACAGTTTTTAAGCGTGACGAGACGATTAAACTGGGCGAATATAAGCATTTGCAGAAATACTTGCCGTTTAAACAAGCTGAGGTTGAAAAAATGGAGGAAATCTCAAACAGCAGTCTCGATGACGAGGAACTGTTTTTGACAAATGGGTTCAAAGTTATTTTTTCGCCCGAGATTGTAAAAAAGTTTACCGATTGGATAGAACAGAGATTTGTTGTGATGTATCGTGCAGACAGCATGGAGAGAGTGGTGAGTTTTTCAGATACCGACAAGAAAGGCATCTATATTGACTCGACCGTCAATAAGGCGGCAAAGATTTTCGGCGTAAATTCAAATTCGTTGGGGTATATTAACACGGATAGGAATAGTAATGAAGTGAGATTATGCTCTATTTTTGAAAATGTTGACGGGGGAAAAGTCGCAACAATGCCCGCCGAAATGTTTGAATCGTATGGGACTGTTAGGTTTATAAACCTTTTTCCGATGATTTTGGAAGCCTTTGCGAACGGCGCTACACTTGTAGTCGACGAGTTTGACGCCTCTATTCATCCCTTGACGTTGATGAACATCATCAACATGTTTCATAATGACAGCATAAACCAAAACCATGCACAGCTTATTTTTAACACTCATAATCCGGTCTTCCTCAACTCAAATCTTTTCAGGCGAGACGAAATTAAGTTTGTGCAACGCGACAACGAAACAGGCAACAGCGAACTTTATTCGCTTGCCGACTTCGGAACATCCGGCAAGAACGGCGTGAGAAATTCCGCAGATTATATGAAGTATTATTTTGATTACAAATACGGAGCGATTGAAGATGTGGATTTTACTCCCATATTTGAGAATATTGTCGGAAATGACGATATGGAAAGTGTCGGGGGTGAATGAGCATGGGTGTCCGCAAAACGTGCAACAGTTATTATTTCAGCGTTGAAGGCGAAACGGAACGCTGGTATCTTGAACATCTTCAAAGGCTTATCAACAGCTCCGAAGGGGCGAAGTACTCGGTAAAGTTTATTATTAAGGTCAAAAAGGATCCACGTGAAATGGTAAAAATTTTATCGGTCACAGACAAAGTAGCGGTCAGCCATTTCTGCGATATGGAAAGCAATGACGAAGAACATGTCAAAGGCTTTCGTTCTACTCTCAACAATTTGAAAGCGGCTAGCAGGATGGGCAAAAAACTAAGCTATAGCTTGAGTTACAGCAATTTTACGTTTGACTTGTGGATTGCTTTGCACAAGGTGGATTGCAACACTCAGTTAGTTGACAGAAAACAGTATCTGAAGTATTTAAACGACGGCTTTAGCACACATTTTACTTCAATGAAAGAGTACAAGGATGAGAATAACTTCAAGCGCTACTTGGAGAAAATCACACTTGATGATGTTGTTTCAGCCATTAAGCGAGCCGAGAAGATTATGAATAATAATCAATTGAACGGTTACAAACCCGTTGAGTATGAGAAATTTACATACTATACCGAAAATCCCTCCTTGTCGGTACATGAGATCATTACGGATATATTAAAGCGATGTCAACTGTTATCGAGTAGCCAAACCGTGTAAATATACCGCATAAACTTACTGAGTATTTTTGCATTAAGTCACAATAAAAAACACTAACCAAAAAAGTAAAAGCACTAACTTTCCAGTTAGTGCTTTTTTAATTTTACCTAAATGATTTATGAAAATCAACATTACCAAAAAACAGCTTATGCAAAAAGCGACCGCCGCGTTGAACGATGAGAAAAGCCGAAAACACATCTTAGCCAACAGCAAGGACGGGCTTGAGCGCTATCGTGGCGCAATGTCGCAGGGTATGACGGTCGGACGCGCGATCTTAGAGATCGCGACCTTCAAAAAATACATATACCAATATGTGTTCGAGGCGGCTCCTCGTTCTCAGGTCGAAAGCATTGTGAAGATTTTTAGCCAGTACAAGGCGAGCGATCTCATTTTACACACGATCGTAGAACAAAGCATAGACCCGAAAACCAAAGAGCTGAAAAGCTTTAAAGTAGAATTGAACATCAACCCCGCGCTTGTAAGGCGGCGTTCGCTGAATCCGAACAACGAGGGGGTAAACGACATTATCGGGTTAATGACCTTCGGCTGGCACACCACAAAGAATACGCCGTTCGGCAAGTGGAACGGTCATCGCGTAAAGGGGTTGAGCGAACGAACGCCCAACTCCTTTCTTCGTGACGCGGTTCAATACTATAACGAACAGCGAGGCGCTCGCGGGTTTTGGGCAACGATGCAAGAGCCGTATATACCGAAGAATTACCCATAATGAAAGTGTTGAATATGAGGATTTTAAATGGCAGACATCATTTTAGAATTTGGCGTACTGGGCGGTTCCAGCATTACGGAGGCGGGATCGTCCGGAGAACAAATGTACAGAGACATCGAGGCGATCTCGAAGCGGATCGAGGAAGACGTCACCAAGAAGATCAAGTTTGAGTTTGATACAAGTTCAATAGAACAAGCAAAAGAACGACTTCAAAAGCAAGTCGCCGACTTGAAGGATCTCCAAATCCCGATCGATTTTCAATTGGACTCCGAACAGATCCAAAGCGCGATCAAAAAGGCGCAAAAGCAAATCAAGGGCGGCGAGAAGTCGTCACACAGCGGGACAATCGACACGGACATCAAACAGATCGAAAACGAGGCAAAGGAAGCGGCGACAAGCGTCGAACGCTCCGAAGAACAAATCGCGCAAAGCACCAAAAGAACGGTCGAGACCGTCAGCTCCGCGATCAAAGGCGAGCTGAAAGACTTAAACAGCGCGATCTCCGTTACGGAAAAGAAGATCAACGACCGGCTCTCAGGCGTGACTTTAGCGTATACCGACAAGGAAGGAGTACGCACCACCCAAACCATCGGCGAGGATTCCGTCGGTAACATCTTTACCACCACAACCGAGAGCAACAAGGAGCTGATCTCCGGTCTCGGACAAACAGAAAAACGGCTTCAATCCCTCAAGGCGCAGATCGACAAAACATTTCAAAACGATGCACTTGACGACTTCGGTCAATCGATTGAAGCAAACGCGCGTGTCAAGCTCCAAGCGGTCGAAGCACAGGTCGATCGCGTTAAGTCGATTTTAACGTCCTCAAAGAACGAAAACAACGAGAATTTGTCTGTTAGCTTATCTAATATTGATCAAACGATCGCGGACACGCGGTCTTGGTTCAATGTGTTGAACGAATGCCAAGAGACGATCGTTCAGATCGATAACCAATTCTCAAAGATCACCGCTGACGACGCAAAAGCTTCCGGGCAAACCGAAGCATATGAGCGGCAAGCGCTAGCGCTTGAGGAGATCAAACGACTGCAACAAGAGGTGCTTCAAGGCAGTACAGCGGACGGAAAAGCGACCGATAGCAACAGCGTCGACAATCTCAGCCGCAAGCTTCATGCGGCGGTGACCAACCAAAACGCGCTGAACACCGCCGTCAAGACATACAACACCGAGGCGAAAAAGCATCAAAACGCCACGCTACAGATCAATAAGATCTTCTCCGAGGCACATCACTACTTCAACAAATACCAAAGCGGGATCGAGTCGAACGTCCAACTGACGGAACGGTGGTGGGCGCTACTCAATAAGATCGAGTCGGGCGGCTTCGGCGATGACGTACTGGGTGCAAGAAACGAGCTGGCACAGCTCCAAACAGATAGCAAGCTCGCGGGCGCGGAGGTCATATCCCTACACTCAAAGCTCGGCAAGCTCTTTAAGGATCACTTCGGCGCACAAGCGGCGACGGCAGCTACCGGGTTGATCCTCAACGCCCTACATAACGTATACGGATACGTCGTCGAGATCGACTCCGCGATGACGGAGCTTAAAAAAGTCACCGACGAGACCGACGCGGCTTACGATCGGTTCTTATCGGACATACCGCAACTCGCCAAAGCTGTCGGCGCTTCGATCAGCGACGTCGTCAACGCGACCGCAGACTTCGCGCGTCTCGGATACGACATGGACGAAGCGACCATGCTGGCGGAAGCGGCTACGGTTTACAAGAATGTCGGCGACGGAATTGACAGCATTGATACCGCGTCGAAGTCGATCATTTCGACGATGAAGGCGTTCGGTATCGCGGCGGAAGACGCCATGAGTATTGTCGATAAATTTAACATTGTCGGCAACAACTTTGCGATCTCCTCCGTCGGGATCGGTGAAGCGCTGGAACGCTCCGCCGCGACGCTCGCGGAAGCGGGTAACTCGATCGAGGAATCGATCGCGCTCGTAACGGCGGCGAACACGGTCATTCAAGATCCCGATGTAGTCGGTACGGCGATGAAGACGATCTCGATGTATCTTCGTGCCGCGAAGACCGACGCGGAGGCGGCGGGGATCGAAACGGACGGCATGGCGGAAAGCGTATCCAAACTTCGGGAGGAACTAAAGTCCTTAACGGGCGTAGATATTATGCTCGACGACAAGAACTTTAAGAGTACCTATCAGATCTTATCCGAGATCTCCGAGGTGTGGAGCGACCTTTCCGACGTAACGCAGTCGAACGTCATGGAGCGTCTCGCCGGGAAACGGCAAGGCAACGTATTAGCCTCGATCCTCAACAACTGGAAGGACGCGGAAGAAGCTTATCGGACGGCGCTTGATTCCGAGGGATCGGCGCTCGCAGAAAATGAAAAGTACCTGAACAGTATCGAGGGGTGCTTACAGCGGTTAAAGGTCGCGTATGAAGACCTTTCGGAAGCGATCTTAGGCGACGATCTCATTAAAAATGTAGTCGGCGGATTGACGAATGTGATCGATTTACTCAATAACATTTCGGAGATCCCCGGAAACAGCATTACCGGGAATATCGTCGGGATCGGGGTCGGAGAGCTTTTACGGCAGGAAGGGATCGGGCTTCTGACGACTCAGAAGGATCAATTCGGGAATACGCACCTGACATCGCCTGTGTCCTCGTGGTTCAAAGAGTTTAAGAAGATCAAAGGAGACGTACAGGAAGCAAACTCGGGACTGACCGCGTTTTTCAAATCACTTTTCTCCGTAGAAGCGAAAATGGAGCCGGTGACGAAGAATGCTTCTGTTTTAACTGGTTTGCTTAATGATGCTTATCAATTAGCAAAACATCCTGAGACAAATGCGGTCTCACTTGAGGATTTCAAAGCTGCCATCGACTTAATAGAAGTGGACGCACAATACACTAACCTATTTGATCAACTCGACTCAGATGCGGAACGCTGGATAAACAGTAATGCCAAAACCAAAGAAATGCTGAAAGCAATTAAGTCCAGCAGCGAAGACGCATCTAAGGGGATCAATAAGTATTATACTTCCGTCAAAGAAGGTCAATTTGTAGCCGAAACCTTTGGCGCGAAGCTCAAGTCACTTGGCTCAAACATTGCCTCTTTCGGGGCGCAAGCATTGGCTTCTGCCTTAATTTCATGGGGCATCAGCGCTCTTGTTGGCTTGATTGACGACATCGTTCATGCGGAAGAACAGGCGATAGAAAAAACTAAGGAACTCTCTAAGACCTACAAAGACGAACAATCCTCTCTTGAAGCCTTAAAGCAAGAATATTATGACATTGTTGACAGTAACAAAACCGAATCCGAAAAGACGCAGGAATTACTCAAATGGAAAAAGAAACTCATAGAGGCTTACGGCGATGAAAAGGATGCAATCGAGGGCGTCACGACCGCGAGAGCGACAGGAGAACAGTTTTTCGACAAGGAAGCATACGAAAACGCCAAAGAATATATTGTTAAACTTGGAGACGACTATCAAGACATAGTTGATAGGGCGTTTTCTATCAAAACGGGACTTATACGTTCTCCGCTCGATCCGGACAAAGGAAATGTCCGACAAGAATTAGAACAATTTGGAATATCGCTAAAGATAAAAACATCGCCGGATTCTATTTCCGATTTCAATTTCACATACGGCAACGACGTATATGAAGCGGTAGACAATATCAAAAAGGCACTTGATTATTACCAATCTAAGATTACCAACGGCGAGGAGTTATCGGATTTACAAAGCGCCGCAAGAGAACAAATGCAGTCCCTACTTGATGAATATGAAAAATTCATCAACGATAGCGAGGAAATATTATCGGGCGGCGGAGAAGCCTATTTCACTAAACTCTATTATGAATTTCTCAGAGTCGATCAAAACAAACTCGACAATGTAACAGCAGAAACGTTCGGCAGTTGGAAAGACTCCTTTTGGGGTTATATCAACGAAAACGCAAAAAATCTGCTTGACGACGAGAACTTCAAGAATATCGCCAACGACTACTTTGACGATCTGTTTATCGACTTGTTCCCGAATGAATCTATTGAAACGGGAGCAAACGGCGCTTCGTTACGCTTAAAGAGTTTAGGAAAATCTTTATCAGATTTTAAAGAGACATTAAGCGACACTTTTTCTGATCAATCTACGATTCAATCCGCCTTTGATAAAATCCAAAGCGGGTCTTCCCTTTCGGCTGATGAGGTCAGAAAGCTGATCGAGTTGTGTCCCGAATTGGCAAGTTCCTTTACTAAAACAGCGGATGGATATACCATAGACGCGGAACGCCTCATCGAAGCGAATGACAGCATAACAAAGGACATCAGAGACGGGGTCGCGGAAAGAGCCAATGAACTTAGAGAATATCTGAATCAGGCAAAGACTATCAACAACGCAGAAGACGCGAAGACTGTTTCAGAGGGAATGAAAGCAGCGCAAGACGAGCTTCAACAGTTGGAAATCTATCTCTCCATGTTGGGGATAACTGCTTCCGATACTTCCGATGAACTAAAAAAGATTTCTAATGCTGTTGAAGCCAACGCAAAAAGCGTAAAGATCCTGAACACCGCGATCGACGAAATGAACGACACCGGTCACATCTCCGCCTCCACTTACGCGGATATTATTGAAGCGGGCGGAAACTTTACGGACTGCCTTGAAATCCAAAACGGGCAGTTAGTGCTGAATATCCAAAAGCTAAAGGAACTTGAAGCGCAAGAATACAAAAACGCGATCGCGGCGAACAATCTCAGGGTCGTCGAATTGCGACCGTTGGACTGGATGCCCGATATCAGCGAGCAGATCAAAAACCTGTTCGAGCAAAACAAGGTGCTTCAGTATCTGCTCGACGACCTATACGCCGCAAGCGGAACGGATACAGGTACGAATACCGATACAGAGGATAACGGTTACGACACCGCTCTCAAAGAATACGACGACCTGTTAGCTCGCGGATTGATCTCTTATCAAGACTATCTCGACAAGAAGAAGCGACTCATCAAGGAGACCTACGGTGACGACATTGAAAAGAAGAATGAACTGTTACTTGACGTTGAGTACAGCACCGACTGGGAAAAGCTTTATCAAGAAGAACTTGATAAGTGGGAGAAGCAAAACCTCGACTACAATTCCCTAGAGAGCCGACAAGGCGATATTGAAAAGCGGAAGACGCTCGCAAAAAGCTACTTCTTCGGCGAAGACTCCAAGCACCAAGATAAAACGACTTATAAAAGCGTTATGCAGGAGATCGCCGACGATGAGCTTGCAATATACAAGGATCAGCTGGATCGCGGCATTATCACTACAAAAGACTTTATCGAACGTATCTCGGAAATGTGGGATGATTACGCCGACGAAAGCGGAGATCACTTACTCGATCCGTCCTTCGTATCCGACAACATTGACCTCAAGAAGCTTTACGAAGACGCGGTAGAGGAATGGGAACGTGAGAACGGGTTTGACGGTTCGGACGATAAGCTAAAGGCGCGAGCTGAATTTAAGCTTGAAATGATCGGAACGCTTTTCTACGACGACAAATCCCTTTACTACGACATAGAGACCTATCGAGAGCTTGCGAAGGAAGCGGCGGAAGACGAGCTGTCCGCGCTTGACGCAATGCTCGACAAGGGGCTGATCTCGTGGTCTCAATACGTTGACGGGCTTGACGACATCAAGAATCGGTATAAGGACTCGGTCGGAAACGCGATCGTTACCGACGAAGACATTGCCGAAAAGGTCACACCCGATAAGGAATACGAGACGCGCCTTTACGACTGGGATACAAAGCACGAATACGACTTCCGCAACGAGGACACGGCGATCGATCTCCGCAGAGAGCGTGCCGAAGAAATGCAGCGGCTCAACGATGAGATCTTCGGCGATCCGAGCTCGGAAAACTACGATCCTAAGAAGTGGAAAGAAAACCTTGAAGCAATTTCCGACTATAAGGATCAGACCGAATCGATCGCCCGCGACTCAATGAAGCGATATATCGAGGAATCCGAAAAGAACGATGAAAGGCTTCAGCAACTCGATAAGGAGATCGAAGCACTCGAAGAGAAGAACGACGAGTTAAAGAAAGCAAACGAACTGGAAGAAAAAGAGTTGGCGCTTCTCGAAGCCAAGCAGAAGCTTGAAGAGGCTTCGAGAAATCGAAATCAACTCATTTTCAAGGACGGCGGATTTGAATACGCAATCGATCAAGAAGCATATCAAGACGCGTCGGACGCGGTCAAGGACGCTGAAAATGACCTAGCCGAGACGCAAAGACAAACACAGATCGACCTTTTGACCGAGGAACGTGACGGGATCAAAAGCGTTTATGAGCTTCTGAAAGAAAAGCTAGATGATCTCGGAGACAATGATCCGGCGCAATGGGATTACAAAACGGCGGACGCCTTGATCTCCAAAATTGATCGGTCGGAACTCACCGAGGCTCAAAACGCGCAATTGACTGTATTCCTTAATCAAAAGCTTCGGGACGATCTTGAAAACGGTACATTCGCGATGACGCCGGCAGAGATCGTAAAGAAACTGGAGACTATGCCGAGCATAGACCATCTATTCTGGTTTGACGGCACGATTCAAAGCGCCTCGGCAATGGAGTCGAGGAATCTTACCAGTAACAATACGTATAACAACCGATCGGCGACTGATCAGTCGATCCATGTAGGCGATATTCATATCAGCGTACAGGGAGATAGCACAGAAGAAATGCTTACCGATTTTGCGCGACAGCTAGGCACGGCGCTACAAACGCGTTTACCACAGGTGCTTTATCGGAAATAAAGAGATCCCATAAGCATAAAAAATGCTTCGAGATGAAGTTTTAACACATTGTAAATAGACCTTATCTTATGTAACCTCCCGCCATTTCAGCAGGGAGGTTGCACGAGATAAAATACGCAAAATAAATGTTGACATTTTCAGAATATTTATGTATAATTTTAAAAGAGGCTGTTTTAACGTGTCTGTAAAATTATACATAAGGATTGTGAAAACTCAACAATGGTAGAAATCAAAGACTTTTCTTCTTTTGTAGTCCCGAAAGGATTTGTTGAGCCGAGCGGATGTAGCGAAAAATGTTATCTGACATTGCCTGATTCAAACGGCTCTACGTCTAACCTAACGGAATTTGGTCTTTTCAAATTTCCAAAACAAGAAAACACATATGAATATGTTTCCGAACATCTCGCCTCACTACTCGCATGCAGACTTGGCGTTGACTGCTGTGAAGTCGATATAGGGACATATAATGGAAGGTTCGGTTGCTTTAGTCATTGGATGTATTCTATAGGAGAAACGAGATTTGTTGAAGGAACCTCTCTGTTAGAATCATATTATCCGGATTATGACAAGGATCATCCTTATAAAGAAGGGAAAAATCATTATGCAATAGAAACGATCGTGCCATGCCTTACCTCAAATAAAATGAGAGAAGATTTCATCAAAATGCTTATCTTTGACTTTTTGATTGGCAATAGCGATAGACACCACAGTAATTGGGCGATACTCCAAGATCATAACAGTCCTATTATGAGATTCTCGCCACTATATGACAACAGCTCTTCTTTGTGCGCCTACACATCGGATAAACAAGCAGAATTATGCCTCGCGCAAGAAGCCTCTATGATGTCATTATGTGACACAAAATCCCGATCACAGATCGGGATAAGTAACGTGAAAAAGCCGAGACATTCAACTATAATGTGTTATATCATCAATCATTATTTGAATTTCTCCGCATACCCCGAGGTATTCTGTTTGATCGGAAGTATTCTTGATCTTTCGGACAACGAAATATCGGATCTCATAAACGAGTACAGAATTATTTTACCGTCAAATAGGATAATATTGTTGATAAAATTTATTCGGCACAAAAGAGACTTATTAAGACGAATTTATCAAGATAAAAACTGATTGAAAGGAGATACAAAATATGAATAAAACATTGAATATTTTTTGGCAAGAACCTCAACGACATCAACGCTTTCAAATCGGTACACTGTCATATGATGGGTCGTGCTATTTGTTTCAGTATGTAAAAGATTTTAGCCGACTTGAAGAAAAAGGATTTATCGAGATCCTCCCTTTTTTGGACAGAAACAAGATCTATAAGTCCAAAGAAATGTTCGCCGTGTTTTTGTCACGACTGCCGGATCGCAAGCAAATTGGCATTGAGAGAATTTTACAAAAATACGGTTTGACGGAATATGACGCATTTGAATTGTTGGCAAGGAGCGGTGGAAGAGTTCCGGGAGACACAATGGAATTTATCGTTCCCATTAACCGCGAGTCTAAAAAACCTATTCAATTTTTCATTGCAGGGGTAAGCCACGGAAGCTTTTGTGAGTTAAGTGAAACTTATGGACAATGTGGATTGATTCCCACAGGTAGCCTCCTCGAATACAAAACAGAACCCGAGAATGATTACGACGAAAACGCTATCGTTCTTTTGTGGAAAGGAAAAAAAGTCGGATACATTCCTTTTTACTACTCTAAGGATTTTTCCGATATGATCAAAGCAGGGAATGAGTTGATCATCCGAGCAATTTCGCACGTAAAAAAATCATGCTGTGACAAGAATGATCAATGTCAAACCTGCATTGCAATTGAGGTATCTATTAAACAGTAAAGCGTATAGTCCCTCGCTCAAAGTGAGGGTTTTGCTTTGATGTCAAACCCAATAACGAACGCAGATCCCCTAACCTCCACGCGGTTGCGTCCGGGTAACGCTAATAAGGGTAGTGCGATGTGAGAACCGCAAAATATAATGTTCCCGCCTTTTTTGCATATACGCTCTTGGTTAAATTGCACATTCTCCTTTTTTAATATTAGTGCATAATATCGATTTTTAAAGAACATATGGAAATTCCAATTATGCTGTGATATAATAGAACAGGATGGATTCGTATTATAATGAAGTAAGGGGAATGAGATGTCATGACGATACGGAGAAAAGTGCGGTTTTATTACCTTAACATCGAAAGGGCTGTCTATACCAAGGAAAATAATAAAACCACAATTCAGCATTTATCTGCTACAAAAAAATTCGAGCTATTTCAGCAAACCATTAACCAAAACGCGCAACAGTTGTCCAATGGTAATTTTGTATTCAGAACACAAGCTACAAATGGAAGAGAATATGTCATCGAAGTTATCAATGTCACAGAACAAAAAGCATTTATCAAGATAGGACAGCAAAATTATGCTAACACAATTGCGCTTAGAGATAAGCACACGTCGGAGAGCGAACAAGTTCCAATGCTCCCAAGTCAATTGTTAGAGCTTTTTACATATTGTTTGATCGATTTCGAAACAGGAATTGTGAGTTACATTAACCTACACGGGACCCCCAATGTTTCGGTGTTGTGCAATATATTTAATGATTTTTACACAGCCAGCGATTTTCATGCGTACTTGTCTACTATTATATCGAACGATATTTTAGACTTGATAAGTAAAAAGCAAGTCATTTCTTCCATCGATATTGACGTGGCAGTTCCTAATGATGAGATATTAAGCGGCGTAATCGGTCTCAACGAAGACGACTTCGACTCTTTGAGAGACGTTCCGTCAAAAACCATATCACTTCATATTTCAAAAAGAGCAAATATATTTAAAAATCGTAATGCCTTTCTAGACTTTATTAACAAGGTTTTGAGTAAAAACAAAGATAGTCTTAAAAGTATTAAGGTTCGAGCTAAAGACAGCGGCGAAAAATCCGAAGTATACAATCTTTTTAAATATTGTTTTACCAAAGATGTAGAATTAGAAGATTTAAACACCAATTTCCGTGAAGAAGATTTCGCAAAGCAACTTGAAGACGTCTATCAGAACAACAAAGAAGATATAAAGCAATATATTAGATACCCATATAAGGAGAAGAAAGATATATGAACAAAACGAATCGAAACAATTGGATAAGTTTAATTGTAACTTTAATCATAACAATTTTGGTCATCGTTGTGTTATGCGAAAGTTCCGTTTTGAGTCTTCATAATGTACAAAGCCTCGGAAACGATTTCCAATACAACATCATTTCAACCTCTTCAACCATCGCGGGGTTTTTATTTACAGCCATATCTATACTATTATCGGCGTTGAATAAGGACAGAATTAAGCGATTATGGGAAAATCACTACCTTGATAACCTTTACCGTTTTGCATTTGTAGGGATTGTTGCGAATATTATCTCTATTATTGTCGCTATAGTTATACTATGCTTTTCTATTGCCGAAACATTCGCTTGGATGGTTGCGATGATTGAAATGGTTTCTTTGGCGGTAGGCATTGT
Source organism: Roseburia sp. (assembly GCA_023666265.1). Taxonomy (GTDB): domain Bacteria; phylum Bacillota; class Clostridia; order Oscillospirales; family Ruminococcaceae; genus Ruminiclostridium_E. The sequence continues at coordinate 51,990 of JAMPCH010000014.1, forward strand.
GTTTTTTACGTGTTGTACATTTAAATTACTTCGCTTGGTAAATAAAATGAAAACAGATTAAGTGCTTTGAAAATATAAAACGTATACTATCACGAGAATGTGTGGCACCTTATAATAGAATTTTTATATTCAAATTCTTACAAACAGTCATATTTTAGAATAAGCAGAGTTTATTGTTTCTTAGTCAGAAACGGATAAACTCTTTTTTTATATGGAAGGAGGCATCTTCTTGAACCAAAACGAAATCAACAAGCTCGCCGATACGCTTTTAAACGTAACGACCAACGTCACAAACCAAAAGGTAAGCGGCGCACAGTATGACAAGTCTTTTCAGACCAAGATCGTTGGAGTCAATCAAATGTTCTCCGACGAGATCCCCGAAGAAACACAACAAGAGCTGATCAAGAAATATACTCTTGAAGAAGGTGCTGATCCCTGTTATTACACCTTCATACTGGACGAAGCCTATTATGTCAAGAAATCCGACGTAAAATTTCAGTTATATCAGGACGTTGTGATACGCATTCCGAACGGTAACTGGGATCGAATGTACATTGAGGGATCGGATAGTCAAGAAGTAGCAGAACCAGCCCCCTACACCGCCGGACAAGGCATCACGATCACGGGTCAAGAGATCGGGCTAAAGGTCGCGGGGAAGGGGAGCTATTACGACGGCAACTGGAAAAACCTCATTGGCGGGGTCTATATCGACACGATGACGACGGGGAGCGCGAACTCGCTTAACGTCGACAATATGGGGATCTTACGCCTCCTTCCCGCGAAGGTCGGGACGATCGGCGGGGTAAGCCCGGGATTGGGGCTAAGGCGATCGAGCGCGAGTTCGACGGACACCAAGGGCGAGATCACGGTCAATGTCGGAAAGGGGCTTAGTCTCACGAAAAAATCCTCGTATAATTCGACGTATGACTCGGGGTATGAGATCACGCCAAAGCTCGGGGAGGGGCTTTATTTTGATGATGACGGGAAGATCAATGTTTTGACCTCGGACGAGAGCGGAGGCGGCGGGGCAGGATATGTGATCAAGGCGCAAGGAATAAACATATATGCCGAAAACTATTTAAACGCATTTAGTATTTCGCCGG
>JAMPCH010000015.1 GCA_023666265.1 Roseburia sp.
CACTTAGAGCAAGTGCTCTGAAAGAGATGTATATTGTCAGATATGCAGATGACTTTAAAATATTCTGTCGGAAACGGAGTGACGCAAATAAGGTTTTCATTGCTGTCAAGCAATGGCTGAAAGACAGATTATCGTTGGAAATCAGTGAGGAAAAATCCAAAGTTGTTAATCTCAAAAAGAGCTACTCTGAATTTTTAGGGTTTAAATTAAAAGCGGTTCGGAAAGGGGGAAAATTTGTTGTAAGGTCTCATATATCCGACAAAGCCGTAAAGCGCGAGACGGAAAAAATGAAAGAACAGATTAAAGCAATCGAATTCTGTAAAGATGCCAATGATGAAATAAGACAAATAAAGCAATATAACTCGGTAGTTTTTGGCATACACAATTATTACAGATATGCGACAGTGGTAAATCTTGACTGTATGGCAATTCAGTTTCGGTTAAATGCGGTGTTATATAACAGACTGAAAACACGGCTCAAAAAGCGAGGTGTAATCAGTCGGAAATATATTGCGGAACACTACGGGGAGAGCAAAATGCTGAGATATATCAGCGGAGAACCCTTATGTCCGATTGGATATGTGCAAACCAAGAACCCAATGTTCAAGAAGAAAACGATATGTAAGTATACGGCAGAGGGCAGAGAAGAAATTCACCGAAATCTGAAATTTGATGAAACGGTAATGACCGTTCTGCATATGCTTGCAAGAGCGTATCCGCCAAATCGCAGCGTGGAATATATGGATAACAGAGTGTCGCTCTACGCCGCCCAATACGGGAAATGTGCCGTTACAGGCAGGGTGTTGTGGATTGATGAAATTCATTGTCACCACAAAAGGTCGTTAAGTCAAGGCGGTACGGACGAATACAAAAATCTGATAATCGTCCATATTGATGTTCATAAGTTGATACACGCGACAAAACCCGAAACGATACAAGCATATCTAAACAAAATTAAACCCAACAAATCTCAACTTGAAAAGATAAGCCAACTCCGAGTGTTGGCGGGTAATACCGCTATTTAAATGTTTTGATAACTTTGAAAGTGATACCAATCCGATGAAATTGTAATATTGATGGAACGCCGTGTGCGATGAAAGTCGCACGCACGGTGTGGAACGGGGGAAAAGGCGGAGATAACATCAAAGCCTTACCTATCGTTATCGAAACATTTCCTCATCTCGCTGATTTTTCAGCAACTATATCGTGAAATATTGACGGTTGCGGACGAGAAAGGCGGAACGCTTGATAAGCGCGTGATGTTCTACATGGACGAGGTGGGAACGCTACCCAAGATCGACGGCTTGGAGATGATATTCTCCGCATCGCGCTCGCGTAAGGTGTCCATTGTGGCGATAATTCAGTCACTCGCGCAGTTCGAGAAAACCTACGGCAAAGAGGGCGCGGAAATTATCGTGGATAACTGCCAATGCACGCTGTTCGGAGCATTTGCGCCGAACTCGAAAACAGCCGAGGCAATGTCGCAGAACCTCGGCAAGCAGACTGTTCTCAGTGGAACGGTAACGCGCTCATCGGGGAACAACGGCGACAACCGACAGCTTCAGATGATAGAGCGACCGCTTATGACGGTTGACGAGCTGAAATCCATGCCAAAAGGTCACTTTATCGTAATGAAAACAGGCTGCCATCCGATGAAAACACGGCTCAAGCTGTTTTTCAAGTGGGGGATTCAGTTTGAGGAGGCGTATTCTATTGAGGAAAAGTCCGAGCGCAAGGTGCAGTACGCCGACAGCCGCGAGGTTGAGGTGGCGGTGCTGGAGAGGTTTCCGCCGAAGCCTGTTCCCGTTGAGTTCATGAAAGAATTTGACGGCATGACAGATTATGAAGAACTGTCCGGAAAGCATCCGCCCAAAACAAGAAAAAAACAGATACTATAGCAAACTTATAACAGCTCCACAGCTTTTTTCAGCCTGTTCAGTCCGTCCATAAGAACAGTTTTGAGACAAGCTATATTCATGCGGAGAAAACGCTCACCGTTACCGAATTGAATGCCGTCAGACAGATATAGTCCCGTGGTTTTGCGGATATGGGCGGCAAGCTCCCTTGAATTCATATTTAACGAGGAGCAGTCCAGCCAAAGAAGATAAGTTGCGTCGGACGACACGAGCTTGATTTGCGGAATGTTTTCCGCAAGGAATTTTTTGACGGTTTGTTTGTTTTTGTAAATATATTCCCGTAGCTCGTCAAGCCACTCGCCGCCGTAATTAAATGCCGCCACAGTAGCTTGTACCGCAAAAGCGTTCGGCTCACCGCACTCATCGGTATTAAGCCCGCGCCATACCTTGTGACGAAGCCGGAGCTCGGGAACGAGCGCCGCCGAGGTTTGCAGTCCCGCAAGGTTAAATGCCTTTGTCGGTGCAATACAGATAACGCAGTTTTTCGCGCATTTCTCCGAGACGGAAGCAAACGGAACATAGCTGCGATCGGGGTCAGTAATATCGCAGTGTATCTCGTCCGAAATGACCGCAACACCGTTATCATAAGCAAGCCCGCCGATTTTGGAAAGAGTTTCCTTGCCCCATATTTTTCCGATAGGGTTATGCGGATTACACAGAAGCATGAGCGTGGTTTGCGGATCGGCAAGTTTTTCTTCAAGAGAAGCCCAATTTATACTGTATTCACCGTCATTATATTCAAGCGGACATTCCAAAACGTTTCTTCCGTTATTGCGTATGCAATTATAGAAAATATTGTACACGGGTGTCATGATCAGCACATTTTCCGCAGGAGCAGTAAGCCTACGGACGCAGCTTGAAATAGTCGGGATCACGCCCGTACTGAAAATCAAATGCTCCTTTTTGTACTTTATTCCGTGGCGGTTTTTCCACCAGTTGATGTACGCCCGATACCATTCATCGGAATTTGTCGCGTATCCGAAAATTCCATGCTCCACGCGCTCCGTGAGCACTTTTATTATCTCGGGAGCAGTGCGGAAATCCATATCCGCTACCCACATAGGCAGCTCGTCTTCCGAAATATCCCACTTATAGGAATTAGAGTCTCGTCTGTCAATGACGGTATCAAAATCGTATTTCATAATTATACCTCTTTATTCTTAGCAGTTGTTTTCAAAAATTATTTTTGTCTTGGAGATGTCGACTTCATTCTCCTCCAAGATAAGTTCACCTATTGATTTTGCCCTTATTACGCCGCCGCACGGATTTTTTACGCTGTTAATATGACCGATAATATCGGCGTTTACGGTGGAATACTCAAACGCCAAAGTCGTATTTATCAGCTTGCAGTTTTTCATTACAAGATTTTCCGTAAAACACAATCCTTGAAGGCTCTCGATCGTGCAATCAATAAATGTAACATTTTTCGAGTTCCAAGCAAGATACTCACCCGAAATAAACGAATCGTATACGGTAACATTTTCGCAGTTCCAGAACGCGTCCTTGCTGAGCAGCGTTGAGTTGCGGACTATGATATTTTTCCCGCCGTCAAAACTGTAATTCCCGACAAGCTTCAAGCCGTCAACTTCCATATCGGAGCTTCTCATAGCAAAATAATCGCCCTTTGCGGTCACATCGCCGAGCATCACATTTCCGCAATCCCAAAGCGTTTCTGCGGCGTTTGAAAAGTTTATTTTTTCAAGTTTAACGCCGATACATCTGCGGAAATTTTTCGGAGCCTCGATAATCGTATCGGTCACGGTGATGTTATTTGTATACCAAATTCCCGCGCGCCCCATTTCAAAGATCGAGCAACCGTCCAAAGTGATATTTTCACCGTACCAAAGCGGATATTTCCACTTGAACATGCATCCGTGCAGCTTGATATTTTTGCTGTGCTTGAGCGGCGATTCGCCGTTGTCAAAAATCGTATCGTAAATTTCAAGGTCGGTAGCACGAAACAGAGTGCGCTCGCCCGCAAGAAATTCTTGATGTATTTCTCGCATCGTATCCTCTCCTTTGAAAATTATTTGAAACGTCGTTAAAATTTATCCAGAAAATTATGTATCCCCGTATCATCTTTATAGGCGATGATCGTGTTCAAATTGACGTTCTCGACGCTGCGGAAAATATTGTTTTCCACCTGCGGATTTGTCTTTTTAAGTTCAACTATCAGCCTTTTTATTTTCTGCCTCTTTGACCCCGTGCTCGCGGGCGTACAGCTCGTACAGGTGTCCGTGAATTTACAAGCGCATTGAATGAAATGCAATCCGTTATAATCACGCCAACGCTTGATATCGTCCTCGCGTACAAGATACATCGGACGTATCAGCTCCATTCCTTCAAAATTGGTGCTGCGAAGCCTCGGCATCATAGTTTGTACTTGTCCGCCGTACAACATCCCCATAAGTATGGTTTCGATAACGTCGTCAAAATGGTGACCAAGCGCAATTTTATTGCAGCCGAGTTCCTTTGCCTTGCTCTATAAATATCCCCGTCTCATTCTCGCGCAGATATAACAGGGAGATTTTTCGATGTTGTATACGGAATTAAAAATGTCCGATTCAAACACCGTTATCGGTACGGACAGCGCCGCCGCGTTTTTCTCGATAACAGCACGGTTTTCGGGACTGTAACCGGGGTCCATTACAAGAAAAACCAACTCAAACGGGAATTTATCGTGCCTTTTCAGCTCTTGAAACAGCTTTGCCATCAGCATCGAGTCTTTTCCGCCCGAAATGCAGACGGCGATTTTATCCCCGGGTTCAACAAGCCGATATACGTTTACAGCTTTCGTAAACCTGCTCAAAATGGTTTTGTGAAATTTTTTGCGAATACTGTTTTCAACGTGTTCGGCGGCTTGAAAATTTTCGAGTTTCTTTCGCAGCCAACCGTAATATCCGCCGACAAGATTATACGCGTCATAACCGCTGCCGCACAGCAGCTCCGTTGTTTCTCGGCTTATCAGTCCGCTTTTGCAGCAGATGACGAGCTTCTTGTCCATTGGCAGCTCCACGCTTTTTTCTTCCAACTGCTTTTGCGGAATATTTACGGCATTGTCAATATGCCCGAAATCAAACGCGTATTTATCGCGCATATCTATAAGTATGTAGTGGTCTTCGGGCAGAGCGGACAGTTCTTCAACGGTTACATCATTATTCATAGCGACGCGGCATTCTCCTCGTTGGAAAAGTTCTCGTAAACGCTCTCACAGCTTCGCATCGCGAGGATCGTCCGTTCGATGAGCGTATCCAAATCCCATTCGAGCATTGCCGCGCCGCGCTCGATGACCTCTCTCGAACAGCCCGCCGCAAAATTCGCGTTCTTGTATTTTTTCTTGACCGATTTTAGCTCCAGATCGGAAACGCTTTTCGACGGACGCATTAATGCCACAGCCCCGATAAGTCCCGTCAGCTCGTCGACGGCGTACAAAACCTTTTCCATTTCGTGCTCGGGCTTTATATCAACGGTAAGCCCGTAGCCGTGGCTCGCGGTCGCGTGAATGATCTTCTCGTCAACGCCCCTTTCGCGCATAATTTCCTGTTCCTTTACGCAATGCTGCTCGGGAAACTGTTCAAAATCCAAATCGTGCAAAAGACCGACGATACCCCAAAACTCCTCGTCGTCGGAATATCCGAGCTCCCTCGCAAAATATCGCATAACGCCCTCGACCGTGAGCGCGTGCTTCAAATGAAAATGTTCCTTATTGAACTCGCGCAGCAGTTCCCACGCCGCGCCTCTTGTAAATACGGTTTCCATAAAACACCTCTCATTTTCAGATTATGTAATACCAACTGTCGTCTTGTTCAAGTTCTGCCCGCTGAACGGGATGCTGTGCATCATAATTATAGCGGAGTTCTTGATTTTTAATGCTGACCTTTGCTCCCTCGGGAATGGATTTGGTAATAAAAGCATTTCCCCCGACGACCACATTCTTTCCGACCACGGTTTCTCCGCCAAGAATGGAAGCACCGGAATAAATTGTTACATTATCTTCAATGGTAGGGTGACGTTTCTTGTTTTTTAACGCTTGTCCGCCCCTTGTAGACAATGCGCCCAGCGTAACTCCCTGATAGATTTTTACGTTGTCGCCTATAATCGTTGTTTCGCCGATCACAATCCCAGTTCCGTGATCAATAAAAAAGTATTTTCCGATAGTTGCTCCCGGGTGAATGTCAATGCCCGTTTCGCTGTGAGCGTATTCCGTCATGATTCTCGGAATAAGCGGGATGTTGAGAAGATAAAGCTCATGCGCTATCCTATTCACCAAAACCGCAAACAGCCCCGGATAGGAAATGATTATCTCGTCCTTGTTGAAAGCCGCAGGGTCGCCGTTAAACGCGGCTTGAACATCGGTATCCGCATATTCGCGGATCTTGGGTATGGCTTTGAGGAAATCCAGCGCCAACTTTTCCGCTTCGTTTGAGATGGTCTTTTCATCGGCATTTTCATACTTTGGCACATACCTCAATACGATTGAAATCTGCCTTATTAAGTTAAATAACACGTCCTCAAGAAGCATCGTTGTATTGTTTCTTACCGTGTAGACGCGAAAAGCCTTGTTTTTGAAATACCCCGGAAAGATAATGTTTCTGAGTTTTTCGACTATCTCAACAATAATCTCCTTTTGTGGGTGGTCAAATGTATTTAAATTATCAATATCTCTGCCCTTTTCATAATCGGACAAGATATTTTCAATCAGCCCGTTGATCTCGCTTTCAAGTTTGTTCATTCGGGAATACCTCCATAACTGTATCAATAATCATTCTTTACTTTGGAACAATCCGGGTTCTTTGATCAAATCGGCAACCGTTATCCCATCAAAAAAGCGATTGGTCATATCTTGATATCTTTCCCACATCGAATGCGTTTTGCACTCGTTAGCGTGCGGACAATCTTCGGGTTTGCGGTCAAAGCAAGTGACTGCGACAAGCCCGCCCTCGGTAAGTCGCAAAATATCTCCCACATTGTACTGCTCCGGAGGACGGTTGAGCCGATATCCGCCGCCCTTTCCGTGAGCACCGTCAATCATTTTTTCCTTTACCAGAACCGGTACGATCTGTTCCAGATATTTTTTTGGCAGGTTCTGCCGTTCGGCGATAGATTTCAATGAAATATAACCGTCACTTTCGTGTTCGGCGAGATCAATGAATATTTGCAGCGCGTATCTGCCCCTTGTTGTGATCACCTAGTTTTCACCTCGGATTATCATCGTTTTTTCTTATTCGCCGCAATGCCCGCAACTTTCGCAGTCGGGGCATTGAGTCTTGTCGTACTCAATGCCGTGCCGTTCGTAGTAGTCCTTCACCGCCGCCTTTATCGCCTCTTCGGCGAGCACCGAGCAGTGCATTTTGTGCGCGGGAAGCCCGTCTAGAGCCTCGGCGACCGCCTTATTCGAAAGCGCAAGCGCCTCGGAAAGCGGCTTGCCCTTAATCATCTCGGTCGCCATGGAACTGGACGCTATCGCCGAACCGCACCCGAACGTCTCGAATTTCACGTCGGAGATAATATCTCCGTCGATTTTCAGATAAATTTTCATAATATCGCCACACTTGCCGTTGCCGACCTCACCCACGCCGTCAGCATTCTCGATGACACCGACGTTGCGCGGATTTGTGAAATGATCCATTACTTTTTCGCTGTACAAAGCCATTTCCGTACCCTCACTTTAAAAAGAATTCTTTTTTACCGCTGAGCTTGTCACGCCACAAAGGCGACATATTCCGCAAATATTCTACAACTTTGGGTATTTCGGCGAGCATAAAATCAATTTCCTCCTCGGTGTTTTCCGCGGAGAGCGTCAGCCGTAGCGAGCCGTGCGCTATTTCATGCGGTTTTCCGATGGCGAGCAGAACGTGGCTCGGGTCGAGCGATCCCGACGTACATGCCGACCCCGATGACGCGCAAATCCCTTTTTGATCGAGCAGGAGCAACAGGCTTTCACCCTCGATGCCCTCAAAGCAAAAATGAACGTTCCCCGGCAGACGGTTCACGGGATCGCCGTTCAGCGCGGAATGCGGGATCTTCGACAATCCCTCGATGAGCCGGTCTCTCATTTTCGTGAGCTTTTCGGCGTTTTGCGCCATATTTGTGGTCGATTCCTCCAGCGCCGCCGCCACGCCCATTATTGCGGGGATATTTTCCGTACCCGCGCGTTTCCCGCGCTCCTGTGCGCCGCCCTCAATAAGATTTGTGAGCGGAACGCCCTGTCTCGCGTAAAGCACGCCGACGCCTTTCGGACCGTGGAATTTATGCGCGGAAAGCGACAGCAGGTCGACGTTCTGTTCCTTGACGTTTATCGGCAGATGACCCGCCGCCTGCACCGCGTCGGTGTGGAACAGCACGCCTTTTTCGCGGCAGACCGCGCCTATTTCCGCGACCGGTAGCACGGAGCCGATCTCGTTGTTCGCGAACATCACGCTCACCAGACACGTATCCTCGCGAATGGCGTTTTTGACCTGCTCCGCCGTGACCGTGCCGACCTCACCGACGGGGAGCAGCTCCACGTCAAAGCCTTGCTTTTTCAGCTTTTCGAGCGTGTGCAGCACCGCGTGATGCTCAAACGCGGTGGAGATGATGTGCTTTCTGCCCTTGCGCTCGCCTATCGCGGCGGCAGAAAGAATGGCTTGGTTATCGGCTTCGCTGCCGCCCGAGGTGAAATATATCTCCTTGAAACTCGCGCCGAGACAGTCCGCTATCGTCTCGCGAGCCTTGAACAGTGCCTCCGCCGCCCGCTGTCCAACGCTGTGCAGACTTGACGGATTGCCGAAATTCTCCTCCATATACGGGAGCATCGCCTCGATAGAGGTCTTGCTCATTTTCGTTGTTGCGGCATTATCCGCGTAAATTTTCATTGGTAATTCTTTCCTTTCAACAATTGCATATTAAATTGGTAGGCTTTGTATATTATAACCAATTTACTATAATTTTGTCAAGATACTTAGCATACACACAGTAATACATAAAATTTATAAGAGATATAGATTTTTCATATCGCTAATGGAATCGTTGACCAACAGGTAACATGAAAGGAAAAATCAGTAAAAATGTTGAAATTCTTACAAAGCCTATTGACATTATAGGATATTAGTGCTATAATGTCAATGTTTAACTTGATAAAATGCTGTCCCGTACGGTTTCCGATGTTCCCCGATCATCGCAAAGGAGAAACATTATGACGATACAACAATTGCACTACATCATCACGATCTCCGAAACTGGGTCGCTCAACAAAGCGTCGGAAATTTTATACGTGTCTCAGCCGTCGCTCACAAGCTCCGTAAAGGAACTCGAAAAGGAGCTCGGTATCACGATATTTCACAGAAGCGGCAGAGGCGTAACACCTACCAACGAGGGGACGGAGTTTTTACTGTACGCGCGGCAACTCTATCAGCAGTACGAATCAATCCTACAGAAATACGGCAAGCTCGGCGGTCTGAAAAAGAAATTCGGCATATCGACTCAGCATTATTCCTTCGCGGTTAAAAGCTTTGTGGAAATGGTGAAGAAATTCAACACAGCCGAGTATGATTTCGCGATACGCGAGACAAAAACACGCGAGGTCATCGACGATGTAAACACGGGTAAAAGCGAGATCGGGATCATATATCTGAGTGACTTCAACCGCGCGGCGATCATGAAGCTGTTGAACACAAAGGACTCGGAGTTCCATGAACTGGCGGTCTGCGACGCCTATGTATACCTCTGGAGAAATCACCCGTTGGCGGGAAAAAGCTCCATTCGGTTCGAGGAGCTGAACGAATACCCTTGCCTGTCGTTTGAACAGGGCGATAACGCGTCGTTTTATTTCGCGGAAGAAATTCTCGGAACAAAGGAATACGCGCGGACGATAAAGGCGAACGACCGCGCCACCATGTTAAATCTTATGATCGGTCTGAACGGGTACACGCTCTGCTCCGGCATCATCTGTGAGGAGCTGAACGGTACGGATTTTGTCGCTGTTCCGTTCGAGTATGACGACCTCGCCGACGCGGACAGAATGGTCATCGGATATATCAAAAGAAAGAATATGCCGCTGAGCGTTATGGGCGAGCTTTATATCGAGGAGATACGCAATTATCTGACCCAATGCGGAGCTATCGGCAAAGTTTAAAATAATATCGGAGATATAAATTCAACCTATAGCTCGGAATACATATTATATATTGGACAACCACCCGCCGCAGTGGTATAATATTAACAGAGATCAAAACGCAAATAAAGCCTATCTTTTCCATATTTTTTATAGGTGAATTTTATGCTGATACTGAATGATAACGTTCGCGAGGCGCTACTCTCTCACGCGGAGCGCGAATATCCTCATGAATGTTGCGGCGTTCTGCTCGGGCTTCGCGCCGACGGAAAGCGGATCGCCGAGCGGGCGGTTCGTTTGGAGAACAAAAGCGGTTCGGACAAAACCGTGCGCTTCGCTGTCGACCCGCTCGACATTCCGAGGATAGAAAAAACGGCTTTTGCGGAAGGTCGGGAGATCGTCGGGTTTTATCATTCCCACCCGAACCGCGCCGCCGTTCTCTCAAAAACGGACGAGCGATATATGCTCGAGGACTGCTCCTATCCCGTCGTCTCGGTAAACGAGGGCGCGGGCGGAATGGTCTTTAAGATCGCGAGCTTTGAAAAAATGATCGGCACAAGCATCTGCTCGGAGGAGCAAATTTCGGAAAGCGAGAAATGAAATGAAGAACACGTTATATATTTCGGCGACCCTGCGCCTTTTCACGGAGCAAAACGCCGAGGTCGAGGTCGAGGGAACGACCGTCCGCGAGGCGTTAGACGACCTGCGCGGAAGGTTTCCGGAAAGTGAGAAAATTTTCGAGGAAAACGGTATCCTCAAACCGTTCGTGAGCGTTTTCGTGGGCGATACGCGTATTTCAAACGATCGATACGATACCGCTTTAAGGGAAGGCGTGCGCGTTTTGTTGCTCCCCGTTATCGCGGGCGGCGCGCCCGTCGGGAGCGTTATCGCGGACGAGCGCCGAAAGGCGGTGACGCTGGACGACGGCGAGATCGAGCGCTATAATAAGCACCTTATGCTGAAAGACATCGGCGTTAAGGGACAAAAGCGCATTAAGGCGGCGAAGGTCTTGGTGATCGGCTTAGGGTCTCTCGGCGCGCCGGTGGCGCAGTATCTCGCGGCGGCGGGCGTGGGAACGCTCGGGATCGCCGACTTTGACGAGGTATCTCTCGGCAATCTTCAAAGTCAGGTGATACATACAACGCGCGATGTACACAGACCCAAAACCGCGTCCGCAAAGGACACGATAAAGGCGATAAATCCCAAAGTCAAGATCGAGCCGATCAACGAGCGGATCACCGCCGAAAATATCGCCGCAATCATCGAAAATTACGACGTTATCGTCGACTGTACCGACAATTATCCGTCGCGCTATCTCATCAACGACGTGTGCGTGCTGGGCGGAAAGCCACTCGTGTTCGGCGCGATGTATCAGTTTGAGGGGCAGGTGAGCGTTTTCGACGCAAAGAACGGACCGTGCTTTCGGTGTCAGTTCCCGTCGCCGCCGCCTATCGGATTAGTCCCCACCTGTTCGGCGGGCGGCGTGATAAGTCCGCTCCCCGGCATCATCGGTAGCATACAGGCGAACGAGGTTTTGAAGCTCCTCATCGGCGGCGGCGAGACGCTTACGGGTAAGCTGTTCGTTATGGATTCGTGGCATTTCCGCGCGTCGGTTTTGAATATATGCAAGGACGAGAATTGCCCCGTCTGCGGGAAATCGCCGTCCGTTACCGAGATGACCGAGTATGATTACGAGGATTTCTGCGGCTTGAAGCCGTCCGAGGACGAAATTCCCGTGGAGACCATGGAGGTCGAGGAGCTGGTCGCGAGGATCGAAAAGGGCGAACCCGTGACGATCGTGGATATTCGCGAGCCGCACGAACGCGCGATCCACCGCTTCCCGAACGCGATCGTGATCCCGATCGGACAGCTCGCGCGGCGGCAAAAGGAGCTTGACCCCGACGTCGATACCGTGTTCATCTGCACGGAGGGGAAACGGAGCATTCTCGCGGTGAACACGCTTCGCGAGGCGGGCTACGTCGGACCGATGTACAGCCTCAAGGGCGGCATGGACGCGGCAAAGAACGTGATCTTCTCAAACGAGGGAGCATGGTTATAAAGCTTTTTAGCTTTTAAAATATTTTTAAGGAGACTAAAATCATGGCAAACGAAGAACAGGTAATCAAGGCGTTGGGCGCACGCGCCGCGTATAACCTCGCGGACGTAAACAAAACTAAGCCGCAGTACGGCGCGATCACCCCGAAGTGGCTGACAAAGCTGTTGGAATTTAAGGGCTTGGCGACGGGGATCTACCGCGTAAACAAGGTCGTCGAGGGCGAAACGCCGCTGGACGTTTTGTGCAGTCAGACGAAGAAATCGGACATTATCCCCGACGGTTATATAGAGTATGAGGAAGAGCCGCGCGAATATCGGTTAAATTCCATTTCGACGATCATCAACGTGAATACCGCGATAGAGGACGTGTACAGCGCGCCCTATGATCAGGTGAAGGAGCAGCTTTCTCTCGCGATCGAGAGCCTCCGCGAGCGTCAGGAGAGCCAGCTTATCAACAACGACGATTACGGCTTGCTGAAAAACGTTCCCGACGGTCAGAGAATACAGCCGGTGCAGAGCAACGGCGCGCCCACGCCCGACGACCTCGACGAGCTTATCACGAAGGTATGGAAAGAGCCGTCCTTCTTCCTCGCGCACCCGAGAGCGATCGCGGCGTTTGAGAGAGAATGTACCAAGCGCGGCGTCCCCCCGGTGACGGCGAATATCGCGGGCGGTACGTTCATTACGTGGAGAGGTATCCCGCTGATCCCGACCGACAAGCTGTTGGTGGACGGACTAAAAAATCCCAAGAGCCAAAGCGGCAAGACCAATATCCTCCTGCTCCGTACCGGCGAGGCGAAGCGCGGCGTGATCGGACTGTATCAAGCGGGTATGAAGAATGAGCAGTCGAGAGGGCTGTCTGTGCGCTTTAGAGGTATCGACGATAAGGGCGTCGCGTCCTATCTGTTGTCGCTGTACTGCTCGGCGGCGATCTTGGCGGACGACGCGATCGCCGTACTTGAGGACGTTGAGGTGGGCGAGTATCATGATTACGAATAATTGGGGCTTACCCTCGGCGAGCGAACTGGAAGCGCTCGCGAACGGGCTTTATACCGACATCGACGGAAGCCTTTTTCAGCCCGATGTGTGCGCTGAGGGTATTCAAAAGCTCGTGACAACGGGCGATACGGGAATTATCGACACCGCCGCGAACAAAGCCGTTTCCGCATTCGGGATAAGCAATTACGAAAACATTCTCGTCGAACTCGGCGAGGAACTGAATTTCGACGCGCTTTCGGGAGTGAACGGCGAATTTCCCGCTTTTGACGATATGGGCGGCGCGTTCCGCGAATTGGAGGATCGAGCCGCGCAATACGCCGATCCCGCGCCTTCCCAAAAAACAAAAACAACGGCTTTTTCCCCCAGCGTGATCTCACAAACACAAGCGGAGAACGATTCTCGGATCAACGTCCGCACCACCGCGAACGACAACAACGTTATCCCGAAAAAAGACGGCGGCGTGAATTTCGAGACGGTGGGCGGTCAGAAAAATAATACGAAGATCGTCATCGGGACGAAAACGCTCGAACAGATACGCGAGGACTTCCCGATCCTACGCGAAAGGGTGAACGGAAATCCGCTGATCTGGCTGGATAACGGCGCGACCACACAGCGCCCGAAAGCCGTCATCGACCGTTTGAGCTATTATTACGAGCACGAAAATTCCAACGTTCACAGGGGCGCGCACACGCTGGCGGCGCGGTCGACGGACGCATATGAAAAGGCGCGGCAGATCGTCGCGGAGTTCATCGGTGCGCCCTCAAAGGACAATATCGTCTTTGTGCGCGGGACGACCGAGGGGATAAACCTTGTCGCGCAGGCTTACGTAAAGCCGCTTCTCGAGCCGGGCGACGAGATCATCGTTTCGCTTTTGGAGCACCACGCGAACATCGTTCCGTGGCAGCTTGTCGCGGAGGAAACGGGCGCGGTGATCAAGGTGATCCCCGTGGATCGATCGGGGCAATTGATCCTCCCCGAATACGAAAAGCTGTTCACCAAGCGCACGAAATTCGTTTCCGTAACGCACGTTTCAAACGTTCTCGGCACGATAACTCCCGTCGCGGAGCTTGTCGCAATCGCGCACAGGCACGGTGTGCGTATCCTCATCGACGGAGCGCAGTCGGTGGCGCATATCCCCGTGAACGTTTCGGCGCTGGACGCGGACTGGTTCGTGTTCTCGGGGCATAAGATCTACGCGCCGACGGGGATCGGCGCGGTATACGGGAAAAAGGACGTTCTCGAAGCGGCAAGACCCTATCACGGCGGCGGCAATATGATAAAGGACGTTACCTTTGAGCGGACGGTGTACAACCCCGCGCCGAATAAATTCGAGGCGGGAACGGGCAGCATCGCGGACGCGGTGAGTCTCGGCGCGGCGCTCGAGTATCTGAACGGCATCGGAATGCCCGCCGTCAGCGCCTACGAGCACGAGCTCGTGAGCTACGGCATGAAGGAGCTCGGGAAGATCAACGGACTGCACCTGATAGGCACAGCTCCCGAAAAATCGAGCGCGTTGTCGTTCGTGATAGACGGCGTTCCCAACGACACGGTGGGGCAGATACTCGACCAATACGGCATTGCTGTGCGGGTGGGTCATCACTGCGCGCAGCCGATTTTGCGGCACTACGGTCTGGAGGGCGTCGTGCGCCCGACGCTGGCGCTGTACAACACCTTCGAGGACATCGACGCGCTTGTAAAAGCGTTAAAAACGATATGAAACGGTATTGAAATATGGAATTTTGTACAAAGGTACTTCACGGCAAGTCGGCGGGGAGATTTCAGAACGGCGCGACGCTTCCGCCGATAAGCCAGGTGTGCGCGTTTTCCTATGAAAACGCGGAGGAGTTGCAAAAGGTATTCGAGGGCAGAGCGCCCGGGTTCGCGTACACGCGGATCGCGAACCCGACCGTGGACGCTTTCGAGCGCCGCATCTGCGAGCTGGAGGGCGGCGCGGCGGCGACCGCGTGCGCCTCGGGAATGGCGGCGATCTCTTCGACGCTCTTTAATATTTTACGGGAAGGCGATGAGATCGTCGCGAGCGCGGGACTTTTCGGGGGTACGGTCGATCTCTTTCGCGATCTTGAGGAATACGGTATCGCGACCAAATTCGTCACGCGTATGACCGCGACAGAGATCGAAAAAAATCTCACCGATAAAACGAAGGTCATTTTCGGTGAGATAATCGGAAACCCCGGGCTCGACGTCATGGATATAAGCGCGGTCTCGGCGCTCGCGCACGCGAACGGTATCCCGCTCATCGTCGACGCGACCACCGCCACGCCCTATCTGATCCGCTCGATCGGATACGGCGCGGACATCGTGATCCATTCCTCGTCGAAATACATCAACGGTAACGGAAATTCGATCAGCGGGATCATCATCGACAGCGGAAAATTTAAGTGGGATCTCGAGAAATTCCCCGTATTCGCGGAGTATAAAAAATTCGGCAGTCTGGCGTTTACCGCGCGGCTGAAAAACGATGCTTGGCGAAATATCGGCGGCTGTCTCTCGCCGCTAAACGCGTATCTGAATTTGCTCGGCGTTGAAACGCTCGCGTTGCGAATGGAGCGAATTTGTGAAAACGCGCTCGCTTTGGCGAGGGAGCTGGAAAAATTCGACGGGATCACGGTGAATTATCCGGGACTTAAAAATAACCCGAATTATCCGCTCGTGCAGAAGCAATTCGGCGGCAGGGGCGGCGGTATTGTCACGCTGAGGGCGGGTTCAAGGGAGCGCGCGTACAAGCTGATGAATTCGCTGAAATACGCGCTGAACGCGACGAATATCGGCGACACGAAAACGCTCGTCATTCACCCTGCGTCGACGATCTATCTCCACAACACGGAGGAACAGAAAATAAACGCGGGCGTATACGACGATACGATCCGCGTAAGCGTGGGAATTGAGGACGCGAAAGATCTTATCGAGGATTTTTGCGAAGCCCTTCAAAAACTGTAAAAGAGGTGTTAAAATTGGCTGATTTTGAAATAACCGACACGGTGGATATTACGGACGTGAATTGTCCCGTGACGTTCGTAAAGGCGAAAGTGGCGCTCGACGAGCTGGACGAGGGCGATATACTGAAAGTGCATATGAACGGCGGCGAGCCCGCCGAAAACGTCCCGAGAAGCCTTAAAGAGGAGGGTCACGAAATTCTCGAACTTACTCAAAATCCCGACGGAACGTTTGACCTCATCGTCAGAAAGGTCGGTGATTAACGTGGCGGAACGAGTTGGCAAGGACGATTTCACCGAAAAGGTGTTGGATTTCACGGGACTTTCCGTGGTGGAGTTTTATACGGACAGCTGTGTCCCGTGTAAGCGAATGTCGCCGATCTTAGCGGACTTGGGGGAGCGGTACGCCGAAGGCGTTCACATAACGAAGGTAAACGCGGCGTTTGAACCCGAGCTCGCGGAGGAATATGAGATCGCCGCCACGCCGACATTTTTGTTTTTTAAAAACGGCGAGATCGTCGAGCGCTTTACGGGGGCGCGGAAAAAGGAAGAACTCGAAGAATTGATCAAAGCGAACAGATAGGAGGAGCTTATGAAAATAACGGTAGCGGGCGCGGCAAAGGAGGTCGCGGACGGCTTGACCATAGCCGAGCTTATAAAGCAGGAGAACGTGGAAAATCCCGATTACGTCACGGTGTCGGTGAACGACGAATTCGCGGAAAGCGAAAGCTTTGCGACGCGCGAGCTGCACGACGGAGACACCGTGGAATTTTTATATTTTATGGGAGGCGGCGGTTATGGCGTTCACTAACGAGCAGCTGGAGCGGTATTCGCGGCACATTATCTTAAAGGAAATCGGCGTAAAGGGGCAAAAAAAGCTGTTGAACGCAAAGGTATTGATCATCGGCGCGGGCGGCTTGGGCGCTCCCGCCGCGATGTACCTCGCCGCGGCGGGCGTGGGAACGATCGGCATCGCCGACGCGGACGAGGTGGATCTTTCCAATCTTCAGCGACAGATCATCCACGCGACGGACGACGTGGGAAAGCCGAAGGTTCTCTCCGCGAAAGAGACGATGAACCGCATGAACCCCGACGTTACGGTCAACACCTATCACGAATTTGTCACGTCCGAAAACATCACGGAGCTTATCCGCGATTACGATTTCATCATTGACGGCACGGATAATTTCCCCGCGAAATTTCTGATAAACGACGCGTGCGTTATGGCGAAAAAGCCCTTTTCTCACGCGGGGATCATCCGCTTTAAAGGTCAGCTTATGACCTATGTCCCCGGGGAAGGTCCGTGTTATCGCTGTGTATTCAAAAACCCGCCGCCGAAGGACGCCGTACCTACCTGTAAACAGGCGGGCGTGGTCGGCGCAATGGGCGGCGTGATCGGCAGCTTACAGGCGATGGAAGCGATAAAATACATCACCGGCACGGGCGATCTGCTGACGGGTTATCTGCTCACGTTCGACGCGATAAAAATGGAATTCCGCAAGATAAAACTCCCGAAAACGGACGGAAAATGCGCGGTTTGCGGCGAAAACCCGACGATAACGGAGCTTATTGATTACGAACAGACCGAATGCGAGGGCGTTTAATGGTTATCATATCAAAAGAGAATTATGAAAAAATCGTCGCGCACGCGCTTTCCGAGCTGCCGAATGAGGCTTGCGGACTTATCGCCGGAAAAATCGAAGGCGAAGATAAGCGCGTCGAAAAGGTCTATCTGCTGACGAATGTCGACAGATCCAACGAGCATTTTTCGCTCGACCCGAAGGAACAGCTCGCCGCCGTCAAGGATATGCGGGATCGCGGGCTGACCCCGCTCGGGAACTGGCATTCCCACCCCGAATCGCCGTCGCGCCCGTCGGAGGAGGACAAGCGGCTCGCCTATGACAAGACCGCGAGCTACCTTATTTTGTCGCTGATGGATAGGGAAGCTCCCGTGCTGAATTCGTTTCACATCGAGGGCGATAACGCGCGGCGCGAAGAACTTGTAATCGAAGCTTAAAATCGAGGATCGAAAATGAGAGATATTGTTATAATCGGCAGCGGTCCCGCGGGGCTGTCAGCCGCTTTGTACGCGAAACGCGCGAATCTGGACGTGCTCGTCGTTGAAAAGGAATTCCAAGGCATCGGACAGATCGCCGAGAGCGCTCAAGTGGATAATTATATCGGGCTTTGCGGAATTAGCGGATTTGATTTGGGCGAGAAATTCCGGAGCGACGCGGAGAAATTCGACGCGGAATTTTACGAGGGTAACGCGCTGAAAATCGAGCTTCAAAACGGCGTTTGGCATACGTTTTTCGAGAATGAGATCATCAAATCGAGAACGGTAATTTACGCCGCGGGGGCAACTCACAGAAAGCTGAATGTCCCCGGCGAGGAGCGGCTGATCGGTAGGGGCGTTTCCTTCTGCGCGGTGTGTGACGGCGCGTTATATCGCGGAAAAACGGTCGCCGTTATCGGCGGCGGAGATACCGCGCTTGACGACGCGCTGTATCTCTCCGACATTGCCGAAAAGGTGTATCTCATTCACCGAAGAACCAAATTTCGAGGTTCGGAAAAAAGCGTTTTAAAAATAAAATCCAAAGAAAATATCGAGATCGTCACACCTGCGAACGTTCTTGGAATATGCGGCGAAAACCGCATAAATTCAATAAAGCTCGACAACGGTCGCGAACTCGCGCTTAACGGGATCTTTGTCGCGATAGGAATGTCCCCCGCGACCGATTTGGTAAAAAACATCGTCACGCTCGACAGCGGAGGATATATCCGAGCGGACGAAACGGGGATCACCGACGCGCCGGGATTTTTCGCGGCGGGCGACGTGAGGACGAAAAAACTGCGGCAGGTCGTGACCGCCGTTTCCGACGGCGCGAACGCGGCGTTCTCGGCAATTGAATATTTGAAAAAAATTTGAAAAACGGTATTGCGGTTCGACGCGATACCGCTTTTTTATACAAGATTTCTATATCTCACTATATATGTTTCGTATTGGACAAAACGAAATTGCGGCGTTATAATAATGATACAGCTTAGAGAAAGGAATGAGCGCAGTGAAAAATTATTTTGAGATGCTCATAAGGTCTAACTTCCGATTCGGTCGATGTTGCCCCTCGGAGGATAAAGGATAACGTTTTTGGTCAGGAGGACAATATGGATTTTTTATTGAGCATCAACTGGATCGCGTTATTCGCGCTATCGATCGTGGGTCTGTTGTTTGTGCTGATACACGCGCTTTCCAAAAAAATGAATCGGACGCTTTTAACTCTGTTGGCGCTTCTGTTCGGGGCGGTCGTCGGTATCGTTTTTGCGTCCGAAGGCAATACATACCTCGTTTGGGTGGAGCTTATCGGCAATATTTACGTGAACGTGATCACCGCGCTCGCCGCGCCGATCATCCTTGTATCGATCATCTCGAGCTTTGTTTCCCTCAAGAGTAAAGACGCAGTAAAGTCGATCGGTGTCCGCTCCGTGTTTTGGCTTTTGACAAGCGCGGCGGGAGCGATCGTGTTGAGCCTGTTCGCGGGGTCGGTATTCGGTCTTTGGGAGCGTTCGGCGATATTCGATAATATCACCACGGTGAGCGATTCCACCGTTCAGGCATACGGAGACCTGAAAAGATCCTTTGACGAGGTATTACTGGGACTTTTCCCGTCGAACGTCGTCGGCGACGTCGCGAATAACAACATCGTCGCGATCATCATTATCGCCGCCACCGTCGCGCTCGCGTACATCGGCGTCGCCTCAAGCGAGGGCGAGGACAAGGTCGTTTCGTTCAAGAATTTTGTCGAGGCAACGAAAAAGATACTTTTCAAAATTCTGCGGCTGGTAGTCGACATTACGCCCTACGCGGTACTCTGTTTGATCGCCTCGAGCGCCGCCGCGATCTTCTCCGATATTGATACGATCCTTCAGCTTCTGCTTTTGGTGGGGATCATTTACGCGGTCTCGTTTTTCCACGCTTATGTGTTTAACGGGCTTTTGATAAAATTCGCGGCGAAGCTAAACCCGCTCAAATTCTTTAAAAAAATATTTCAAGCGCAGGCGACGGCTTTTACAACGCAGAGCAGTATCGGTACGTTACCGGTAACGATCGACTGCCTTGAGAATAGGGTCGGCGTAACCGAGAGGATCGCGAATTTCACCGCGCCGCTCGGAACTACGATAGGAATGCCCGGATGCACCTGTGTATGGCCCGTCTTACTCGTGATGTTCTTTGTGAACGCCGCAGGATTGGATTGGAGCGTAGGCAACTACATTTTGCTGGCGATTGTAACCTTGGTGTTGTCGCTCGGAAGCGCGGGCGTACCCGGGATCGCCATCGTGTCGTCGGTGGCGGTGTTCGGCGCGTTGAATTTACCGATCGCGGCGGTGGTTTTACTTATACCGATAAACACGATCTCGGATATGGCGAGAACGCTTAATAACGCGACCACAGCCGCGGTCGCCGCCGCGATCGTCGCCCGAAAAGAGGGACAGATCGACGACGCGGTATTTAACAAGGAGGAGGTCGGATCATGGGTAACGGTACAATGAGCGCGGCGGCGAAGCTTTCGCTCGCCCTTGCCGCTCTGGCGGCGGTGTTTTTGGCTTTGAGCGTTGTTTCCGCGAACCTTTCCGTCAGCAGAACGGTGAACGCGATCGGCGCGATCGGTACGGTGGAATTTTCCGATCAGAGTAAGGAAAAGATCGACCTCGCGCTGACGTATTACGCGGAGCTTGACCCGAATCTCGCGTTGGAAAGCAAAATAACCAACGCGGACGAGCTGTCCGCCGCGAAATTCGAGTACGTTCGGCTCGCGATCAAAAAAGCCTATCTCGCCGACAAAAACGGCGATGAAAAAGCGGCGGAATACACCGCCGAGGCACGTGAGATTTTCGATGAATACTGCTCGACGGGCGAGTGCAAGGCGATCGCCAACTACGACGATCTGACCGCGCTGGAGGAAAAATATTCGGCGGGAACGAGCGATAATTCCACGGCTTCAAATACTCCCGCGCCGGCGGAGGAAATAGAACTCTGCTAATATTTTGGAGGTAATTTTATGTTGAAAATAAATTCAAAACAGCCGATAAAACGGCTTGCGGCAGCGCTTTCCGCTACCGTTATATGGGCGCTGTCCGTCTCGTTTTTAGGCGTTTCGGCAACGGCTGAGGGCTCGTCCGACAGCGCATACGACGCGGGGAAAGCCTATTACAATTCGGATTACAATTATCTGAACGACGAAAGCTCGGTCTTTCAAAGCGTTACATGGGAGGAGGCGGTGTACCTCTTCCAACAGGAGGGAAACTATCTGATCCTGCTCGGCGGATCGTGGTGTCCGAATACGACCGCAGTCATTGATTATATCAATGAAGCGGCGAAAGCGGCGGGAGTGGAGACGATCTACAATCTCGATTTTCGCCTTGACGGCGCAAGCGGCGACTCTCATATCCGCGAAACCAACGGCTCGGATAAGGCGGGCGCGGCTTATAACTACCTTTACGGCGAGTTGGTAACGCGTTATTTGACGAACCTTAACGATTGGGTGGAATATACCGTCGACAGCGAAAGCGCGTTGACTTATACCAACGCGAACGGCGTGGATATTACCGTTCCCAAAGCGCAAGTGCCGTTTTTGTTCCTCTACAATAAAGACAATGCCGTAAATCACGCGGGAGAATCAGCGGAGGGCGAAAAATATCCCATCGTATACGGCTTTGAAAAAATGGTGTACCGCGACGCGAACGGCGGTAAAACGCTGTTTACAAGCTCCCAAACGCAGGACGGCACCACGGAGGTCACCGATTA
Organism: Roseburia sp.; assembly: GCA_023666265.1. GTDB lineage: Bacteria > Bacillota > Clostridia > Oscillospirales > Ruminococcaceae > Ruminiclostridium_E. Next base: position 21,820 of record JAMPCH010000015.1, read on the forward strand.
CTCCGCGCAGTTGAACGACGCGATATTCGGTCATATCCGGTCGGAGAATATCAAGCTTTCGTCCTTTACCGATGCGGATTATATCCGCCTTGCGTATAACGAAAAATCGGGCGAAAGCATCTTTGAAAACGGCGAAAAAATAAACATACAAACCGTTACCTACCGACAGCTTGAATGGTTGCTTCGCCAAAACGGGAATTATCTGATCCTGTTCGGCGGCTCGTGGTGCGGAAATACGCAGGCGGTCATCGACATCATCAACGATTACGCGGTCGAAAACAACTTGACCGTGTACAATTTCGACACCAAGCTGGACGGCGGCTACGCGAAGAAATATTGGGGCTATTCGGAGGACGTTCATATCCGCGACAGCAATAACGTTTTCGCGAACCGATACGTCGATATTGTTAAAGAATATCTGGACAACATCGAGACCGAATACACCATCGACAGCGGGAATTTCGTTTTTTATCAGACCGACCCCGCCGATGAAAGTTCTCAAGTCATCGCCAATAAGCTCCAAGTTCCGTATTTCTTCGCTTACAATCATGATTGCGTGGACGAAAACGGACACGACACGCCCATTCTCGGCTATGTTGAAAAAATGTACGTGCTTGACGAGAGCCGCGAGGACTATATCGGAAACGAAAATAACTACGAGGATTACACCACGGCGGCACTCTCGGTGATCGGCGCTTATCGATCGGAAGGCGCGGTCGAGACCGCCGCTACTGCCGCTCCGCAGGCGATCGTCGATAACGACCCTGTCATAAACGGTAACGTCGATCCGACGGACAGCGCTCAATCCGCCGCAAACGACACGACGAAGATCATCGTCGCGGTCGTGGGGGTCGCCGCAGTCGTCGGCGTGGTGATCTTCCTCGCGGTCGGAAAGAACAGGTCAAATAATAACGGCGGCGGGTGTTGCTGACAGTCACTTAAAAACAGATTTTAATTATGATATAGTAGAACATAAAACAGAAAGAAGGCAACACTATGAAAATAAATAATAAAACGTTTGGTATAACCAAGGCGCTTGCATTCTTGCTGGCGCTGGTTATAAGCGTTTCCCTTTTACCGCTTTCGGCATTTGCCGAGGCGAATGCCTCGGCTCCAAAAGCTGCGGCAAAGGAATTGGATTATATCGGAGATAAATACGGTCTTGACGATCATGTGTTCGACATACTTACCTTTGACCGTTTGAACCTGCTCCTGCTGGAAAGCAGAGTAAACGAAAAGTCGGTGATCGTGTTTGCCGACGATCAAAGCCCGACAGCTCGGAAAGCGATTCCCGAGATCAACAAAAAATCGAAAGAGCTGGGGATAGAAAAAGTATACTATTTCGATTTTGTTCTTGCGGGCGAGAACGGTGTGAATATCTGGGACGCTCCCGAAGAAACATGGCTTAACGCAGTCACTGAGGACGACGTTCCCGTATCGCAGGATCTTGTGATCGTTAAAAAAATACTGCAAAACACTACCGCTCTTCGGGATGTTCCTCAGGATTTTACAGCGGCAAACGACGTTTTTCTGTTCGTTCTCGAGGGCTCGGGAGAAGCGCAAGAAAACGACGAGGAGCTCGCGTTAAGCACGTCGATATCAAAAAGTCTCTTGATAAAAGACGATAACGTAAGCGAAACCGATATTGAAGAAACGCTCTCGGATGTTATAGAGAACGGCGTATCCACGGCAAGCAGTTATTCGCAGTTTGACTATTTCAACAACGCGATCTGGAGAAGCAACGCCAGCCGCGAATTTTATGAAAACTATGACAAATTTGAGGATAATTTTAAGCTTCGCGCGGTAACGATCTATGAATTTCTGTACCTGCTTGAACAGGAGGGCGAGCACATTATTCTTGTCAGCGGCTCGTGGTGCGGCGATTCCAAGCTGGCGCTGCCGTTCGTCATAGAAAATTCCTATTATCGGGATTCCGATACGATCTATGTGTTGGATTTCAAGCTTACCGGAGGCTTTGATCAGCCATGGTCTTACAGGACGTACCTCAGCGATCACGCGGAGGAATTCGGGCTTTCATCTTACTCGCTCGGCGGAACCGGCATTATCGGTACCGAGGGCGCGACCCGCATAACGCTTCTTACGCGTCTTGGCGCGAAAATTATGGAGAAATTCGGCTCCGGTTATCCGGTAGGAGACGCGAATACGGTCCGTGATTATGTTGTCGACGGTAAAATCACTCTGAACGATGACGGAAAAGTCGTTGCGGAATACGCGACGACCTCGGACAAGAGTTTCCGTTCGCCCTATCTTGCCCGTTACAACAAGGACGCGGAAAAGCCTATCGTTGACACCTGGCTCTATAAGGTCACCGAGTATGATTCCAACATTGACCAGGAGGTCGGTACTTATAAGGATTACGAGTTGAATTCGGGCGGATTTTCCGCTGAACAGCTCGCAAGAGGGCGTTATGAACTGGCGCTTTTCTTTGGGGCGGAGGACGTTTCCTATACACATCACGTTCCGAATATCAGCGAAAATCCCGGCGCGGACAGCGGCTGTGGAGATGAAAACGACACGCTGGACGATCAGGGACAGGAAACATTGATACCGTATCATGGTAGCAAGCAGTACGACGTTACGTCCTATCGGATCGACGTAACGCTTAACGAGTCCTCAAGCACGCCTGCGAACAGCACCTTCAACGCGACTACCGTAATCACCGCAACGGCGGTCAACGAATTGAACGGAAGCAATCTGAGCTTTGATTTCCGAAATATTGATATTTCATCGGTCACGGTCAAGGATCTGACAGCCGATAAAGTCATCGCCGCCGAATACAGTCAATTAAATAATGACGCGCAGGACAGGCAGAAGCTCAATATCGCGCTCTCCGAAAACATCGCCTCGGGAGATGAATTTGAGGTGACCGTTGTATACAAGCTCTATACGGTAGATTACAGCGTAAGTGAATTCGGCTCGCCTCAAGGCTTTACGGTTCATGTAGACGGACAAGGTTATACCGCCGCCGGCGAGCCTTTCGGCGCCACCTATTGGTTTCCTTGCAACAACACTCCCGCTGACGGCGCGCGGTACGAGATCACACTTCACGCTCCCGCAGGCTATATCGCGGTCAGCAACGGCGTAAAGGAAAAGACTTTTGTTGATGACAACGGCTACGACGCCGTAGCATGGAAATTAACGCAGGATACCGCTCCTTACCAGATCTTCGCGACCTTCAGTAAAAACCTTATCGAGTTAAAACAGGAGGGCGAGGCGGACGAAAACGGCAATGTGCAAAATCCTTTGTTTACGACCGCCGACGGAAGAGAGATACCGATTTACGCCTATGTCAACAAGGATATATACTCGGATATAAATAATCGTTATCGAGCGGATCGTTATTTCGCGCTTCTCCCCGAATACATAAGGTCTCTTGAAAGGCTTTTTGGAGCTTATCCCGGTGAAGCGTTGGGCTTTGTTTTTGAAAACGTCGGGGACGGAAACGGCGGCTCGGCGGGTTGGGGAGCTATCGAAACGAGGGATCGCCCGCTTTACACAAGCACCGGGATCATAAACGAAAACACTTTCGTTCATGAGTTTATTCACCAATGGTTCGGCGACGCGGTAAGGCTCGAACAATGGAAAGAGCTTTGGCTTAACGAGGGTTTTGCCACGCTCGGCACGGACCTTTATTTTGAACTGACCGAAGAAAATGCGTCTTTTACCGTTGACGATGCGGAAATTCCTTTTACTACGTCGGCTAAATTTAAGGCTTTGTGGGAAAGCAAGGACGAAAACTCCATTTTCTGGGATACTCCCGTAGCGCTTATCAATAAAGAGACATATCTATTCGGCGGTCCGAGCATTGCTTACAACAAGGGCGCACTTGCACTTGCGGTACTCCGTGACGGGATCGGCGACGACGCTTTCTTGGAAACGCTCAGAACATGGGTTTCTGAAAACAATGGCTCCACCGGAACTACGGAATCGTTCATCGCCCTTGCCGAAAGAATATCCGGAAAGGACTTGACGGGATTTGCGGATACATGGCTATACTGCTCGGAAAAGCCCGCAACGTTCACATTAGGTAGCGTTCAAAACCAAGACGGCGCGGATACCGAAATATCCGCATCAATCGTATCCGACGACAACTCCGTCGAGCAGGACAGCGGCAACGATGCATGGGTAACAATGATCATAATTGCCGGTGTTGCCGTGATCGTCGCGGTTGTCATAATCGTGGTGATCGGAAAAAAGAAATCTTCCGGCGAAAAACAATCACATTAAACGATAAATTTTAAGGCTGCGCCGCACAAGGCGGATTCTCCTGCGGCGTAGCCTTTATTTTATCTTCGCGATAACAGGTTAAGATATGAAAGGGTAAACAAATGAAAAAACACGTGAAATATAAACCACAGGGCGTATGCTCCCGCAAGATCGAATTTGACATTATTGACGGGATCGTTTATAATGTCACCTTTCACGGCGGGTGCAAAGGAAATACTGCGGGAGTCGGCGCGCTCGCCGAGGGCATGGACGCTACGGAACTTGTAAAAAGGCTGAAAGGAATCCCGTGTAAGGGCGATAATTCTTGCCCGAATCAGCTCGCGATCGCGATTGAACAAAATTTGTGATCTTGTCGGAAATCGGCAGTTATATGGCAAAGCATCACATTGCCATTATTTCTTGACCGTTTTTAAAAAAATACTTTTTAGGGAAGGTTGAGGCGTTATTATACTGTTCCCGAAACGGGGACAGTATGATAACGATAAAAATTCTGGAGTGCAGTCAGTCACTCAAACCCAATTTTATATTTGCCGCAGTTCGAAAAAGAATCGCGGCATTTTTTGTTCGACGAAATTCTATCATTCTCCCTATAAACACCGAAAAAGGGCAATGATATACATAATTAAAACAATTTGCGCGTTTGTTTCACAACAAACGCGCTATTTATTTGTCGTAAAAGTGGATATTTGACATATTACCGCCCCCGCGCCCCTCCTTCTCCAATCTTGGAAAGAATTCAACAATTTTCAAGATGGAGGACTGTGCAATGATTATTAAGTACAACTTTTTGAGCAAGCTCGCGGGCGAAATGTCCGAGGTCGAGGTCGATGACAACCTCGGCAAGAAAATGGAGCAGATGGCACTTGACGAGTATAATCTCAACCGCGCCGAAACTCGCCGTCACACCTATATGTCGCAGTTGGAGGAAAACGGGCATTACATAGCCGACGACAGCGACCCTCTGGACGATATTCTTGAGGCGGAATTGCATGAGGCGCTTATGGCGGCGATTGAAAAATTGCAGCCGCATCAAAAGGAGCTTCTGATCCGAGTATATTGGAATAAGGAACTCCAAAAGGATATCGCCGCCGAGGAAGGAGTGTCACCACAGGCGATAGCAAGCCGTATAAAAACAATTTTAAAAAATTTAAAAAATTTTTTAAAATGAATCCTTGTTTTTCGCTTTTTTCGTGGCTTATATATAGAGGGTTAAATTCTACCCTCTGTTGCTCATTGGAAATTGAATAGCAGTATTTCAGATACATTTCCCTGCACAGCCCATAGTGGTTGAAAGCGAAAGTAGCGCCCCGCCAAGACGTTCACTGGATCACAAAATCGGACAAGTACGGCACTTTGCCGAACGAGTCACAGCTCACAATATTCCGTAAGATGATTTCAACACGATGTTGAACGGTTTCGCCCAAAGGCGCGGCACGGACGCCGCGCCAACAAAGCGAAACCGTCATAACCGAGCGATAAAGAGCAGCTCCCGAAACCGACGTGGCAGCAAGTGCGCGACGACCTGCGCAGAGGGATAATGATACTTCCGTCCAGCCACAACTGCACGTAATGGGGGCGGCGGCATGAGAACCATGCCGAGGTGAGAGTCCTATGACGTAATGCCAATTACGGTCTGAAATATTCCCGAATGTCGGGGGTGCGGGGCAAATACGACAAAGTTTTTACAGGCAAACAAGGGGAGCGATCCGCTTATAGAATATAAGGAAACGGCTCTGAAATCGCGCAGAGCCGCGACCGTTTGCACACTGAAAAGTGTGCAAATTTCAGTTGAGTTTACGAACGAGATTGAAAATTGCACATTTTATATGGAGGAAAAAACATGGACAACGAAGCAATCATCAAGTACAAATTCTATCTGTGCAGAAATTTTCTGGACAAGCTGTTAAGCGAAAATCTCATCACCGAAGCACAACGCAGAAAGATAGAAAAGGCTGTCATAAAGCGGCTTGCCGAGGTTTGAACCCCGTCCGCTTTTGTCGATTTTGACGTGAAAAACCGAAGATATTTCGGTGACATTGGTGATAGATAAACCCGAACCGTTTCGGTATAATGTGTCGTAGAAAGGAGCTGATGAAATGGCTGAAATCACGATAATACCCGCAAAAGACCGCTCCGACGAGATCGTCAGAACGGCGGCTTACGCGCGAGTTTCGAGCGACAGCGAGGATCAGCTGAACTCATTCGCGGCACAGATACGGTATTACACCGAGCTGTTAAGCAACAGCACCGACGCAGTCTTCGTGGATATGTACGCCGATAAAGGCATTTCGGGAACCTCTGCGGAAAAGCGCACCGAATTCCAACGAATGATGAACGACTGCCGAAAGGGCAAAATCGACCGAATACTCGCGAAATCAATCTCGCGATTCGCGAGGAACACAAAGGATAGCCTTGAAGCGGTACGCGAGCTGAAAACGCTCGGCATAAGCGTATATTTCGAAAAGGAAAATATCGACACGGCAGAAATAAGTTCGGAGATGATGTTGGCGATATACAGCCAATTCGCGCAGGAAGAATCCATGTCGATATCCAAAAACTGTCGGCTCGGAATTAAAAAACGCATGGCGGACGGCACCTATAAAAATCCGTCCGCACCGTTCGGCTATGATTATGTTGACGGCAAGTTGCAAATCAATCCCGAAAAAGCCGAAATCGTAAAACAGATTTTTAACTGGTATGTGAGCGGAATTGGGTTAAACGAAATCGCGATACGGTTGAATTCGCTCGGTGTCCGAAGGGAAATCTGGTGGCACGGGACAATTCGGTGCATACTGACGAACGAGCGCTACATCGGCGACAGACTGCTGCAAAAGCGTTACACCACCGATACGCTGCCATTTAAAACTGCTGTAAACCGCAGAGAAAAGCCGCAATATTACGTCAGCGGCACTCATGAACCGATCATTGAAAAATCGGTTTTCGACGCCGCCCAAAAGATATTTTCCCGACGCGAAAAGCCAAGCGGATACGCGGCAGACAGCAGCCCGTTCAGAGGAAAAATTTATTGCGGGAATTGCGGAGCGACATTCAGACTGAAAACGCGCACAAACGGCGCACGGTGGGTATGCAGAAATCATGACCAATCAGCTGACAACTGCAATATTCGGCAGATACGGGAAGATGAATTCCGCGTAGCGTTTATACGCTTATGGAACAAGCTGCAAGCGCATTATAAGGCAATCCTCTCCCCCATGCTCCGCCAACTTGAATTGCTCTCCGAAAAGGAGAAATCGGGCAATATTCAGCTCGCCGAACTCCGTAAGGAAATAGCGGAAATCAAGCAGCAGAGTTACCTACTAACAATGCTGAATTCGCAGGGAACGCTCGACGGCGCGTACTTCAAGGAACGCACCCAAGAGCTCGACCGAAAGCTGATAACCGCGCAAAAACAACTCCATGCTAACCTTGATGACAAGGACAGCGAACGGCTTGACGACTTGCGAAAGCTGATCGGCATATTCGAACGATCCGAACCGATAGCCGAATTCGATGAAATAAAATTCGGACAAATAGTCGAGAAAATAACCGTACTGTCCGAAACGGAGATACGGTTTGATTTACTCGGCAATATTGGCTTTACAGAACGGATTGAGAGGTGATACAAAATGCTTAAAAACAGGAGCATTCCATTCGGCTACTGCATGGTAAACGGCAAATTCGCCATAAACGAAACCGAAGCGGAAACCGTGCAAAAAATATTCGCGGACTACATAGGCGGAAAATCGCTCAAAACCATCGCCGCCGAAATGCAGATACCTTACAATTCGGGCAAGGCAATCTGGAACAAAAACATGGTCTGCCGAATGCTCGATAACAAAAAATATCTCGGCGAGAACGGATACCCGCAGATCGTCTCCGCAAACGATTTCAAGCAAGCGGCTCGCATAAAGGCAGAGCGAAACACATACCGTAAACCCGCTCTGCAGGACGAACCTAGGCAAGCAGAGGCAATAATCACGGAATATGAGCCAACCGATGAGATTCAGCGCATGACCAATGAGATTCAGCGCATGACCAATGAGATTCAGCGCATGACCAATGAGATTCAGCGCATGACCAATGAGATTCAGCGCATGACCAATGAGATAAATCGGTTGCTTGATTCCGAAAATCCCGATAAGGCAAAGGCTGAGTCGCTTATCATAGGGTGCGCTCAATTGAAATATTCGACAATCAAAGAGGTGAGAACATGACCGGAACGGCGATACAAAGCGATATGCGCGTGGTGATGATACCCGCGAAATCACGCGAGGAAATTCAGCGCACCACGCGTTTAAAGGTGGCGGCGTACTGCCGCGTCAGTACCGACCAAGAGGAACAGGAAAGCAGCTATGAAGCGCAGATCAGCTACTACACCGACAAAATCGGAAACAATTCCGAGTGGCAATTAGCGGGCATTTTTGCAGATGAGGGAATTACGGGAACGCAAGCAAAAAAGCGCCCCGAATTCATGAAAATGATCCGCCTTTTCCGACAGCGAAAAATTGACATGGTGCTTACAAAATCATTGTCGAGATTTGCGCGCAATACGGTCGAGTGCTTAAAATATATCCGTGACCTCAAAGCACTCGGCATAGCAATCGTATTCGAAAAAGAAAATTTGAATACGCTTGAAACCGACACCGAAATGATGTTGACGATAATGTCCTGTTTCGCCCAAGCCGAGAGCGAGTCCATAAGCAAAAATGTGGCTTGGGGCATTCGGCAGAGCTTCAAAAACGGCAACGTCCCGATGCAGTACGCACGGCTCCTCGGCTATAAAAAGGGCGAAAATGAACTTCCCGAAATCGTTCCCGATGAAGCGGAAATCGTTCGGGAAATCTTCCGCCGCTACCTTGACGGCGCGAGCATGGAGCAGATAGCGGACGGCTTGAACGCTCGGGGATTAACGACAAAGGGCAGCGGCTCGCCTTATCGAAAAATAGCAATTCAGCGTATACTCACAAACGAGAAATACACGGGCGACGCGCTGCTGCAAAAGACCTACATAACCGATTGCATTACAAAAAAGAGCCGCAAAAACAATGGCGAGCTGCCGATGTACTTGGTGAAAAACCACCATGAGCCGATAATATCTCGCGCTGATTTCAATCGCGTGCAGGAAGAAATGGCTCGGCGTTCGGCGAAACGCACCATAGCCGAGAAACTTACGAAAACCGAGCAGGGCAAATACAGCGCGAAATACGCGCTCTCGGAACTGCTTATCTGCGGAGAATGCGGGGCACATTACAGGCGCGTTACTTGGACGGCTAAAGGCTTTAAAGAGATAAAGTGGCGGTGCATTTCTCGCATTCAGTATGGCAAGAAGAAATGCCACTGCTCTCCCACCGTGGACGAGCAAGCGCTCCACAAGACGATAGTGAGTGCGATAAACGAGTTTTGCGAGGTCAAGGACGATGTGGCAAAGGTACTCCGTGAGAGCATAACCGAGGTGCTTGACCCAAACCTAAGCGGGAGCGTACAAGCAGCGCAGTAGCGAATCGACGAACTCGCGAGAAACATCGACGAGCTGATAAAGCTGGCGACAGTTCCCGAAAACGCGTCGACGACAATGGCTGACATCGAAAAATTCAGCGAGGAAATGAAAATGTTACGCGAGTTTATCGAAATTGAAAAGTCAAAACAATCCGCGGCGCAGCGAAACTCAACAGAGCTGGACGCAGTGCTGAAGCGGTTCGAATGTGAGGATTTTACCTTGACAGAATTTGATGATGTTGTAGTGCGGCAACTGATCGAGAAAATAACGGTTGAGGGCAAAGACATCGTAACGGTCACCTTTAAGGGCGGCTTTGAAATAAGAAAGGAACTGAATGGAGATTGAAATTCCGATATGGCTATACGAGCTGCTTCTGATTGAGGCGGCTCAAACCGATTCTGCAGTCGAACAGATTGCGGAATCTGCTTTTAGAAAATTTTTAGAAAGGGATAGGAACAATGTCGACTAATGAGAAAAAAGGAGTTACCATCAAAATTGACGCTGAACTTCACGCCGAGGTCAAGCGATACATTGAGGAACACAGGATAACAATGGGAGATTTCGTCACTTTGGCTTTTCAGGACGAACTTCATCCCAAATTCAACATCAGGGAGGACAAGAACATGAGCAATATGAGGACGCTGGCGTTTCAGGTGCCGGAAGAACTGTTTCAGCAGATCAAGGACTATCTGCAACGCAACAACATGACACAGAAAGATTTCGTCATCGGGCTGATCGAAACCGAGATAAACCGCGATCTGACACAGCGGGCGGCACAGTCAACCCCCGAGGAAAACGCGGACGTGTCGCGCGATTTGAGCGAGGATTCCGCCGAGGTCGGGGAACAACCCGAGGAACGGGAAAGCACCACCGTTTCGACCGATTTTGACGGCGAGGGCGAGGAAACCGAGAACCCCGACGAGGATATGGACGAGATCGAGGAGCAGGACGAGGGGATGGGGATGTCGATGGGTATGTAAGCTTTTTTTGAAATCCGAGTCTGTCGGGACTCGGATTTCAAAAACCCTGCCCTGTCCATTGTGAAATTTCACAAAGCATCGATGATATTTTTGTGCAATTAGACGAAATTTCTGTGCAGCAAGCAAAATTTTGACATTTTGCACAAAAAGGGTTGAAAAATCTTCCAAAGTATACTATAATAAATATAAGGGTACGATTGTCCAATGTTGGATAATTGTATATTATCAGAAAGTGAATTTGTAGGATTTTATCATACTAGGACAAGTAAACTTGATATAGAAAGGAATTGTAAGATTGTGAGTAAAAAATCTCTTGAGTTGGAATATAGTGCAATAAGGGATGAAATAATCAGTCTAACAAGTTCAAAAGACCAATTAGTTTCTACTATGTATATTCTATGCGTAACAATTATTGGACTTTCATCAATATTTAATACAGAGCAAATAATTAATCTTATTTTTATAGTTGTAATTCCATTTCAGGCTTTTATAAACACCAAGTTATACCAAATAGCCCGATGCGGTGCTTATATAAAAGTTTTTATCGAACCAAAAATTAAGGGTTTACAGTGGGAAAAGATAATACACGAAGTGGATTCAACATTTAATAAGACATATAGGTTTAATTTAGGTAAACTTCAATTTACAAGAAACATTGGAAAATATGGATCAACTATTTTTTCAGTGCTAGTTTTTTTACTTATTTATGGAATAATGTATCACTTTCAAACTATGGATTAGAATTTGAAAAAAATAGCCTTATACAAATATTAATATATTTCTTTAGTTTTATTTGTATTTTATTTAAATAGAAAAGGAACGAATTTTGAAAAGATATATAGTACATACATTGACATATTAAAAAGATATGAGTAATTTGTCTTTAAGCATTGAACCATTGACTGAATTAAAAATTACAAAGTTGTGACAAATGCAGGGAGTATTTTAATAAAATTTCCAATATAAATTTACATGTTGTATAAAACAATTTCTTTATTTTTATTTAAAAGAAATGGAGATTGAGTAATATGCAAAACATTTGGGATAAAGCCAAAAACGGCGACATAGATGCGATTAATCGTGTCGCTACTAAATGTCATGAAGATGGCAATGATGATTTGGCATTTAATTGGCTTTTAAACGGCGCAAAATTAGGTAGTCCTGTTTCAATGATTAATTTGGCTTTATTTTATGCAAATGGGGTTTGTACAAGTAAAAATTATAAGCAAGCGTTATCACTGTTTGCAAGGCTGCATGTTTGGGTGCAAACAGTAAAACCATCAGAGATTGTATTCTTGAAAATTTAGGTATGGAAGTATTGTCTTCGCTTGCGAATGGTGGTAATGAAAATGCACAGTATTATCTCGCTATAATATTAGCTATGGAATATGGTGAAAATCAAAAAAGTAATAAATTGTTAAAATTGGCTGCTGAAAACAAAATGCCCTTAGCTCAATATTGCATAGGATTACGAGAGCTTCTCTCTAATGCCTCATTATCCAATTCATCATTGACCTTACTAAGCGAAGCAATCGACAACGGATATGACTATCATTCTATGATAAATGATATGATAGTATCAATGAATTCAATGATAAATGTTGTAAGAACCGCGTTACAAAGCGAAAAAAGATCTCGCCAATATGTTTTAGTTAAAATAACTCGTAAATGTCATGCTGATGATTTTGAAAAGATGGGGGAAGTTTTTATGTCCCCCATGGAAAAATATAGAAAAAACGGGGCTCCTGGAATTGGTGACATGTATGAGGGTGTAGGTAATACTGGTATCAATCAAATGTGGAGTGATTTGTTTCAGGGCGAAGCGGTAAGTGATTTTGTGGAGTGTGGAGTATTTGATGAATACATGGCACATGAAAGTTTATTTTGTCTTTATGCTTTGGAGAAAAATAAAAAGGGGGAAATTATAAAACCAGATATTCGTATGAAGCAATTTGGAGATACTGCGGTAGTAATTTTGGATGCGCATCAATTTATAGATAGACTTATTACTGCTATAAATAAGCAGTATGGAGATATTTGGATAGGCTATGATAGAGTTAAGTATGAGGTAGATTTTGCCATAACAAGCAACTATACTGAATTTTCTAAAACAGTGCCATACTCTTGGCAAAATGAGTTTAGAATTGTTGTTGATATAGCAAATGGAAAGTTTTCAAAAGAAGTTTGGGATGGAATGACCGAAGGTGAGAAAAAAATACTTGTGGAGAAAGAAGATAGGACACCATACGAGGACCTTAAACTTCATACAAGCGGAATGACTGATTTTGCAAAATTAATGGCTCTCAATGCTGGCTATACATCTTCTTTGTATGAAGATAGTGGATCGGAAAAAATTTATCTGGGAGACTTAACCAGCATCTGCAAATCTTTTCCTATAGATGATTTTCTAAATTTGACGCCTGAATTTCTTACGGCAATTGAAAATGCTGAATGGGGTAGCTTAAATGATGTACCAGAACACATAAGACCATTCGCTTGGCGACCAATTATAAAGACATAATAATGAACCATCTGTTGACTTTGGAAATCCCACGGTTTGGAAAAGTGACGGAATTTGAACTCTCAGTGTACAATTTGAAGTGCATAAAATTAGCATTATATTGAGAGGCGTTAAGAAAATGTCTCTTTCAGCGTATCAAACTTGCCGTTTGTGGCGTTGGGTGCTACTGTGGTAAAAGTCGAAAATCTATTTGGTAACGATGTCACAAAAGGAAATCCCGTGTCACCCTGACGCGGGATTTTGTTTTGACACCTGCCGAGAGGAGATGAGAACCCCCCGGGGTTAGGCGTTCGCCGCGCGGACGCCGTCGAATCCCTCTTGGCGTGCCATGAAACACTGACAAAAAAGATTTTTGCCCACAAACGGCAGTACAAAGCCATTTGTGGGCAAAAAATTTGCGAAAAAAGGAAATCGCACACCAAGATATTTTCGCCACGAAAATAACAGTTCGGGCGCAACATCACCCACCCACCCCACACCGCACGGAAGCGGCGGCGGTGTCGCCCAAAGCGACCCCACGGCAACGCCTCTAGCCGTCTCCTCTCCTTCCCCAAAATAAAACCAAAACAAAAATAAAGATCGGGGACGCGCGATCTCCGATCTCAGTCTGTCGAAAAAGTCAAAACCGACTTACTTCGGAAGGAAAAGGAGCTTGAGGATTTTGCGAACGTTTTTGTTGCTGCGTCCGTGCGGCAACCTTGGGCGTTCACAATACGACCTCCGTGTCTACCCATCAAGTTTTCCCTCAAATTAAGATCATAGCCCAAAGCCGCAAAAATTCAAAGAATTTTTGCGGCTTTGGATTTTTGGCTTCGTCAAAAATCGGCGACAGCTTGTCGAAGAACCGACCGACGGGAGGTTTTTCGACAAGCTGAGATCGTGGACGCGCGATCCCCGATCTTTTAGCTCTCATCATCCTTTTTATACGCCTCGTTCTCGTCCCAGAGCGCCTCGAGCTTCATCAGGTTCTGTTCGAGACGGGGTCGGCATTTCATGCCGACCGCGACGAGGAGCGCGTTCATCAGACAGAGCGGGGCGACGAGGCTGTCGGCGAAGCTCACCATGTCGCTCTTGGCGAGTAAGAGCTCGTCCGCGTAGTCCGCGAGGGGCGAGGTCGCGCTGTCGGTGACGGCGATGATATTCGCGCCGCTTTTTTTCGCGTATGCCGTCGCGTGGAGCGTATTCCGCGAATAGCGCGGGAAGGACATCGAGATCATCACGTCCCGCTCGCCGATCCGTATGAGCTGTTGTAAGATCCCGCTCGTGTTGATCGGCTGGACAAAGATCGCGTTCTCAAAGATCAGGCTCAGGTAATTATAGAGAAACCGCGCGAGAATGTTGCTACTCATCGCGCCGAAAATATAGAGATGCTCCGCCGAGACGATCCGCTCGACGGCGGCGTTAAAATGCTCCTCCGAGAGGTTCTCGAGCGTCGCACGTAGGCGTTCGCCGTCTTGGCTAAAGACGTTTTTTAAGAGATTTCCGTTCCCGAGCCGCTCGCTCGCGATGTCGAGCCGCTGGAGCGTCGTGAGACGGTTTTTGCTGTAATTTCGGAGCGCGGTCTGCATTTCCGGGTAGCCCTCAAAGCCCATCTCGATCGCGAAGCGAACGACCGTACTTTCGCTTACGCCGACCGCCGCGCCGAGCTTCGCCGCCGTCATAAACGCGGCTTTTTCATAATGCTCGATCATATAGCCCGCGAGAACGCGCTGACTTTTGGAAAATTCGGGCATTTTTGCCTCTATGTCGGACAAAAGACTTTGCATTGACGTTGTCTCCTTTTGTTTTCCTTTTTTGGGGGAAGGGGATCCCCCTCGGGCTTCTTCGCCGATTATCAGTATACTACTTTTTTAAAAAAATTGCAAGCTGTTTTTTAAAATCCTGCAAAAAAGTTTCACAAAAAGGATTGAAAGCGCGGGGAAAATGTGGTAAACTGGTTTAGAAAAAGGATCGAAAGGCGGGAGGGTATGACTGACTTTGAGGTGATCGTGATCGGCGGAGGCGCGGCGGGACTGCTCGCGGCGGGCGAATGCGCCCGACGCGGGCGGAGGACGGCGCTCGTCGAGCGAAACGAGCGGCTCGGGCGAAAGCTTATGATCACGGGGAAGGGGCGCTGTAACCTCACGAACAACGCCGACCTCGAGACTGTCCTAAAAAATATCCCGCGAAACCCGCGCTTTTTATACGGCGCGCTCTCCCGCTTTTTGCCCGAGGACGTGATGAATTTTTTTGAGGAGGAGGGCGTACCGCTCAAGACCGAGCGCGGGGATCGCGTCTTCCCCGTCTCCGACCGCGCCGCCGACGTCGCGGACGCGCTCGTCCGCCGCGCGAAGCGGTATGGGGTCGCGATCCTCCACGCGCGGGCGGAGGAGATCTTGACCGAGGGGTGCGCCGTGATCGGCGTAAAGACCGACGGGGGCGACCTTTTCGCGGAGCGCGTGATCCTCGCGACGGGCGGCTTATCCTACCCCGGGACGGGGTCGACGGGGGACGGTTATCGGATGGCGGGGCGGCTCGGGCATACGCTCGTACCGCCGAAGCCCTCGCTCGTCCCGCTCGAAACGCGCGAGGACTGCGCCCCGCTCGCGGGTCTCAGCCTAAGGAACGTGACCCTCTCCGTCCGGGACAACGAGCGCGGGAAGGTCGTTTTTTCGGAGCTGGGAGAAATGCTCTTTACCCATTTCGGCGTATCCGGTCCGCTCGTTCTGAGCGCGAGCGCGCGTATGGAGAAATTCGGCGAAGGACGCTATACCCTCTCGATCGATCTAAAGCCCGGGCTTACGGCGGAGCGGCTCGACGCGCGGCTTCAGCGCGACTTCGCCGAGCGAAAGAACTGTCAAACGGCGAACGCGCTCCGAAAGCTCCTCCCCGCGAAGCTGATCCCGCCCGTTCTCGAACGCTCGTCGCTCTCCCCCGAGAAGCAATGTAACGCGGTCACGCGCGCGGAGCGCCTCGCGCTCGGGCGGACGGTGAAGGCTTTTTCGCTCGCGCCGACCCGCTTTCGCCCGATCGCGGAGGCGATCGTCACCGACGGCGGGATCGACGTCCGCGAAATTTCGCCGAAGACGATGGAGTCGAAGCTCGTAAAGGGACTTTACTTCGCGGGCGAGATCATCGACGTCGCGGGCTTTACCGGCGGGTTTAATTTACAGATCGCCTTTTCAACGGGCTACTGCGCCGCTTTATCAGCTTCGGAGGACGGGTGAGAGATTTTGAGAGAGAAAAAGAGAGATAGAAGAGACAGAAAAGACAAAGTTATGACTAAATGGAGCGGGGGGCTTTGCCCCCCGAACTCCCCCCACCAAGGGAAATGATTTCCCTTGGAACCCTCTGTTCCCATTGTTAGTTTTCTTCTTTCTCTATCTTACTGCCTGTCAGGTCGGTGGTTTTGTTAAAGCGGCGCCGGATTTACGCAATTGCGGGGAAGCCGCGCCTTCCCTAAAAGGGGGCGAGGTTAGTCACTACGCGGCAACGGAGGGGGTCGTCTCGGCGGCTGTAAGGTCGAAGGTTTTGTTTAAACGGTTTTGTGATTACAAAAAATCCGCAGATCGGTCAGACCTGCGGATCTTTTTATGTTGGGGCGAAGAGCGATTTAGCCCTGCGCCATTTTCTCGCGGTATTCGTCGAGAATGGATTCGATCATGTTATAGTTTTCGTCGCGGAGCTGGGTATACGATACGTTATCCCAGATCGGTCCGTCCATGAGCGACTGATCGCCCATTCCCTCGAAGATATTGGAAAGATCCTCGTTAAAGCCCTTACAGTTATCAAAGAGGAAGCTGAACTTCCCGCGCTCGGGGGTGATGAGATCCTGTAAAACCTCATACTGTTCCTCGGTGTACCAAGCGTTGAATTTCTCTCTTCTCGGCGTGTTACACTCGGGGCAGACCGTCAGATCCTCGGTCTCGTTCTCGACGTAGCTGTACTTACACTCGGGGCATTTCGGGTAATACTTCGGCGACGAGTCGGTCGCGGTCGCCTTCGCCTCGGCGACGTTCTCGGGGTCGGTCTCCTCGGTACGGTTGAGGGTGATCCAGTCGACCGCGCCCTTGACGTTTTTCGCGCCCGAGGGGATCATATAGCCGAAGGAGTCGTAAGCTAAGTAATACTGATCGGCGAGATCGTCTCTCGGGAAGGGGACGAACGCCATATCGTAATCGACGCTCTTTTTAAAGAGCGACTCACAGGCGGCGGAATACGCCCAAGTCGGCTCCATACCGAGGAAGAGGAGATTTCCGTCGAGGAAGGCTTCGCCCGGGTCGACGTAGCCGTCGCCGGTCAGCCCCTGACGACAGAGATCCTCGACGAATTCCATCGCGCGCTGAACGTTCTCGTTTTTAAGGTTATTGATGATCTGGTTATCGGTCACGTCGATCAGCTTTGTACCCGTGGTGGAAACGAAGCTCATCGCGCTTACGCCGGTATAGCCGATATGGTTCTCGTCGGCGTTACACCACTGGGTGATGAGATCGCGAAAAGCCGTCCAGTTCCATTCGCCGCTCTGATAGAGGTCGATCGGGTCGGCGAGACCGTATTCCTGTAATAAAAGGCGGTTATAGTTGAGCGCGAAATTTGACGTGATCTTATAGGGGACGTAATAATGCTTCCCGTTATAGACGAATTGATCGGCGATCTCCTTCATATCCGACCAAAGGTCGCTCTCGAGGTCGATATAGCTGTCGATCGGGGTATACATATTCCGCGACATCCCGTGGGGGAAGGATCGCCACTCATAGCGGGTAATATCGGGCGATAGATCGGAGGCGACGAGCGTCCCGAGCTTATCAAAATACGCGCCCCCGTTCGAACAGATCTCCTGCTCGATCGAGCCGCCGTAGCGGGTCTCAAAGAGGTCGACGAGGTCGGCGTCCTGGGTCACGAGGTCGTAATAGATGAGGACCTTGATCGTCCCGGTCTCCTGATTTTCGTCGATCTCGACGACCTCAGCCTCGGTGAATTCCTGATCGCCGGCGGAGGGACCGCTCGTGGTTGTCGTCACGTCCGCGTCCGCGTTCGCCGGCGTCGTCGTTGTTTCGCCGCCGCGTCCGCTGTCCGAGCTGCCGCAGGCGCTTATCCCGAGTACTATGCTCGCCGCGAGGATCGCCGCGAGCGTTTTTTTCATTTTCATGCTATAAAAACACTCCTTTCGATGTATGCTCGATCTCCGACGGTCGAGACCCCCGGAGGAAAACGATCATAATGAATACGTTTACATTATTATTTTATCAGAAAACGCCCCGTTCGTCAATCGCCAGTTTGTAAATAAAACGGTGGTTGTTTTTATGCAATTTAAACAATCGGCGGTTGAGGTCGCGGGTCGGCGGTTGGAGATTTTTTATTTTTGGGGAAGGGGGATGTACGGCGAGCCTGTGTATAAATAATGGTACGATCGCTTTTTCGGCTTTTTTCAAAAAAATTTTAAAAAAGGTATTGACATTTCGGAGAAAAAGTGATACATTATGTTTAGCACTCGAAGAGCGAGAGTGCTAACACTCGACCCGAAGGACTGCTAAAAGCGGTAAAAACTTCTCGGAGCGGAAAGGATCGGTCAAAAGCCATGGAGAGCCGGGCGCTTAAAATTCTCGAGATCGTCGTAGACGAATATATCCGTACCGGCGAGCCGATCGGATCAAAGGCGATCCAGTCCCTCCTCGACTTTAAGGTCTCGTCGGCGACGATCCGAAACGAGATGGCGTCGCTCGAACAACAGGGCTATCTCGAGCATCCCCACACCTCGGCGGGGCGTATCCCGACCTATCGCGGGTTAAGGCTCTATATCGAGCGGCTCTCGGGGCGGACGGCGCTCCCCGAGGAGGAACGTGAAAAGCTCGACCGGCTTTTTGAGGGGGCGGAGAACGAGACCGACGAGGTCATCATCGGGAACGCCTCGCGTGCGCTAGCGGAGATCACGAAATGCGCGATCGTCTCGACGAGTGATTCGGCGCGCTTCTCGGTCATTACAAAGGTCGAGGTGATCCCGACGGGGCGGCGGATGTACGTCCTTTTAATGGTGACCTCGGGGGGACAGATCAGAAACCGCGTCTGTCGCCTATCCTTTGACCTCACGGAGGAACAGATGGCGTTCTTTCAGGAGTTCGCGCGGGAAAACCTCACCGGGATCTCGCCGGAGCGGGTCTCGGAGGATTTTTTAAATAACCTCTCCGCCGCGCTCGGGAGCTATCTCGTCTCGCTCTCGCCGCTTTTAAAGGGCGTTATGGATCTCTCGGCGGAGATGATCGGCGATCGGGTCATGCTCGAGGGGGAAGAAAACCTCATCGCCTGTCCCGAGCTGAAGGGGACAGAGGTTGCGGCGGTCTTAAAAAACCGAAACGAGTTCACACGCGTCCTTGACGAAGCCTTCGGCGGGATACACGTGATGTTCGGGGCGGAGGACGAACCCTTCGTGATCTCAAATTCGAGTATGATCACGGGGTCTTTTTCAAGGAGCGGGGAACGCGCGGGGAGCTTCGGCGTGATCGGTCCGCTAAGGCTCGATTATAAAAAAATCATTCCTTATATAGAATATTTTACGCGTAAGGTTTCCACCCTTTTATCACAGGAGGAAACGGACGCGGTCGACGTGGAAAAGGAGGCGGAGACGTTTGAGCAAGAATAAGCAAAAGGAAAAGGAAGAAAAAGAAATTTTAAAGGAGGAGGACAACAAAGCCGCGGGCGACCCGGCGGAAAGCTCGCCCGCGAAGGAGGAGAAGCCGAAGGAAGAGCCGAAGGGAGAGCCGAAGGGCGACCCGAAGGACGATCCAAAGGATCAAGAGATCGCGCGGCTAAAGGATCAGCTTTTAAGGAACGTCGCGGAATACGACAACTATCGGAAACGCACCGCGAAGGAGCGGACGGAGCTAACCCCCGAGATCACGGCGCGGATCGTGACCGAGTTTCTCCCCGTTATGGATAATCTCGAGCGGGCTTTAAAGACCGAATGTAACGACGAGAATTATAAAAAGGGCGTTGAGATGATCTGTACCGCGTTCGCGGAGGCGCTCGATAAGCTCGGGGTCGAGCGCGTACCGACCGAGGACTTTGACCCGAGTATCCACCAAGCCGTCCAACAGGTCGAGAGCGATACGCTCGAGAGCGGTAAGATCGCCTCGGTATTCCAAAACGGCTATCGGATCGGGACGCGGGTGTTACGCTTCGCGATGGTCGCGGTCGTAAGCTGACGGCGATCAAAGACCCGAGGGCGAAGGAGCGCGCGAAAGCGCACGCCTTCCCCAAAAAATAAAAACAACACAAACAACAAAGGCTTTAAAGGAGGCATTTATTATGGCTAAGATCATAGGGATCGATTTAGGAACAACAAACTCTTGCGTCGCGGTCATCGAGGGCGGCGAACCGTCCGTCATCACCAACAGCGAGGGGTCGCGGACGACCCCCTCCGTCGTCGCTTTTACCAAGGACGGCGAAAGGCTCGTCGGTCAGCTCGCCAAGAACCAAGCGGTCCAGAGCCCGGATAAGACGGTCATCTCGATCAAGCGGCATATGGGGAGCGACTATAAGGTCGACATTGACGGGAAGAAATATACGCCCCAGGAGATCTCGGCGATGATCCTCACCAAGCTCAAAAACGAGGCGGAGAGCTATCTCGGCGAAAAGGTCACCGACGCGGTCATCACCGTCCCGGCGTACTTCACCGACGCACAGCGTCAGGCGACCAAGGACGCGGGTCAGATCGCGGGCTTAAAGGTCCATCGGATCATCAATGAGCCGACCGCCGCCGCGCTCGCCTATGGGGTCGATAAAGGGAACGAACAAAAGGTCGTCGTGTATGACCTCGGCGGCGGGACATTCGACGTATCGGTCATCGAGATCGGCGACGGGGTACAGGAGGTACTCGCGACGGCGGGAAATAACCGCCTCGGCGGCGACGACTTTGACCAGCGCGTGATCGACTATCTCGTAAGCGAATTTAAGCGCACCGACGGGATCGATCTAAAGAGCGATAAATTCGCCATGCAGCGTCTCAAGGACGAGGCGGAGAAGGCAAAGATCGCCCTCTCTAACTCGACCTCGGTCAATATCAGTATCCCGTATATCACGGCGGACGCGACCGGACCCAAGCATATGAACACCACGCTCAGCCGCGCGAAATTCAACGAGCTGACCGCCGACCTCGTCGAGGCGACGATGGGTCCGTTAAAACAGGCGTTAAGCGACAGCGGGCTATCGATCGGCGAGATCGATAAGGTTCTCCTCGTCGGGGGGTCGACGCGTATCCCCGCCGTCCAGGACGCGGTCAAGAGCTATATCGGGAAGGACCCGTTTAAGGGGATCAACCCCGACGAATGCGTCGCGATGGGCGCGGCGATCCAAGGCGGCGTCCTCAATCAAGAGGTCACGGGGCTTCTCCTCCTCGACGTTACGCCGCTCTCGCTCGGGATCGAGACGGCGGGCGGGGTCTGCACCCGTATGATCGAGCGGAACACGACGATCCCGACGAAAAAGTCGCAGATCTTCTCGACCTACAGCGATAATCAGCCGAGCGTCGACATCAATATCTTACAGGGCGAGCGCGACTTCGCCAAGGACAACAAGTCGATCGGGACATTCCGCTTAGACGGGATCGCGCCCGCGCCGAGAGGCATCCCTCAGATCGAGGTGACCTTTGACATCGACGCGAACGGGATCGTAAACGTCTCGGCGAAGGATCTCGGGACGGGGAAGGAGCAGCATATCTCGATCACCGCCTCGAGCAATATGAGTAAAGAGGACATCGATAAGGCGGTCAAGGAGGCGGAGGCTTACGCCGCCGAGGACGCCAAGCGCCGCGAGGAGGTCGACCTAAGAAATGAGGCGGATCAGCTCGTTTATCAGATCGAGAAGTCGATGGGCGATTTCGGCGATAAGGTGAGCGACGCGGATAAGGCGGCGGTCAACCCGAAGCTCGACGCGCTCAAGGAGGCGCTCAAGGGGACGGACGTCGAAAAGATCAAGACCGCTAAGGATGAGCTCCAAAAGGCTTTTTACGACGTAGCGGGTCGGATCTATCAGGAGCAAGGCGCGGCGCAGGGCGCGGACATACAGGGCGCGGGAACGAGCGGCGCGGCGAGCGGGAACGGAGACGATAACATCGTCGACGCGGATTATACCGACGCGAATTAAAAATTATTCAATTCTGTCGAGGGCAGTACTGCGACATCGCGGTACTGCCTGTCGGCGATTATGACGAGACATAAAGAAAGGAAATGACAGGTATGGCGGAAAAACGCGATTATTACGAGGTACTCGGGATCTCGAAATCGGCGACGGACGACGAGATCAAAAAGGCGTACCGTAAAATGGCGAAGATGTACCACCCCGACCTTCACCCCGACGACCCCGCGGCGGCGGAGAAGTTTAAGGAGGTCAACGAGGCGAACGACGTCCTCTCCGACCCTCAGAAGCGCCAGCGCTATGACCAGTTCGGTCACGCGGGGGTAGACCCCTCTTACGGCGCGGGACAGGGCGCGGGCGGCTTTGGGGGCTTCGGCGGCTTCTCGACTGGGGACGGGATCGATCTCGGCGATATTTTTGACTCCTTCTTTGGGATGGGGGGCGGATCGCGGTCGACGACGCAGAACCCGAACGCGCCGCGAAAGGGCGCGGACATCGCGATCAGCCTCGATATATCGTTTATGGAGGCTTGTAAGGGCGTCCAACACGAGGTCGAGCTCAACCGCGCGGAGGTCTGTGACAGCTGTAACGGGAGCGGCGCGAAGGCGGGGACGACGGCGAAGACCTGTCCCGACTGTCACGGGTCGGGGACGGTGAGATTTCAACAGCGGACGATCCTCGGGTCGGTCACCTCGACCCGCCCGTGTACCAAGTGCGGCGGTAAGGGGAAGATCATCGAGACACCCTGTCCGACCTGTCACGCGAGCGGGAGGGTACAAAAGAAGTCAAAGATCACGGTCTCCGTACCCGCCGGGATCGACGACGGTATGACGTTAAGGGTCGCGAACGCGGGACACGTCGGTCAAAACGGCGGACCGCGCGGCGACCTCAAGGTCAGGATCTCGGTAAGGAAGGATCCGCTCTTTGAGCGGCGGGAGAACGACATCTGGACGGAGATCCCGATCACCTACGCCCAAGCGGTACTCGGCGCGGACGTGACCGTCCCGACGATCGACGGGAACGTCAGCTATCATATCCCCGAGGGGACTCAGCCGGATACGGTCTTTCGCCTACGCGGGAAGGGCGTGAAGCGCCTCCAGCGAGAGGGACGCGGCGACCAGCTCGTAAAGGTCGTCCTCGAGGTCCCCAAAAATCTCACGAAAAAGCAAAAGGAGCTTTTGACCGAGTTCAGCGAGATGCTCGGCGATAAGAATTATGAGAAGCAGTCGGGCTTTTTTGAGAAGCTGAAAAAATTCGGCGACGATCTCAAAAAGAATTTTGACAACCTCGGGAACGGCTAAGGGAAAGGCTTTTTTGTTTATTTTTTTGGGGAAGGCGTGCGCGGCGGCGCGCTCGGTTTAGGGCGGCGGGTAACGTAAAGTCCGGCGGCGATCGCGAGCGCGCGGAGCGGCACGCCTTCCCAAAAGAATAAAGCAAAATCGCAAAAAAGAATAAGGCAAAATCAACAAAAAACAAAAGGCGTTTTAGGGCGAAGTTACAAAATATTCACAAGTCATTTACTTTTCGGAAAATTTGTGATATTATAAGTATAAGTGAACGCGCGCGACGCGTTCAAATCTCAGATGGAGCGTGGGTTACATATGAAGGTAAAAAATATATTGATCCTGGTTTCCGCGATCCTGCTCGCCGTATCTATGGGCGCTTTTGGGGTGTTCTTGACGATCCAGCTCAGCTCGACGGCGGACGCGATGTACGACGATTATCTCTCCGGGCTTTCCGGGACGCAGGCGGAAAGCCTTCAGAATTATCTGACGGAGATCGCGGCGAAGACAAAGACGATCGCCGAGATCCCGGCGGTACAACAGTATACCGACGGCGACAGCGGCGCGACCGACGAGGTACAAAACCTTTTTGATTCGATGGTTGCCGCCTCCGCCGTTTCCTCCGCCGTGATCTATGATAACAGCGGTAAGATCGTCCTCGGCGCGGGGATCGGGAGCGCGCAGACCTTAGCGGAGGATGTTTGTAAGACGGACGCCGCCGACTATCTCCCCGTGATCGATGACAGCGCCTCTCAAAGCGATAAGTCTCAGTATTTTATCTCCGTCCGCGCGAAGGTAAACGATTATGACCTCGCGCTCGTTTTTGCCCAGGAGAGCGGCGGGGTACGCGCGATCCTTCGCCAGTCGTCGAACGTTTTGTTCGCGGTCGACCCGAACGGTTCGATCATCACGACACAAACGCTCGCGGGGTCGATGGATTCGCCGCCTCAACAGTATCAGCCGTATAAGGACGCGGTCGCGAACGCGACGACGACCCCGACCCGCTATCGGAGCGGCGAAAAGGTCGCTTACGCGACGGCGACGGAGAGCGGATGGGTCGTTGTGGCGAATGACGACGCGTCGGCGGCGGGGACGTATTCGGCTTCCTCGGTCTCGTCGGTCATCGGGATCTCGATCCTCCTCTTTATTATCTTCTTTGTCGCGGTGATCTTACTCGTGATCACGGTCACAAAGCCGCTTTATAAGATTGAGGAGACCCTCCTTAAGATCAGCCGAGGCGACCACGAGGCGCGTATCGAGATCATGTCGCGGAACGAATACGGCGACATCGCCCGCGTATTCAACGATATCGTCGACGATATTATCGTGAGCGAGTCGCGCTATCGGACGATCATCGAGATGTCGGACAACATCATTTTTGAGTGGAACTTCGTCAATAACGAGGTCATCTTCTCAAACAACTTTAATAAAAAGTTCAGTTATCGCGCCCCCTCGGATCACTTCGCGGACAGCTTCCTCTTAAAGTGTAAGGTTCACCCCGACGACGCGGATCGCTATAAGGCGGATCTCGAAAAGCTCGCGAAGGGCGAGAACTTTAAGCATAACGAGTATCGCTGGAAGAATATCTACGGCGACTATATCTGGGTATTGATCCGTACCGCGACGATCGTCGATAAGGCGGGTACGCCGATCAAGAGCGTCGGCGTGATCGTCGACATCGACCGCGCGAAGAAGAGTGAAAATATGCTGACGGCGCGCGCGTCCTTTGACTCGCTCACGGGCGTTTATAACCGCGAGACGATCGAGAGCGCGATCAATAACGAGATCGAGCTGATCGCGGCAAGAAAGAACCAGTTCGCGATCCTCTTCGTCGACATCGACGACTTTAAATTCTATAACGACCAGTACAGCCACGCGACCGGCGACCAAGTTCTCCGCTTTACGGCGACGACGATCAGAAACGCGATCGGCGATAAGGGTATGGCGGGACGCTATGGCGGCGACGAGTTTATTATCTGTATCCGAAACTCCGACCAAAACGACCCCGCTAAGATCGCGGAGCAGATCCTCAATACCCTTAAGGAGGGCTTTGACAGCGACAGCGGCGACCACCTCACGGTCAACGTAAGTATCGGTATCTCGATCATTCGCGACGACTCAAAGCGCGTCGAGGAGATCATCGGTATGGCGGACGACGCGATGTATCGGATCAAAAAGAGCGGAAAGTCGAACTTCGGCTTCCTCGAAGAAGAAGTGTGATCTTAAAAGAGACCCCAAAGCGGGGTCTCTTTTTTTCGGTGGTGTGCCTTGCGGGTCGCTCCGGGCGCTTGCGGTCTTGCACTATGTGTTTTTCTTTTTTGGAAGGAGAGCGCGGCGTGTCGCTTTGGGCGACCCGCTGACGCGTCCTTGCGTCATTCCGCGACCCTCGGCAAAACGGGCGAAGAAAACGCCTCCCTTGAAAGGGGAGGTGGCGACGCGAAGCGGCGACAGAGGGGTTCAAAAGGGGAGGCAAAAAAATCCCCGAAAACGCTTGACAAACGGACGAAAAGATGATAAAATAAATTT